>CBIGXQ010000148.1:0-5348 GCA_966193865.1 uncultured Sphingosinicella sp. | reverse complement strand
CGGTCACCTGGCCGCGCTTCGGCGCGATCGAATCGATCTCGTCGATGAAGATGATCGAAGGCGACGCCTTGGCCGCTTCCTCGAACAGCTCGCGGAGTCTCTTCTCGCTCTCGCCATAGGCCGATCCCATGATTTCCGGGCCGGCGATGTGAAAGAAGCTGGCATCGCTTTCGTTGGCGACGGCGCGGGCGAGCCGGGTCTTGCCGGTGCCGGGCGGGCCGTGGAGGAGGACGCCCTTGGGCGGATCGACTCCGAGCCGCTCGAAGATCTCCGGATAGCGCAAGGGGAGCTCGACCATCTCGCGAAGCTGGTCGATCGTGCTGCCCATGCCGCCGAGGTCGTCATAGGTGACGTCGGCCCGGCGGGTCTCCTTCGCCTCGGTATATTCCGGCCTGAGCTCGATCTCCGTGTTGGCGTCGATATGGACGATGCCCTTGGGCGCCGTCGAAACGACCAGAAGCCGGATCTCCTGGAGCGAGAAAGCCGGCGCGGAAAGCATCTGGCGAAGCTCCGGAGGAATGTCGCCGCGAACGATCTGCTGCTGCCCGGTGGTGGCGACGATGTCGCCCGCGGTGAGCGGCTTCATTCCGAAGCTTCGCTTCAACGCATGGGACGAGCCGTGAAGACGAAGATTCTTCTGGGCGGGCGCGAAAACGACCCGCTGGGCGGGCTTGGACTCGGCCTTGCGAAGCTCGATGAAGTCGCCTGAGCCGATCTCGGCATTGGCGCGCTGGAGTCCGTCGAGACGGATGATCTCGAGACCCTCGTCCTCGCTATAGGGGCCGACGACCCGGGCCGGAGTCGATCTCTTGCCGATCAGCTCGACGACGTCGCCTTCGGCGACCCCAAGCTCGGCCATCATCGCCCGCGGCAGCCTGGCGATCCCGCGACCGCTATCTTCGGGCCGCATCGTCGCGACCTGAAGCCGCCTGGGTTTGCGTTCTTCGTCAGCCATCCGCCATCCGCCTTGTTGCTGGCCCCCACATAGGTACCCACAACGGCTGGTCAAAGCGCCAGTTCAAATTGATCGCCGATCGGCTGCGGGATCGGGGGTGGATGCGGCACATCCGGCCGACGGCCGATCGGGACCGCGGCAGTCACGCAGGCAAAAAAAGGGCCGACCCGAAGGCCGGCCTGAAAAGTTTAGGAGAGGATGCCTGAAAGGCAGGGTCTTTATTGCGGTTGCACAGTTTTTGTGCAAGTGCGAAGAGCGGCGTTACAGATGCACGGATTGCACTCAGTCACCGCTCTTGGGAAGCTGTCACACGGCGAGGATCGTCCTGTGCGCCGCACAAGACGCGCTTCGGACGCGCGGCCGTGAAGCGGCTGCCGCCGCTGATCGCGGTCGAGGCCTTCGTCCACGCCGCCCGGCTCGGCTCGGTCAAGGCCGCGGCCGAGGCGCTGTCGCTTTCGTCGCCGGCTTTGACCCGCCGGATCCAGTCGCTCGAGCGGTTCATCGGCTATCCCCTGTTCGAGCGGCGGCACCAGTCGGTCCATCTCAATCTCGACGGCGAGCGGCTTCTCGCCGAAGTGGGGCCGGCGGTCGAGGCGCTCGAACGCGCCATGGAAAGGGCCACTGGCGACCGGGAGATGCTGAGGCTTCGACTGGCCGTTCCGTCGCTGTTCGCGTCGCAGCGGCTGATGCCGAGCCTGCCCATCCTTCGCGCCGAGCATCCCGAGCTTCACATCGATATCGACACCGGCGCCAACCGGCTCGCGCGGCTCGACGAGGGGCTCGACGCCGCCATCGCCATCACGACCGAGGTCGAATCGGGGCTTTATGCGCGAAGGATCGACAGCAACCGGGTGATCGCCATCGGATCGCGAGCGCTCCGCCTCGGCCCCGAGCCGATCCGTTCCCCGGCCGATCTTGCCCGGACGACCGTCTTTCTCCATCGCGACATGCCGGAATCCTTCGCTTATTGGTGCGAGGCGGTCGGCGAGCCCAATCTGCAGCCGCTGTCGATCGACCATTTCGATTCGGGCCAGCTCATCCTCGACGCCGCCGCCCAGGGGCTCGGCGTGGCGATCATGCTGGAAAGCCACCTCGCCGGCTCGAACGACGACCGGCTGATCAGGCTGTTCGATGAAAAGGTCGAGAGTCCCTACAGCTACTGGTTCGTCTGCCGCCGATCGGCGCTGAAGCGGCGGCCGGTGAAGATCTTCCACGACTGGATGGTGGCGAACCTGGCGATGGGTGGAGACGAGGATGCTCAGGCGGACTCCAGCGCCTGAACGGCCGTGGGAACGCCGCCGAACCGGGCTCGTTGAGGAAGGGCCACATCTTCGGAGGCCGTCATGCTGCGTCTCGTCGGAATCGTCTTCCTGATCGGCCTCGTGGTCGTTCTTCTGATCGTCTTCGGCCTGCTCGACGCGGTCTTCTGAACAGGGCGCCGACGGCAGCGAAGGTCGGATCAGGGGCCGAGGCGGACCGCGACCGAGGCAAGACAGGATTCACCGGCCGCGGCGTCCGATCGCTCGCAGCCGATCGCGTCGCGAAGGCAATTGAAATAAAGTCCTGCAGGGCAGCCTCGGGGCTGGGTGCGGATCGCCCGCTCGAACGCTTCGGCGAGGCAGACGACCGGGGTCATGCCATAGGCTGCCGCCATCGTCCGGATCGACGTCAGGCCCTGGACCAGGTCGCGAAGCTCGATCCGGCGTCCCGCCTCCTGAAGCGTCTCCAGGCGGTCGCGAAGCTCCGCCTTCACCACGAGCATGCCGTCATGTTGCCGATGCATCGCCGTCGCTCCCCCCTGGGCCTCGAAAGGCGAGGATGCGCTCTTATGGTTACCGCTTTGTTAAATCCTGGGGCGGGCGAGCGGATCGCAGCCCGAGGCGGACCGGCGTCTGACGGTCGGACGGGTCTTGGCCTTGACAGAATCGCGCAACGTCGTCAGAGGCGTCCCGGACAAGGGCGGCGGCTGCGCCGCTTTTTTCGTTTTTTCGCATCCCTTTGAAAAGAGGCTGTCATGGCCAAGCCGACCACGGTCAAGATCAAGCTCGTCAGCACTGCCGACACGGGCTTCTATTATGTGACCAAGAAGAATCCGCGCAACATCACCGAGAAGATGACCTTCCGGAAATATGATCCGGTCGCGCGCAAGCACGTCGAGTTCAAGGAAGCCAAGATCAAGTGAGTCGCGCCTGACGGCGAAGCGCCGTCGGGCTTTGCCTTGCCTCCCGCCGATCGGGAGAGAGTCTCAGCTTTCAGGAGCGGTCTCGCCTCCGGGCAAGGCCGCTTCTTTCGTTTCGGTCTTCTGCCGCCGCGACTCAGAGGCGGCGAGCAGCCCCTGGACGGCTTCGACGAACCGAATCACCGAGATCGGTTTCGAGACATAGCCCTCCGCGCCGGCGTCGCGGATCCGCTCCTCGTCGCCTTTGGCCGCATAAGCGGTGACCGCCATGATCGGCATCGCCTTCAGGTCGGAATCGGCCTTCATCTGCTCGATCAATTCGAGGCCGCTGACGTGCGGCATCTGGATGTCCATGACGACGAGATCGGGGACGAAGGCCCGCGCCCGGTCGAGCGCTTCCCTGCCGTCGCGAACCGGCTCCGCCTCGAACCCATGGGCCCGCAGAAGGTCGCAGAACAGCTTCAGATTGAGCTCGTTGTCCTCGACAACCAGGATTTTTTGTCCCACCGGCGCTGCTTAAGCGATGAAGATGAATAAGGAAACAAATCCGGAGGCGCTTGCGCTCGGAGCGCTCGGCTGGACTCTGAGCGACGATGGCCGCGCCTCGCGCTTCCTCGCTTTGACCGGATTGACTCCGGACACCCTCCGGACCCGGATCGAGGCTCCCGATTTCCTGGCCGAAAGCCTGCGTTTCCTGGAAGGGCACGAGCCCGATCTGGTCGCCTGCGCCGAGGCTCTCGACGTGCCGCCGACGGCGCTCGTCGACGCCCGCCGGGAGCTCGAGCGTTGAAGCCGCTCCTGATCAGCGATTGCGACGACGTGCTCCTCCATTTCGGTCGTCATTTTGCCGAATGGCTGGACGAGGCGCACGGGCTGGTCTTCGTTCTCGATTCGCCCGGCTTCCAGGACGCCGTTCGCGATTCCGACGGACGGCCGGTCGACCGCGAGCAGATATGGCCGCTGCTCGACGCCTTCTTCGCCGCCGAGATGCATCGCCAGCACATCGTCCCCGGCGCGGCCGAAGCGCTCCGAGCGATCGGCGAGGTCGCCGACATCGTCATCCTCACCAATATCGGCGACGAGCATCACGCCAACCGGGTCGTCCAGCTCGAGCGATTCGACATCCGCCATCGAATCCTGTGCAACAGCGGCGGAAAGGGCCGGCCGGTGGCCGAGCTGATCGCGGCGATGAAGCCGAGCGCGACCGTGTTCGTCGACGACCTTTCCTTCCATCATGAATCGGTCGCCAGGCACGCGCCGGAGGTGTGGCGCCTTCACATGATCTCGGAGCCCAAGCTGGCGGCGATCAGCCCGCCGGCGCCTTTTGCCCATGCCCGGATCGACGATTGGCCGGCGGCGGCCGAATGGATCCTGGCGCGGCTCGAGGAAGGACCGGCGACGATCGAGCAGGGGAGAACTGAACCATGACGAAGACGGTCCTGATCACCGGCGCGACGGCGGGCTTCGGCGCCGCCGCGGCCCGGCGATTCGCCCGCGGCGGCTGGAAGGTGATCGGCACCGGCCGGCGAAGCGATCGGCTCGACGGCCTTGCCTCGGAGCTGGGATCGGACCTTTTCCATGGCCTTGCGCTCGACATGCGCGCGATCGGCGAGGTCGAGGCCGTGCTCGACCGACTCCCCGAGCCGTTTCGCGCCGTCGACCTGCTGATCAACAATGCCGGCCTCGCGCCGCCGATGGAGCCGCTCCAGGAGGCGGATCTGGAGCCCAGCCTGAGCGTGATCGAAACCAACGTCAGCGGCCTGGTGGCGATCACCCGGGCCCTGCTTCCGCGCCTGATCGAGCGCCGGGGCGCGATCATCAACCTGAGCTCGGTCGCCGCCACCTACCCCTATCGCGGCGGCGCCGTCTATGGCGGCACAAAGGCCTTCGTCCGCCAATTCTCGCTTGATCTGCGCTGCGACCTCCACGGCAGCGGAGTCAGGGTGACATCGATCGAGCCCGGAATGGCGGAGACCGAGTTCACCGTGGTTCGCAGCGGCGGCGATCAGGCCGCTTCCGATGCCCTCTATGCGGGCATGGATCCGATGACGGCCGAGGATCTGGCCGAAACCCTGTGGTGGGTCGCGACCCTGCCGCCGCACGTCAACATCAACACGCTCGAGCTGATGCCCGTCAGCCAGTCCTTCGCCGGATTCACCGTCGCCAGGCGCGGCGAAGGGAGTTGACCCGCCTGGCATGGCGGTGCTTACCGAT
>CBIGXQ010000147.1:0-5360 GCA_966193865.1 uncultured Sphingosinicella sp. | reverse complement strand
GCTTTGCCTGTCCGCACCGGCCGAGATCGAGCGCGGGTCGCCGCGGTCGCGGCCATGTACCGACAGGGACTGGCCCAGGCCCGACGGCCGATGGGCGCGTTTCCGGAGGAGCAGCCGAGGTTCTGGTATGCGCGTCTGGCGCGCTTGTACGTGCGCAACGGCCAGGCGGCCGCTTCGCTTCAAGTCATCAGGGAGGCGGAGCGTTCGAGCGGCGATTGGGCCTGCGTGGATGTGTCGCTGCTCGTGGCAGAGATCGCTGACCTGCTCGGGCAACATGGCTTCGCAACCGAGGCGGAGGCGCTGCGCCCGCGCGACCATTTCGACCGGGCGATGGAGTGTCTCGATCGCCAGGACGATCCGGTTATCGCAACCCGCTAAAGCGCGGTCGCGGATAACCTGCACGCGGCGATATTTCCGGCCGTTCGAACGCCCGCACAGGGTGGCAAGGTGCCTCGCGTCGGCGCGGCGTTGAGCGAGCTCCGTGGTCATTTCGCCGAAGCGTTGGAGGCCGGCAGCTGGCGATTGCCTTTGCCGTTCGGGAATGTCACCCCTCGCAGACCCATTTTAGGAGGACAGAAGTGCGCCGGATCCTGATTGCCACCTTGCTTGCCGCCGCCGCCCCGATGGCCGTCTTCGCGCACGACACGCAGAACCCGGCCACGGCTTCCGCGCCGGTTCCCAAGGAACAGCTGCTCCAGCCTCCGGCCGACGCGGTCCATTACGTCGTTGTCTCCGAAGCGGGCAAGCACGGCGACCAGTGGCGCTGGCAGCTGCCCGACGGGCGCACCGCCTATCGCTGGTCGCAGGAGCTACGCGGCTGGATCACCGAGATGGATCAGGTGAACAGGTTCGCGCCCGACGGATCGATCCAGGCGCTCGAGGTCCGCGGCGTCACCATGTCCGGAGATGCGGCCGAACTCTATCGGGTGGAGAACGGCCGAGCGAGCTGGAGGACGGCAACCGATAGCGGCGAGGCTCCCGCCGGCGGGTGGTACATCCCGGCCGGCGGAGTGAGTATCGCCAACGCGCCGCTGGTCGAGGCGCTCGCCCGGGCAGGCGAGACGGGCATCGACTTCCTGCCGAGCGGCCGGGGACGGATGACCTTCGGCGAGACCTTGACCATCCAGGGCCCAGATGGACCGAAGAGGGTGCAACTCGCCTTCATCCGAGGGCTGACGCCCTCTCCGGTCCCCGTCTGGCTCGACGAGAACAGAAACTATTTCGCCGAGATCGGCTACATCTCCACCCTGCCTGAGGGCCATGAGGGCGCATTGAGGCAGCTGCGCGATGCCCAGGAGGCGGCTACCGCCGCAGAGGTGAGAGCGGTGGCGCAACGCTTTCTGACGCCGGCGGCTCGGGCGCCGATCTTGTTCGACAATGTCCAGCTGTTCGACGCCGACCGGGGGCAGTTCCTCGCCGATCGGGCGGTACTTGCACAGGACGGGCGGATCGCCGCGATCGGCTCGGCCGGATCGATTCCGGCGCCGGCGGGCGCTCGGGTGATCGACGGCCGCGGCAAGACGCTGGTTCCCGGAATCTGGGACAGCCACATGCATATCGGAAGCGACTGGGACGTGCTTGCGAACATGGCCAGCGGAATGACCAGCTTCCGAAGCCCGGGCACGACGTTCGACCGCGCCGTCGACGCGACCAGGCGAAGGGCGGCCGGGGAGCTGCTGATGGGTGAGCCCTTCATCTCGGTGATCATCGACAGGAGGGATCCGCTGGCGGCGCAGGGCGCCGAGGTCGTGACCAGCGTCGACGAGGCGATTGCCGTGGTTCGGCGGATCAAGGAAGCCGGCCTTTGGGGGGTCAAATTCTACACGAGCATGGACCCGAGCTGGATCGCCCCGGTGGCGGCCGAGGCGCACCGGCTAGGCCTCCATGTGCACGGCCATGTCCCCGCAAGAATGAAGCCCAGCGAGGCGGTCGCCGCCGGCTATGACGAGCTCACTCACCTCAACTTCGTCGTCATGGAATCGATGCCTGCGGACGTCATCGACCGGGCCAACACGCGGCAGCGGATGGAAGGACCTGCGCGCCTTTTCAGGGATGTCGATCTCGACGGCCCGTTGATGAGCGGATTCATCGCCGACCTCGCCCGCCGAGGGACGATCGTCGACCCGACCATCGTCATTTTCGAAAGTTTCCTGACCCAGGACGGCGGCGAGCCGCACCCGGCCTACGCGCCCTATATGGGCATCCTCTCGCCGGTGCTGGAACGCGCCGTGTTCACCAGCGGAGGCTATCCGCTCGTCGACGGTTATACGCGCGACGATTACCGGCAGAGCTATGCGAAGATGGTCGAGCTGGTCGGCCGGCTGCATCGTGCCGGCGTGCCGATCCTTGCCGGCACCGACGGCTCCGGCATCGAGCTGATCCGCGAACTGGAAATTTACCAGCAGGCCGGCTTCACCCCTGCCGAGGCTCTGCAAAGCGCCACCATCCTCCCCGCCCGGGTCGTCGGCGCCGACCGTCGCACCGGTTCGATCGCGGTTGGCAAGGAGGCCGACATGGTGCTGGTCGACGGCGACCCGTCCCGCGAACTCGGCGCGCTCCGCCGGGTGGTCACCGTCGTCAGCAATGGCTATGTCATGGATGGCGACGCGCTTCGACAGGCCGCCGGCTATAGCGGCCGGCCGAGGTGATGCCCGAGCGACGTTTCACCGGTTTGACCCGCAATTGATGCCCTGTCCGCAATGGGTCGCAAGCCCCATTGCCGCCAATCAATCCTGGGCGAACTTGAACGCCTAGGGCGCGGTGCGGGAGGGTTCGCCAGGCGCCGCGGCCTGCTGCTCCGTGCGAGCCGCGCCGACCGGAGTCGCGAGAAGGCTTCGGAGCCGGCTTCGGAAGCTGGCGAGATCGCCGCCGGACAATTGCGCGCGGGTCGTGAATCGGACCGAACGCGGGTTCACATGGGCGCCGTTGCGATAGACTTCGTAGTGGAGATGCGGGCCCGTGGAGAGGCCGGTCGAGCCGACATGGCCGATGACCTGCCCGCGCCTGACCGTCTGCCCCGAGCGGACCGAGATCCGGCTCATGTGGGAATAAGAGGTCGTAAGGCCGCCGGCATGGGCGATCCGGACCTGGCGGCCATAGCCGCCGGCCCAGCCGGCGCGCGAGACCCGGCCGTCGGTGGTCGCGACGATCGGCGTTCCGTGCGAGGCCCGGAAATCGATTCCGCGATGCATCCGCGAATAGCCCAGGATGGGATGCATCCTGAGGCCGTAATTGGAGGTGATCCGGCCGGGAACCGGCGCCTGCATGCCGCCGCTCTCGCGGCCGACGCCCGAAGCCTCGAACCATTGCGAGCGGCCGTCGGACGTCCACTGCATCATCTGCAGGTCGCGGCTTCCTGACCGGTCGAGGCCGGCAAAGAGCAGCTTTCCGGTCTCGGTCTCGCCGGTCGCGGCCCGACGATGCTCGATGATGATGTCGAAACGGTCGCTCGAGTTGAGGCCGGACGGAATGCTGACCTGGCCGGCAAGCGCGCGGATATAGGATTCGACGATCCGCGCCGGCACGCCGGCGGCGCGCGCGGAGCGATAGAGGCTTTCGCCGACCCGGCCCTGGACCCGAAGCGGAGTCTCGTCGACCGCGATCGGGATCCGGGTGAGCTGGAGCTGGCCGTCGACCCGGGCGACCTCGATCCGAAGATCGAAGCGGGCGCGAAGGCTCAAGCTGTCGAGCGGCCGGGCGACCAGCCGGTTCGGCCTTCGGCCCAAGGTGAGATCGATGACCGTTCCCGGCCGAAGATCGGTGATCGGAACCGCTTCGCCGACGAGGGTGGCGACCCGGTCGGCCTCGGCGCTGCCGACTCCGGCGCGTTCGAGCACCCGGGCGAAGCCGTCGCCTCGGCCGAGCGTGGCGCGAAGATCGATGATCGGGCGTTCGGGGGTTTCGGGGAGCGGCTCGACGGCGTCGGTCGGCGCCATTCGGCGGCCGGTATCGGCGCCATGAGCGAGCGGAGCGATGGCGAGCGCTCGTGATTCCTCGAACTGGGCGTCCGCGAAGGGGGCTGGAGACGCGCCCGCGATCGGATCGATTCCGGGAAAAAAGGACCAGGCGGCGTAACAAAGGGCGGCGCAGGTAGCGAAACCGCGGAACCATTCGGCCGAGCCGATGCGCTGGCCAAGATCGACGACGAGGTCGAGCTCGCCGGCACGGCTGCGCAGATCCTCGACCTTCTGGCCGAAGGCCGGTCGCGGCGACGAACGCAGCAGCGTCCGTTCCAGGCCGATTGCGGCCGTGCCGCTGCCGGGGCCTGCGCCCATGTCGGTGAATCGGTACAAGGCTGGTCCAGCCCCCTTGCGCGCTTTGCTAACCCCCGCCGCGCACCCCGCTCGGCAGATGCCCAGGGTTGTGAAGAAAAGAGGTTAAAGTCAAATTACGGTTTCGTCGAGGTTCCGGCTGTTGCGACGAAGCGCAGCCTTTCGGGGATGAAAGGAGCCGGCGAGTCAAGCGACGGAAAAGGTTGCGCTTTGCTGCGGCCGAGCCGATCTAGCCGCGATGAGCGACCTAGTCCGAGCGCCGCTGAAGGCCATTCTCGGGCCGACCAATACCGGCAAGACTCATCTCGCGGTGGAGAGGATGGCCGCTCACTCGTCGGGGATGATCGGATTCCCGCTCCGGCTGCTCGCTCGCGAGGTCTACGACCGGATGGTGAAGCTGAAGGGCGCCAACCAGGTCGCCCTCGTCACCGGCGAGGAGAAGATCGTCCCGCGCGATGCCCGCTGGTTCCTGTGCACCGCCGAAAGCATGCCGATGGGCCGCGATTTCGCCTTCGTCGCGCTCGACGAGGCCCAGCTCGGCGCCGATCCGGAGCGCGGCCACGTCTTCACCGATCGAATGCTTCATGCCCGCGGCCGCGAGGAGACGATGATCCTCGGCTCGGAGAGCCTGAAGCCGATGATCCGCAACCTCCTTCCAAAGGCGGAGATCGTCGGCCGGCCGCGCTTCTCCACCTTGAGCTATGCCGGCCCGGCCAAGCTCTCGCGCCTTCCGCCGAGGTCGGCGATCGTCGCCTTCTCGGCCGAGCAGGTCTATGCGGTCGCCGAGATGCTCCGGCGGATGCGCGGCGGCGCCGCGGTCGTCATGGGGGCGCTTTCGCCGCGGACCCGCAACGCCCAGGTCGCCATGTACCAGGCCGGTGAGGTCGATTATCTCGTCGCCACCGACGCGATCGGCATGGGCCTCAACATGGACGTCGACCATGTCGCCTTCGCCGGCCTCGGCAAGTTCGACGGACACCGGCGCCGGCGGCTGACCCCCGCGGAGATGGCCCAGATCGCCGGCCGCGCCGGCCGCCACCAGCGCGACGGGACGTTCGGAAGCCTGACCCTGGAGGGAGAGGCGCTGGC
>CBIGXQ010000146.1:0-5371 GCA_966193865.1 uncultured Sphingosinicella sp. | reverse complement strand
TTGCCGCGCCAGGCGTCGAGCGCGCTCGCATAATCGGGATAAAGGCCGACGATGTGGATCGTCGACAGATCGAAATCGAGGCCCTGCGGATCCTTGACGCGGCCGCCGAAGACGAGATGGAGTCTGCTCATGGGATCCTTCGATATCGGGCTTGGAGAAGCGCAGCCCTACTCAGGATGAGCGGCTTCAACAACCTGTCTGATCGTGCCGGACTGAGCGTCGAACCCGGCTAGGAGACGCCGCGAGCAAGTGCCCGCGGCGCCGTCCGATCAGGACTTGCCCGAAACCGCTTCGACGACCGCCTCGCCGACCTTCTGGGTGGCGCGACTGCGGATCTGGTCGAGCTGCTCCTTGCCGGCGTCGAGGCCGCGCTGAGCGGCCTCCCGGGCCGCGCCGGTAAGTCGCCGGCCCGTATTGCCGAACATCTCTTCCTCGCGCCGGCTGCTCGGAACGAGGAAGCCGAGCAGGGCGCCGATCGCGAGGCCTCCGATCACCGCGCCGACGGGATAGACCGCGATCTGGTCGGACGCGGTGCGGGTCACTTCGGCGGCACGGCCCCGGGCGGCCTCATAGGCCGATGCGGTTCGGTCGCGGGCGGACTGATAGGCCTCGGCGGCGCGATTGCGGGAGGTTTCGCGCGTCGGGGATTCGGTACGGGCTTCAGTTTCGGTATTGGTAGCCATCAACTCACTCCTTCGGTCACTGACGCGGCGATTGTGGGCGCCGCCGCGCGGAACTTCTCGTTTTCGGTCGGGATCGTGGTGGTGATCCGGCCGTCATCTTCCTCCCCCTCAGTCCAGATCCTCGTCACCGCCCGCTTCAGCGGCTCGCGCGCCAGGAACAAGGCGAAGGCGCCGATCGCCAGCGAAACCGCCGCCGGGCGCTTCCTGACGGCGTCGAGCGCCCCTTCTGCAAGCGACTCGCTCTTGTCCTTCACTCCGTCCCAGGCCTCGGTGGCGAGATTGCCGGGACGAAGCCGCAGCTGGAGCGCGCCGACGCTGCTGTCGAGCCGAGCCCGCGCCATCATGGCGTTTCGCTTCGCCTGCTCCAATTCCTTCGCCGTCACTGCAGAGTCTCCCCCCGCGCCAGGGCCTGCCTCTCCTCCTCGTCGCCGGACAGCGCCCCGAGGCCGCTTATCCCGATGCGGACGAGGACATAACCGGCGACGGCGAGGACGAGCGCGACCGCGAGCCCTGCCAGAACCGGCCCGATCAAGGTGGCCAAGCCGAGGACGAAGCCGAGGATCAGAGCCGACAGCGCCGAAAGCCCGAGCACGGCTCCGGCCGTCAGCAGGATCAGGCCGTTGCGGGCGCGGCCGGCGCGGTAACGGGCGATCTGCCGATAGAGGCCGATCTCCGCTCTGGCATATTCGCGGCCGTCCTCGATCAGGCGGCCGAACAGGTCGCCCATCGATTCGTCATTCGGGTCGTGCGCCGGCCCTGCCAAGGATCAGGCTCCGCCGCCGGCCGTCGTGTCGGCATTGGCGCGCTTGCGTCGGCCGCCGGTTGCTCCGGAGCTGCTCGATTGTTCGATCCCGGTGCGGATCACCCGCATCAGCGCGAAACCGGCCACGGCCGCGGCGGCGATGGCGATTCCGGGGCTCGCGCGGACCGCAGACCGGCCGTCGTCGAGAAGGTCGTCGACCGTCTTCTCGCGAACCCGTCCGGCGAAGGACGCGACGGCGTCCGCCGCCTGGTGGGCGTAGCGGCCATATTCCTCGCCGAGGCGCTCGTCGATCGATTGCGCGGCGTCGTTGATCACCTCGCTGAAATTGTCGAGCAGGCCGGTTGCCCGGCCCTTGCCGTCGTCGGCGAGGCCGCGCAGCTTGTCGGTCGCCTGACCCCTGAGCGTGCTGACCTGGTCGCGGACCTGGCTGACCAGCTTGTCGGTCGCTCCGTCGGTGCCGGAATCGCCCTTGGCGACGAAGCCGCCTTCACTGGAAGTGCCGGTTCGGCTGCTCCGCGCCGGGGACGAGCGGCCGCCGCCCTCGGTTCCACCGCTGCTTCCCGCAGCGCCGCTGGAGCCGGACGCGCCGTTGATGATGTGATCGGTGCCTTCGGGAAGTTCGGGATCGCGCGGGGGCATAAGCATCTCCACTGCTGGGTAAAACTCTCCTCGCGAGAACACCTGCCCGACGACTTCCGTTCCGGTACCAGGCGAGGAAAGTTGCATGCACATCGAGCGGCCGATAATCGGCCTTATCCCAGATAGTATTTCATTACGGGGTTGCAATAAATGACCGCGATCATTCACGTCCATGCCCGCCAGATTCTCGACAGCCGGGGAAATCCCACCGTCGAGGCGGAGGTCCTTCTCGAGGACGGCAGCCTCGGCCGCGCCGCGGTGCCTTCGGGGGCGTCGACCGGCGCTCACGAAGCCGTCGAGAAGCGCGACGGCGACAAGAGCCGCTGGCTCGGCAAGGGCGTGACGGAAGCGGTCGAGTCGGTCACCGGCGAGATCGCCGGCGCCGTCAGGGGAATGGAGGCGGAGGACCAGGCCGAGCTTGACTCGGCCCTGATCGCGCTCGACGGCACCGCGAACAAGTCGCGGCTCGGCGCTAACGCCATTCTCGGAGTCAGCCTGGCCGCCGCGCGGGCGGCCGCGGACGCCCGAGGGCTGCCCCTCTACCGTTATGTCGGCGGGGTATCGGCCAGCCTGTTGCCGGTGCCGATGATGAACATCCTCAACGGCGGTGCCCATGCCGACAATCCGATCGATTTCCAGGAATTCATGGTCATGCCGGTCGGCGCTCCGACGCTGGCCGAGGCGCTCCGCTGCGGTGCCGAGATCTTCCACACGCTCAAGAAGAGGCTCCACGATTCGGGGCTTTCCACCGCGGTCGGCGACGAAGGCGGCTTCGCGCCCAACCTGGCTTCGGCCCGTGACGCGCTCGACTTCATCATGCAATCGGTCGAGCAGGCCGGCTACACTCCGGGCGACGACGTCGTCCTCGCGCTCGATTGCGCCGCGACCGAATATTTCCGCGACGGCGCCTATCACCTGGAGGGGGAGGGACGGACGCTGTCGCCGGACGAGATGGTCGCCTATCTCGCGGAACTGGCCGAGGCCTATCCGATCCGATCGATCGAGGACGGAATGGCCGAAGACGATCTGCACGGCTGGAAAGCGCTGACGGATCGCCTCGGCGACCGGGTCCAGCTGGTCGGCGACGACCTCTTCGTCACCAATCCGGAGCGGCTTCGAATGGGGATCGAGGGCGGGCTCGCCAATTCGATCCTGATCAAGGTCAACCAGATCGGAACCCTGACCGAGACCCTCGAGGCCGTCGAGATCGCCCACCGCGCCGGCTATACCTCGGTCATGTCGCACCGGTCGGGCGAGACCGAGGACACGACCATCGCCGACCTCGCGGTCGCTACCAATTGCGGACAGATCAAGACCGGCAGCCTCGCCCGATCCGACCGTCTCGCCAAATATAACCAGCTCATCCGGATTGAGGAAGATCTCGGCACCGCTGCCCGTTATGCCGGCCGATCGGTCTTCGCCGGCCTCGCTTCGACTCGCACTTGATCCGTTTCAGCGGATTTTTGTGGATATCGGCGCAAATCGCTTGATTCGGCGTCCTTTTGCTGATTCTGTCATAGTTAATGACGGGGGCGAGAAATCCATTGGCTTTGATCCGGCGGGCGGCGCTTCCCGCCGTCGGCCTGCTCGTCATCGCGAACTTCGTCGGTTACGCCGTGATCGGCGACAATGGCGTGCTCTCCTGGGGCGATTATCGGCGAATGAAGGCCGAACGAACCGTCCAGCTTGCCGAGCTGGAGGCCGAGAAATCCCGGCTTGCCCACCGTGCCCAGCTGCTCGATCCGAGGCGCGCCGATCCTGACCTGGCGGAGGAGCTGGTCCGCCGCGATCTCGGGCTGGTCCGGCCGGACGAAGTGATCATCGAGCTCGACGACGAAACAGGCCCGTCGACGGCCCGGGTCTCGTCGCCGGCGCCGGTCCGCCGGACGCGCTAGAGGCGACCGCCGCCGCTTTCACCGCGGCGCCGTCCGAAGTCGGTCTTCCCGCCGAATTCGCGATAGCCGAGCCGGCCCGCTCTCGCCGCGGCACCCGTTGCACCTCCGAACGTTTGCCGCCATAGGAGCCGCAGCCAAGCGACATCAGAAAGGAAGGGCCTAGAGTGGCCAGGGCAGCATCGTCGGGACGCGCCAGCAAGAAGGTCGGAGAGTCTCCGGCGCCGCCGCAACGGCCCAATCGGGAGCGGCCGCCTGAGCCGGAGCGCTATCAGGCGAGCAAGGAAGAGCTGCTCGAATTCTATCGCCAGATGCTTCTCATCCGCCGCTTCGAGGAGCGCGCCGGGCAGCTCTACGGCCTCGGCCTGATCGGCGGCTTCTGCCACCTCTATATCGGACAGGAAGCCGTTGCAGTCGGTCTCCAGTCTGCGCTCGAGATCGGCAAGGACAGCGTCATCACCGGCTATCGCGACCATGGCCACATGCTCGCTTACGGGATCGATCCGAAGATCATCATGGCCGAGCTGACCGGGCGTCAGGCCGGGATCTCCAAGGGCAAGGGCGGATCGATGCACATGTTCTCCGTGGAGCATCGCTTCTACGGCGGCCACGGCATCGTCGGCGCCCAGGTCAGCCTCGGCACCGGTCTCGCCTTCAAGCACAAATATGCCGGCGACGGCGGTGTCTGCCTGGCCTATTTCGGCGACGGCGCGGCCAACCAGGGCCAGGTCTATGAAAGCTTCAACATGGCCGAGCTGTGGAAGCTTCCGATCATCTTCGTCATCGAGAACAACCATTATGCGATGGGCACCAGCGTCGATCGCTCGTCGGCCGAGGACCAGCTCTATCGTCGCGGCGAGAGCTTCCGGATCAACGGGCTCCAGGTCGACGGCATGGACGTTCTGGCAGTTCGCGGTGCGGCCGAGACCGCGCTCGAATGGGTCCGCGCCGGCAAGGGCCCGATCCTGCTCGAGCTGAAGACCTATCGCTATCGCGGCCATTCCATGTCGGACCCGGCCAAATATCGTTCGCGCGAGGAGGTCCAGGCGGTCCGCGACAAGTCCGATCCGATCGAGGCCGCCAAGCGCGAGCTCGAGAAGCTCGGCGTCGGCGAGGACGCGCTCAAGGCGATCGACAAGGAGATCAAGGCGATCGTCGTCGAATCGGCCGATTTCGCCGAACAGGCGGCCGAGCCCGATCCCTCCGAACTTCACACCGACGTTCTGGTCGGGAGCTACTGATGCCGATCGAACTGAAGATGCCCGCTCTCTCGCCGACGATGGAAGAGGGCACGCTCGCCAAATGGCTGGTGAAGGAAGGCGACAGCGTCTCCTCCGGAGACATCCTCGCCGAGATCGAGACCGACAAGGCGACGATGGAATTCGAGGCGGTCG
>CBIGXQ010000145.1:0-5393 GCA_966193865.1 uncultured Sphingosinicella sp. | reverse complement strand
AGGCGTGGTGGGCGCGGCAAGGATTGAACTTGCGACCCCTGCGGTGTGAACACAGTGCTCTACCACTGAGCTACGCGCCCACGCCTCGATCGGTTCGGCTGTGGTCGGTCCGAACGTCCGCGCAGCAGATGATGCCGCTGGAGCCGGCGGTCAATAGCCGCCGACCCGAAAGCTGTCCAGCGCCGCCCGGCGCGGCCCGCGCTCAGGCGTTGACGCTGTCCTTGAGACCCTTCCCGGCCTTGAACTTCGGCTGGGTCGATTCCCGGATCTGCATCGGCTCGCCGGTCCGGGGATTGCGGCCGGTGGAGGCTTTGCGCCGCGAGCAGGAGAAGGTGCCGAAGCCGACGAGACGGACTTCGTCTCCCCGTTTCAAGGCATCGCTGATCACCTCGAACACGCTTTCGACCGCGCGCGAGGCATCGCCCCGGCTGAGCCCGGTCGTGTCGGCAACCTTGCCGATAAGCTCCTGCTTGTTCATCTGTCCCGAAACCCCTGTTACTGATGACTCGCGGCTGGCGCCGATGCCCGATTTAATGACAGGCAGGCGACAGGAGTCAAAGGAAAGAGGCCGCATTTCCGCGAAAAGAGCGGCCTCTCCGGTCCCTATTTCGTTGCCGCAGCGCAACAAATCAGTGGCGGATCGAAACCCCTGGCCGTTCTTCGCTGGAAGCGGGGAGCTCCGACGGCGGAAGCGCCGCCAGCTCGTCGGCCTCGGTCCATTCGATCGGCACCACCGGAGTCGCCAGCGCCTGGGCAAGCACCTCGTCGACGTGGGAGACGACAATGATCTCCAGCCCCGCCTTGATGTTGGCGGGGATCTCGACGAGATCCTTCTCATTCTCGGCCGGGATGAGCACCTTCGTGATTCCGCCGCGGAGCGCCGCCAGCAGCTTCTCCTTGAGACCGCCGATCGGAAGGACCCGCCCACGCAAGGTGACCTCGCCGGTCATCGCGACGTCGCGGCGGACCGGAATCCCGGTCAGGGTCGAGATGATCGCCGTCACCATGCCGATGCCGGCGCTCGGACCGTCCTTCGGCACCGCGCCTTCCGGCAGGTGAACGTGGATATCCTTGCGGCCGAACAGGCTCGGCTTGACGCCGTAGCTCGGAGCCCTCGCCTTGACGAACGAGAAGGCGGCCTGGATCGACTCCTGCATGACGTCGCCGAGCTTGCCGGTGGTCCTGATCTGCCCCTTGCCGGGAACGGTGACCGCCTCGATCGTGAGAAGCTCGCCGCCGACCTCGGTCCAGGCCAGGCCGGTGACGGCGCCGATCTGGTCCTCCTCCTCGCTCATGCCGTGGCGGAACTTGCGCACGCCGAGATAGTCGGGAAGATTCTCCTCCGTCACCTCGATCGTCTCGGCCTTGCCCTCGAGGATGTTGCGAAGCGCCTTGCGGGCCAGCTTGGCCACCTCGCGCTCGAGCGTTCGGACACCCGCCTCCCGGGTATAGTGACGAATCATCGCCCGAAGACCGACTTCCGTCAGGCTCAGCTCGCCTTCGCGAAGGCCGTGGGCCTCGAGCTGCTTGGGCACCAGATGGCGCTTCGCAATCTCGACCTTCTCGTCCTCGGTATAGCCTTCGAGACGGATGATCTCCATCCGGTCGAGCAGAGGCTGCGGCATGTCCATCGAGTTGGCGGTGGTGACGAACATGACGTCGGACAGATCGTAGTCGACCTCCAGATAATGGTCCTGGAACCGGCTGTTCTGCTCGGGATCGAGAACCTCGAGCAAGGCCGAGGCGGGATCGCCGCGGAAATCCTGGCCGAGCTTGTCGATCTCGTCGAGCAGGAAGAGCGGGTTGCTCGTCCCGGCCTTCTTCAAATTGGTGACGATCTTGCCTGGCAGCGAACCGATATAGGTCCGGCGGTGGCCGCGGATCTCCGCTTCGTCGCGGACTCCGCCGAGCGACTGGCGGACGAACTCGCGGCCGGTGGCGCGCGCGATCGACCGGCCGAGCGAGGTCTTGCCGACGCCCGGGGGGCCGACGAGGCACAGGATCGGCCCCTTCAGCTTGTTGGTACGGGCCTGGACCGCGAGATATTCGACGATCCGTTCCTTCACCTTCTCGAGCCCGTAATGGTCCTCGTCGAGAATCCGCTCGGCCTCGATCAGCTCGTGCTTGAGCTTTGACTTCTTGCCCCAGGGCAGGCCGAGCAGGACGTCGAGATAGTTGCGGCTGACCGTCGCTTCGGCCGACATCGGCGCCATCGCCTTCAGCTTCTTCAGCTCGGAATTGGCCTTGGCGCGCGCCTCCTTGCTGAGCTTCGTCCGCTCGATCTTTCGGGCCAGCTCCTGGAGCTCGTCGCCCTCGCCTTCCTCGCCGGCATTGCCGAGCTCGCGCTGAATCGCCTTCAGCTGCTCGTTGAGATAATATTCGCGCTGGGTCTTCTCCATCTGGCGCTTGACCCGGGAGCGGATCTTCTTCTCGACCTGGAGCACTCCAAGCTCGCCTTCCATGAAGGCGAAGGCCATCTCCATCCGACGCATCGGATCGAGCTCCGCGAGCAAGGCCTGCTTGTCCGAAACCTTGATGTTGATGTTGGCGGCGATCGCGTCGGCGAGCTTCGCCGGCTCCTCGATCTGGCCGAGCTGGACCGCGGTCTCCGCGGGCAGCTTGCGGTTCAGCTTCGCATAATTTTCGAATTGCTCGACGATCGAGCGCATCAGCGCCTGGACCTCGGCCCCCTCCGGCTCGGTCGTCGCGACCGGATCGACGTCGGCGACGAGGTGACTGCCTTCGGGGCGAAGCGCCGTCAGCGAGGCGCGCTCGCGTCCTTCGACGAGCACCCGGACCGTACCGTCGGGAAGCTTCAGCAGCTGAAGAACGGTGGCGACGACGCCGAGATCATAGAGAGCGTCGCGATCCGGATCGTCCTCAGACGGATCGAGCTGGGAAACGAGGAAGATGGACTTGTCCGCCGCCATCGCGCTTTCGAGCGCCGCAACCGATTTATCGCGCCCGACGAACAAAGGCACGATCATGTGCGGGAAGACGACGATGTCGCGAAGGGGAAGGACGGGATAGGTCTGGCTCATGCGCACTCCACAGGTCGAGCCGAACGGCTCGCGTCCTTTCTATATGGGGGAGAAGCGGCACGCCATCAATGAAGCCGGGGGATGGACATGGCTCTATCGCCCGATCCGGCACCGGCACCACTGCCACGTCGATTGACCCTGACCCCTTCAAGGTCTATGCTCCGAGGTTCGGGAAAAAGGGGTATCTGTCTGATGTTGCGCAAACTTTTGTGGGCCGCTCCATTGCTCCTCATCGCTGCCGGCGCCTCGGTCCCGGCTTCCGCAAGCGCCCAGGGGACGGGCCAGAATTGCGAACAGCAGCAAACCGAAAGCAGCGGCCGCTCTCTCCGCAGAGGCATTCTCGGTGGCATTGCCCGGGGCGCGCTCGGCCGGTTCGGCGGCTCGGCCGGAAGCCTCGCCACCGCCTATCTTCCGGTCGGTGAGCTGCTCGACGAGGCGATCAGCAGCCTGCTCGATTGCCGGGAGCAGCAGAAGGCCGCCGGCGCGACTCAGCAGGTGGTCGAAGAGGCCGAGCGCGGCGGAGTCGGCACCACGGCCAGCTGGGAAAGCGAAAGCCGGCCCGGGGTTCGCGGTTCGTCGACCGTGACGGCGCAGCAGAGCGACGGCTGCATGACGGTCACCGACGTCGTCATCGTCGACGGCGAGGAGACTCGTGCGCCCAAGCAGATGTGCCGGCGTCCGCCCAGCAACCGGTATGTCCGGGTCTGAGGCAGTCAATGCGTTGGCTTGCCTGCCTGTCCGCCACAGCGGGGCTGCTCACGGCTCAGGTGGCGCAGGCGCAGAACGACCCGAACAACCCTACCTGTCCGAGCTCGCCCAACTGGTCGAATTATCCGGAAATGCGATTCACGGTCGAGGAGATTGACGGCCGGAAGGTGCTTCTGGCCGAAGGACGGATCGACGATAATCTCATTCCCCGGCTCCAGGCCGCGCTCGAGTCCTTCCAGGGCGACGAAATCTGGCTTCGCTCGCCCGGCGGCAATGCCCGGATCGGCAACCAGGCCGGCCGTATCATCCGCGAAAACGGGCTCCAGACCCGGATCCCGCAAGGGTGGGCCTGCTTCTCCGCCTGCAATTTCCTCTTCATGGGCGGATTTGCCCGCTTCGTGGACCCGGGCGGGCAGTTCATCGTCCACATGTTCACCCATACGAGCGATCGCGAGGCGATCCGGTCGCAGGTGGCCCAGGGCGAGGACAATACGATCGGCCTGATCGGCGACATCGAGCAGCAATCCGCCCTTCTCGCCAGCGAGGACAATGATTTCCTGATCCGGATGGGCCTGTCGCGAAGGCTTCTGACCGAGGTCATGTATCGCACCAGCGCCGTCGCCGACTCGAGCAATCGCGAGACCCGGCGCTGCCTTACCCAGGCCGAGCTTCGCGAATATAATGTCGTGAACGGCTGACGGCCCCGCGGCTGGGGTCCGCCTCGCCTGGTCAGATCGTCGTTCGGCTTTCGCCCTCAGGCCGCGTCTTCGGCGGCCTTCTTGGCATAGACTCGGACCGGGTCCTTGCGGCCCTCGACCACGTCCTTGTCGATCATCACCTCGTCGACCCCATCCATGCTCGGAAGATCGAACATCGTGTCGAGCAGGATGTTCTCCATGATCGATCGCAGGCCGCGGGCGCCGGTCTTGCGCTCGATCGCCTTCTTGGCGGTCGCGACAAGAGCGTCCTCGGTATAGGTGAGCTTGACGTCCTCCATGTCGAACAGCTTCTGATACTGTTTGACGAGGGCGTTCTTCGGCTCCTTCAGGATCTTCACCAGCGCCTCGGTGTCGAGGTCCTCGAGAGTCGCGATGACCGGAAGCCGGCCGACGAACTCGGGAATGAGGCCGAACTTCAGGAGATCCTCGGGCTCGCTCTGGCGAAGCACCTCGCCGACCCGACGCTCCTCCGGCGCGGCGACATAGGCGCCGAAGCCGATCGACTTGCCCTGGAGGCGATCGCCGATGATCTTCTCGAGGCCGGCAAAGGCGCCGCCGCAGATGAAGAGGATGTTGGTCGTGTCGACCTGGAGGAACTCCTGCTGCGGATGCTTGCGTCCACCCTGCGGCGGGACGGAGGCGGTGGTGCCTTCCATCAGCTTCAGAAGCGCCTGCTGGACGCCCTCGCCCGACACGTCGCGGGTGATCGAGGGATTGTCCGACTTGCGGCTGATCTTGTCGATCTCGTCGATATAGACGATTCCGCGCTGCGCCCGCTCGACATTATAATCGGAAGCCTGGAGCAGCTTGAGGATGATGTTCTCGACGTCCTCGCCGACATAGCCCGCCTCGGTGAGGGTGGTCGCGTCGGCCATGGTGAAGGGCACGTCGAGGATCCGGGCCAGGGTCTGCGCAAGCAGGGTCT
>CBIGXQ010000144.1:0-5443 GCA_966193865.1 uncultured Sphingosinicella sp. | reverse complement strand
CCCAGCTCAGCTCGAACCGCAGGCCAGCGACGATCGCGTCCTGGAGATCGGGGCCCGTGCCCGGGTTCACGACATATTGAAGGTCCGGCTGAAGCGCCAAATAGTCCGTAATCGCGATCCGGTAAGTGAGCTCCAGACTGGTTTCTGAATGGCCGACGGGCTGACCGGCCACGGCGCGGGCTCGGCGGAAAGGCTCCCCATTGTGCGCGACGGCAATCGCCAGTCCGATCTGCTCTTCCCGCTCGCCCTTGGCGAAGACGGGTCCGGAGAGGGTGAGGCCCGCACCGGTGTAGCGAGCGATCTGATGAACCTGTGGATCGGCGAAGCCGATTCGGCCGAAGCCATCGACGTCGATTCCGCCGAGCTGGCCGATCGGCGCTTCAACATGAAGATAGACTCCCGTCGATGCGCCGCTCGACCGGGTCGGGTCGATTGCGGTCACTCGGCCGCCGCTATGATGCCACGCCCCGACGGCGAGCTTTCCCCTGGCGTGGAAGTGGTGAGCAATTTCCCCCACCAGCAACACCCCTTCGTCATCGTCGAGGTCGATCGCCATCCGGCGTGGACGATCGGGATTTCCCGGCGTGCCCTCGAACAGTCCGGCGCGAAGAGTGACGTCGCCGCCCAGTTGGGCACGTCCGACGATACCCAGTCCGGTCAAGGGAAAGATCGAAGGCCCCGATTCACCAATCTGGCTGAAATCCGGTCCGATCCCGTGCGAGCTGTTGATGAAGAGAGAGCCCGGGCTGTTGACGTCGAACTCGCTGTTGAGATCGATCAGTCCGAGCTTGATGCTGATCGCGCTCAGATCCTTCTCGATCCACGCCTCATAGAGCCGAAGCGAGCCGTCGGTGTCGATGTTGCTGATCGTCTGGAGATCGCCGACGATCGATTCCGAAAGCGTGTTCCGATTGTTGTACAGAAGGGAGGCAAAAATCGTCGTGCCGTTCAGCCCTGCCTTCTCACCATCCAGAGTGACAGCCAGATCGGCATTGTCGAGATAGACGAAATCGCGTCTCAATCCGCCGCGCAGATTGCTCCATATCTCACCCGTATAGACCGCTTCGACCGCAAGAAATTGACTGGCGAACGCCGGCTGGGATGCGCAAAGCCCGGCCGCCAGAATCGCCGAGACGGAAAGCCACCGGAAAGGGCGAGAGGCAGAGCCGATGCCCCGGTGAATGATCGACCTGCGTTTTCGCATTTCGACGCCCGGACGATCAGCCACGTTTCTTCCGGCGCTGCCGCTTTCTCCACCACGCCCAGAGCCCAAGGCCGTAAAGGGTCGGGAGCGAGAGCCCCAGGAGAAGGATCAACGATCGCCCTGCCAGTCCGCCGACTTCGCCATTGTGGATTGCGAAAGCGAGGTCCGCGATCCGGTTGCTCACCGGAGCCGTGGTCGGATCGTAGACATCGAGCGTGCGTCCGCTTGCCGCGTCGACGGCGACGTTGGTGACACCGGCCCAAAGCCTCGGTTCGGCCTCCTGTCGTAGCCGAACGGCATAGATGGGCGATCTTTCGGTCGGCATCGCGATCGAGACGAACGCTGCGCCGGGAAAATGACTTTCAGCGACGTCGAGTGCGGCTTGAGGACCGACGAGATCAGCCGGCAATGTCTCGAGCGGCGCCGCCCGATAAGGCAGGCGATGCGGCACTATCCTGGCGAGGGCCGGCCGGAAATCGCCGGCGAAGACGAGATAGAGGCCGCAAGGGACGGTGACCAGCAGGATGAAACCGACCGCAAGTCCAAGGGCGCGATGCCAGCCATAGAGTCGTTGATCGACCGACCGCCAACGGCGCCAGTTGAAGGTGGCTCGCCAGGCGCCTCGGCGCGGCCAGGCAATGAACAGCCCGGCGATGATCGCCGCGAGGAGGGCAAAGCCGGAAAGGCCGGTGAGCTGGTTACTTTCCTCCCCGCGGAGCATCGATTGGTGAAGCAGATAGAGCCATTGCGAGAAGGAACCGCTCGCCGGCGACAGCGGCTCCAGATCGCGCCGACCCACGATGTCGGCGGTCGCGGCGTCGACGAGCAACGAACGCGCTTCCCCGTCGGGGTCGTGATAGTCCGCCGTCAGGAGATCGCCCGCTCGGTCGATGATCGCGATTCGCTCGATCCGGCCGTCCGACGCGGCCGACGAGCGCTGCGCGATGAGATCGAGCGACGCCATCGGACCGGCCGTGACCGCAGGTCCGTTGAAGCGGTCGAACTCGCGGTGGAAGACGAGCAGCGACCCGCTCAGCCCCTGAAGCGCCCAGAGCAACCCGATCGAGACGCCAAGCCAGAGGTGAACCTTGACGAAGGTCTTGCGCATCAGATGCCGAGGCGCGCCGTCAACCTGATCTGCCGCGGGAATCCGACTGCGACCAAGCCGTTGCTCGCCGTGCTCCAGTAGCGTTCGTTCGTCAGATTATCGGCGTTGAGCTGGAGCGTCAGTCCGTCTCGTCCGACATCTTCGAACGTATAACGCGCCGAGGCGGAGAGGGTCGTATAGCCGTCGACAAAGGCATCGTTGAAATTGTTGACCGCGCGATTGCCGATGTAGAACAGCCCTCCACCGACAGCCAGTCCGGGGACCGCTTCGGGGCGATATTCGGCATAGAGGCTGGCCGTCCATTCAGGGGTATTTTCCGGTCGCTTGCCGACGAGACGGGCGTTCACCGCGCGGAGCGTTTCCGCATCGAGATACTGGCCGGTAAGGTAGACCGAAAGCTGGGGAGTGACCTCCCCGGTGACGGAGGCTTCGATCCCGCGGTAGCGGGCGCGTCCGGCAAGCTTGAAGCGATTGTCGACCGGATCGGTGAAGGCCGACGGCCGCTCGATCTGGAAACCGGCAAGCTGGAAGATGATTCCGGCCAGGGCCTCGCCCTTGATCCCGACCTCATATTGGGTCGAGACAGCCGGCGGAAGGACATCGCCCGGAAGCGCGCTGTTGACCGGCGCCGTTCCTCCCTCCTCGAGACCCTCGAGATAGGTCGCATAGAGGCTCAGATTCTCGTTGGGCTTGACGATCACCCCGACCGAGGGTGTCCAGCGATTGACGGTGAAGGCGGTCACGTCGCCGTTGGGGCGGGTCGTCACGCTCTCGTAATTGCTGTAGCGAACGCCGCCGAGCAGCTCGACGATGCCCAGTTCCGCGCGGTCGACGAGATAGACGCCCCGGTCGGTGATATCGAGCGGCGTCACCGTGAAGACGGTCGGTTCGGGAACGCTCACGTCACGGGGATTGAAGAAATTCTGGGCGACGGTGAGCGCGGTGCTGTTCCGTCCGTTCTGCCAGCGCCAATTGCTCGATGCACCGACGATGAGATTGTGCGTGATCCCGCCGGTCTGAAACACCCCGGCCAGCTCGGCACGGGCATTGCGATTGCGAAAGCGCTGGTTGCGCGTCCGGAAAATCCGCAAGGTGCCGTCACCGGTGGGGGTGCCGTACCGTTCGAGTTGCGAAAAGTCGCGGTTCCGAACGGTCAGCGCCTGGCCGCCCTCGACCGTCAGAGCCCAGCCGCTCGATATCCGCCAGTCGACCCGCCCGAGGACATTGGTCGCCCAGGCGTCGTAACGAAGGTCGCGGCCGCCGAAATTGGTTTCCGGATCCGGGATGTCCGGGACGAATCCCGAATCGGCGGGCAGCAGCTGCAGCGCGGAAGGCTCGGTCACATCCTTGGCGACATGCTCGACGTCCAGCTTGAACCTGACCGCGTCGCTCGCGTCCCAGTCCGCCGCCAGAGCGGCGACATAGCGTTCGCCATCGAAGCGGCGGATGCCGTTCTCGACAACTCCGGCGCCGCCATTGAAGCGAATGCCGAAGCGGTCGCTGATCCTCCGGCTGACATCGACAGTTCCATTGAACGCACCGTGGTTGGTGCCGCTCATCGTGAATTCGGTCAGATCTCGATCGGGCCGCTCGGTGACGAGATTGACGATTCCCGAGGGCGGAGCGAAGCCGTAATAAAGAGCCCCGACGCCCTTCAGCACTTCGACCCGGTCCTTGTTCTCCAACGGCAGATCGACGAGGTTGATGATCGGCATCGATCCATTGAGGCGATAGCTGGTGCGGTTTTCGACGAGAATGCCGCGGACCGCGATATTGTCGTAAGTCGTGCCGCCGAGCTGCGAACGGGTGACGCCTGCGGTGTTGCGCAGCGCCTCGTAGAGGCCGGTGACGGCCTGCGAACGAAGGAGCTCCTGAGGCACGACATTGACGGTCAGTGGGACGTCGATGATCCGGGCATTTCGGAAGGTGCCGACCTGGACCAGGCCTGCGCCAAAGCTGTCCGGCCGGTCGGCAGTGATGACGATTTCCTCGAGCACAGGCTCGTCGGTGGACTGGGCAGAGACTTGCCCGGGGAGGGCAAAACCTAGCGCGAGCATCGTCGTGTGCGTAATCTTCCTCACTCTTTCCTCCCGTTTCATCCTATTTTGATTTTGCTGATCAGTGCTGAGCGGCGAGGCATGCCGTCTGCGACACAAGCGCATCCGGTGCCGGCCAGAGCCGGCTTTTGGGCCGGTTGAACGAGGCGAAGGCGAATTTGCTGAGCGACAGTCCTGACCCGCTGTCGCGGCGGCCGCTCCAGGGCAGCGCCGGATCCAGATAGTCGCAGCGGTTCTGATAGACCGTGCCGACATCGAGCTGGTCACCGACGCGTCGGGCGCGGCCCGAATCGCTCGTCCAGATCGAGGCGGTGAGTCCGAAGCGGGTGTCGTTGATCAGGCGCACCGCCTCGTCCTCGCTTTCGACCGGGACGACACCGACGACCGGGCCGAAGCTTTCGTCGCGCATCACCGACATGCGATGATCGACGTCGACCAATATTTCGGGTGGGACATAATGGCCGTCGCCGGATCCGGCCCCCAACATCCGCCGGGCGCCGCGCTCGACGGCTTCCTCGATCTGGCGGCGGACGAAGGCGGCACCCTCCGAGCGTGCCATCGGACCAAGGCTGGTCCGAGGGTCGAGCGGGTCGCCGAGGCGGAGCCTTCCGGCCTGCTCCGCCAGCCCCTCGACGAAAGCCTGGTAACAGGAGCGGTCGACATAGATCCGCTCGACCCCGCAGCAGGATTGTCCGCTATTGTAGAACGCGCCGTCCGCCAGATTTTCGATCGCCGACTGGAGATCCGCGTCGTCACAGACATAAGCGGCATCCTTGCCGCCGAGCTCGAGCGTGACCGGCGTGAAGTTCGGTGCGGCGGCGGCCGCGATGATCCGGCCCACCTCCACCGAACCGGTGAATACGACGCGCCCGAATTCGGGCCGGGAAACGGCGTCAAGAGTGGTCGGATTGGTGCAATGGAGGATCTGCAGGACATCCGGTGGAAGCCCGGCCGAAGCGAAGGCCGCGGCGATGCGCTCGGCGACAAGCGCCGTCTGGAAGCTGTGCTTCAGAATGACGGCATTCCCCGACGCGAGCGCCGGCGCCAAAGCGTTGGTCGCGGTGAGATAAGGAT
>CBIGXQ010000143.1:0-5520 GCA_966193865.1 uncultured Sphingosinicella sp. | reverse complement strand
CTCGGCATCAGCGGACGCGAGCCGCTCCGGCTGTCGATTGCCGGCACGCCGGTCTCGCGGCTCGTCGAGGGGCGATCGGGGCCGGAGGGCGAAAAGGCGGGGGTCTCGACCCTCGGCTGGGTGGCGATCGGAGTCGGCGCTCTCGTCACCGTCGTTCTCGTCGCAAGCGCCATCTGCCTCAGCGACAGCGATTGCATCCCGAGCGAATAGGAATCACATCGGGATGTAGCCGGGCTCGGCGGCCACGTCGCCGAGCCAGCGGCCGATCGCGGGATAGGCATGGAGGTCGAACCCGCCCTCCTCGGCGACATGGGTGTAGGCATAGAGCACGACGTCGGCGAGGCTGAGCCGATCGGCGACGAAGAAGCGCCGCTGCTTGAGATGCTCGTCCATCAGCTTCAGGGCCGAATCGCCGGTCGACCTTTTGACCGGAATCTGCGCTCGCTGGGCCTCGGTCAGGGAATCGGCGCCGATATAGTGAAGCCAGAAGCGAAGGGTCGCGACATTGGGCTCGTGACTATATTGCTCCCAGAACATCCACCGAAGCATGTCGGCTCGATCGAAGCGGTCTTCCGGGATCAGCCGCGAGCCTTCGGCGAGAAAGACGCAGGCGGCGTTGCTCTCGGGCAGGAATCGGTCGCCGATCTGGAGCACGGGGATCCGGCCGTTCGCATTGACGTCGGCGAGGAATTCGGGCGTCCGCGTTTCGCCGCGCAAGATGTCGTAGCTTCGGCGCTCGATTGGCAGGCCGACCAGAGCGGCGGTCAGTGCGACCTTGTAGCAATTGCTGGATTTCGGATCCTCGTGAAGAACCAGCCGCTCGTTCATTCGCCTCGCTCGCTTTCCTCGGCCAGGGCCTTGGCCCGTCTGATCTCGACACTGGAGAGGATCTGCCAGAGCGCAAGCCCAAGGACGATCAGCCAGCCCCACAAGTGCCGGTACCAGCCGAAGGCATAGCCGGCAGCGGGATCCCGGCCGGTCACCTCCTCGATCAGCGCCCGTCCCTCCTCATCGAGAAGAGCAAGCCTGGTGCCGCCGCGCATCTCCAGGAACGCGGCGAAGCCGGATTCGGCATAAGCAGCGAACGGCATTCCGAGAATGTTCCATTCGCGGTAGGTCCAGCCGAATTTCAGCTTTGGCGGCGATCGCGTCGCCTCGGCCTGCGCCCTTGCCGACATGTAGGGATAAAGGGAATCGCCCCACTGGATATCGCGGCGAAGCTGAGCCAGCCGCGGATCGTCCGGCAGGACTGCGATCTCGTCTATTCGCGGGCTGCTCGTGAGTCCCCAGGGGCGGTCGCTCAGGATCAGGATCGCGGCCATTGCCGCGGCAAGAATGAGAAGGACGGTTCGGGACGACATGATCTCGGCTCAGGCGGTGAGCACGATCTTGCCGACATGCTCTCCCGATTCCATCAGCGCGTGGGCGCGGGCGGCATCGGCAAGAGAGAAGGTGGCGTGGATCAGCGGTTTCAGCTGCCCCTGTTCAACGAGCGGCCAGACCGACTTCGCCAGATCGTCGGCGATCATCGCCTTATAGTCGACCGGCCTCGGCCGCAGCGTCGAGCCGGTCAGCATCAGCCGCCTCTGCATCATCTTGCCGAGATTGAGCTCGGCGACGGCGCCGCCCTGGACGGCGATCGAGACGTGGCGGCCTTCCTCGGCAAGGCAATCGAGGTTGCGGGGGAGATAGTCGCCGCCGACCATATCGAGCACGATGTCGACCCCGCGCCCTTTTGTCGCTTTCTTCACCTCGGCGACGAAGTCCTGGTCGCGATAATTGATGGCGAGCTCGGCGCCGAGGGCTTCCGCGCGCCGGCATTTCTCGTCGCTTCCGCAGGTGACGATGATCTCGAGGCCGAACAGCCGGCCGAGCGCGATCGCCATCGTGCCGATGCCGCTGGTGCCGCCATGGACGAGGGCGGTTTCGCCGTCGCGCGCATAAGCGCGGTGGAACAGGTTGGTCCACACGGTGAAGAGAGTCTCGGGCATCGCCGCCGCTTCGACCATCGAAATCGCCTCCGGCACCGGCAGGCAGAGGTCCGCATGGGCGACGGCATATTCGGCATAGCCGCCGCCGGCGACGAGAGCGCAGACGGCCTGGCCGTGAAGTTCGCGGGCGACGCCCTCGCCGGTGGCGACGATCGTGCCGGCAATCTCGAGCCCGGGAATATTCGGCGCTCCCGGCGGTGGCGGGTAAAGGCCTCGGCGCTGAAGCAGATCGGGGCGGTTCACCCCCGCTGCCGCCACCCTGATCAGGACATGGTTCGGGCCCGGCTCGGGCACCGGCCGGCGCACCGGCACGAGCACCTCCGGCCCGCCGGTAGTGGCCGGATCGATCGCCAGCATCTCCTGCGGGATCGCTCCCATCGCACGCCCCCCAAAGCCCCTCGCTATTCTATTGACTCGGCGACGACCCGGGTCAACTTTGCGGTCGCTCGGCCGCGCTTTCGGAGGTCGATGAAAGGGGGATCCAATGCGCAGGATCGTCGTGGCCGCGACCGTCGCCGCCCAACTCGCCGCGGCGCCCGCCGCCGCCGCCGCGGACCTGGTCGATGATCGCAACATCGTTGCCCAGCAGGCGGGTTCCTTCTCCGGAGCACGGATCCGGATCGCCCTCGGCGGAGGCGAGCGCGAGGGCCAGGTCCGGGCCGGCCTGGTGATGGCGCCGACCCTGAGAAGCGAGGCCGCCGACCGACGCGGCTCACTTCGCTTCGGTGAAGGGATCGAGCTTGGCTTCGCTCAGGACCGGCCTTTTGCCTTGTCGATCGCGGGACGGCCGCTCACCGGCGAGCAGGCGCGGCGGACGTCCGGCCCCCGCGCCGGCGTCTCCACCCTCGCCTGGGTGGCGATCGGTACCGGGATCGTCCTCGTCGCCGGCACGCTTCTATTCATCGATGCGATGAACGACGCCTCGGAATAGAAGGCTCTGGTTGACAAGCCGCGGCCCCGGGCGGATTCTCGGCCCATGGACCGGGACGAGCTGTTCCCCGACAAGCCGGACGACCCGATCGTGCTTCTCGGCAAGCAGGACCTCGACCCGCTCTCGGTCGAGGAGCTCGAAGCGCGCATCGCTCTGCTCGAAGAGGAGATCGGCCGGGTCAAGGCGAAGCTGGAATTCGCGGTTCACTTTCGGTCAACCGCCGACGAGCTATTCCGAAAGTGAAAGAGCGGGAACTTCGGCGCCCCGTGCCGTTTTCCCCAGATGTTTCGGTCCTGCGCTTGATCGGGGCAAAGGCACGAACGACATACAGGGTGATGGGCCCGTGACATCTCGCGCGGGCCGGTAGGAGTAAAAGATGCCGTCCTTTGCCCGCGAGCTGGAACAGACGCTCCACAACGCCCTCGCCGAAGCGAGCGGCCGCAGGCACGAATATGCCACCCTCGAACATCTCCTCCTCGCCTTGATCGAGGACGTCCATGCCGGGCGCGTGATGGAAGCGTGCGGAGTGAATACCGGCGAGCTTCGCGACGCCGTTCGGCACTATCTCGACAACGAGCTCGAGACCCTGAAGGTCGAGGCGGAAACCGATCCCTCTCCCACCAGCGGCTTCCAGCGGGTCGTCCAGCGCGCCATCCTTCACGTCCAGTCGTCCGGCCGCGACGAGGTGACCGGCGCCAACGTTCTCGTCGCTCTCTTCTCCGAGCGCGAGAGCTATGCGGTCTACTTCCTTCAGCAGCAGGACATGAGCCGCCTGGATGCGGTCACCTATATCAGCCACGGCGTCGGCAAGGGCGAAGCCAGCATCCCTGCCCCCGAGGTCAAGGGCGCCGAGGAAGCGAAGCCCGAGGAAGGCAAGAAGAAGCCGGAATCGGCGCTCAAGCAGTTCACCGTCAATTTGAACGAAAAGGCCGAGGAAGGCCGGGTCGATCCGCTGATCGGGCGCGGACCCGAGGTCGACCGGACCGTCCAGATCCTCTGCCGCCGCTCGAAGAACAACCCGCTCTATGTCGGCGATCCGGGGGTCGGCAAGACCGCCATCGCCGAGGGTCTGGCGCGCAAGATCGTCGAGGGCGACGTTCCCGACGTGCTGAGGCCGGCGGTGATCTATTCGCTCGACATGGGCGCCCTGCTCGCCGGGACGCGCTATCGCGGCGATTTCGAGGAGCGGCTGAAGGCGGTCGTCAACGAGCTTGAGAAGCTTCCCGACGCGATCCTGTTCATTGACGAGATCCACACCGTGATCGGCGCCGGCGCGACCTCCGGCGGCGCTATGGACGCGTCCAACCTGCTGAAGCCGGCGCTCTCGAACGGCGCGATCCGCTGCATCGGATCGACGACCTACAAGGAGTTCCGGAACCATTTCGAGAAGGACCGCGCGCTTCTTCGCCGGTTCCAGAAGATCGACGTCAACGAGCCGACGATCGAGGATACGGTGAAGATCCTCGCCGGCCTTCGGACCGCGTTCGAGGAGCATCACGGCGTCAAGTACACGCCGGATGCGATCAAGTCGGCGGTCGAGCTGTCTGCGCGCTACATCAACGACCGCAAGCTGCCGGACAAGGCGATCGACGTGATCGACGAGGTCGGCGCGATGCAGATGCTGGTGCCGCCGTCGCGGCGCAAGAAGACGATCACCGTCAAGGAGATCGAGGCGGTGATCTCGACCATCGCCCGAATCCCGGCGAAGAGCGTTTCGAGCGACGACAAGAAGGCGCTCGAGCATCTCGATCGCGATCTCAAGCGGGTCGTGTTCGGCCAGGACGAGGCGATCGACCGGCTCTCCTCGGCGATCAAGCTCAGTCGCGCCGGCCTTCGCGATCCCGACAAGCCAATCGGCTCCTATCTGTTCAGCGGCCCGACCGGAGTCGGCAAGACCGAGGTCGCGCGCCAGCTCGCCTCGATCATGGGAATCCCGCTGCAGCGCTTCGACATGTCGGAATATATGGAGCGTCACAGCGTCAGCCGTCTGATCGGCGCGCCTCCGGGCTATGTCGGCTACGACCAGGGCGGCCTCCTGACCGACGCGGTCGACCAGCATCCGCACAGCGTGCTCCTGCTCGACGAGATCGAGAAGGCGCATCCGGACCTGTTCAACATCCTTCTCCAGGTAATGGACAACGGCAAGCTCACCGATCACCACGGCAAGACGGTGGATTTCAGGAACGTCATCCTGATCATGACCACCAATGCCGGCGCCGCCGACATGGCGAGCGAAGGGATCGGCTTCGGCAACATCTCGCGCGAGGATGCCTCGGATGAGGCGGTGAAGCGGATGTTCACCCCGGAATTCCGCAACCGCCTCGATGCGATCGTGCCGTTCGGCTATCTGCCGACCGACGTCGTCGCCCGGGTCGTCGACAAGTTCATCCTCCAGCTCGAGCTTCAGCTGGCGGAGCGCAACGTCCATATCGAGCTCGACGAGGAAGCCCGCAAATGGCTCACCGAGCGCGGCTATGACAAGCTCTACGGCGCCCGTCCGATGGGCCGGCTCGTCCAGGAGAAGATCAAGCAGCCGCTTGCCGAGGAATTGCTGTTCGGCAAGCTCGCCCATGGCGGCGAGGTGAAGGTCAGGATCAA
>CBIGXQ010000142.1:0-5527 GCA_966193865.1 uncultured Sphingosinicella sp. | reverse complement strand
GCCACCAGCGCGACGGGACGTTCGGAAGCCTGACCCTGGAGGGAGAGGCGCTGGCTGAGTTCCGACCCGAGGAGATCGAGGCGATAGAGGAGCATCTTTTCGCGCCGCTCGAGCATCTCTACTGGCGCGAAAGCGAGCTCGACTTCGCCAGTCTCGACGCGCTGATCGCGGCCCTGGAGCGCCGTCCGGCGCGCCGGACGCTTCGGCCGGCGCCGGAGGCGGTCGACCTCGCCGTCCTCAAGTTCCTCGCCGGAGATCCCGACATCCGGATCCGCGCCGTCGGCGCCGACCGCGTGCGCCGGCTCTGGGCCGCGTGCGGGCTTCCCGATTTCAGGAAGACCGGGCCCGAGCACCATGCCCGGCTCGTCGCCCGGCTCTATCTCCACCTCAGCGAGGGCGACGGCCGGATTCCCCAGGGCTGGTATTCGGAGCAGGTCGCCCGGCTCGACAATGTCCAGGGCGATATCGACACGCTCGCCGACCGCATCGCCGGGGTCCGCACCTGGGCTTATATCGCCCATCGCTCCGACTGGCTCGCCGATCCCGTCGCCATGGCCGATCGGACGATGGCGGTGGAGGAGAAATTGTCGGACGCTCTCCACGAGCGGCTGACCCAGCGCTTCGTCGACCGCCGGACCGCGGTCCTGATGCGCGACCTCGGCCGCAAGGGCACCGGCGATTTTCCGGTCCTCATCGACGCCGAGGGCGAAGTCACGGTCGGCTCCTACGCGATCGGCAGGCTCCAGGGCTTCAGCTTCGAGGTCGATCCGGCCGCGCGCCACGCCGACCGCAAGATGCTGCTGGCGACGGCCGAGCGGCGCCTCGCCGGTGAATATGAGAAGAGGGCTGGAGCGCTCGTCGCCGACAGCGACGATCATTTCTCGCTCCGCACTGATCCGGGGGCGCCGGTCGCGATCCTCTGGCGAGGCCATGAGGTGGCCAGGCTGGTTCCGGGCAAGAATCTGCTGTCGCCGCGGATCCAGCTCGATCGGCGAATCGAGCGCGTTTCGAACAAGGGCCGCGAGGCCGTCATCGAGCGTCTCAAGGATTGGGTTCGAGAGCAGGTCGAAGCTTCGCTGTCGCCGCTCCGATCGGCCGGCCACGCGGCCCAGGACCCGGCCACGCCGGCGGCGGTTCGCTCGGTCCTCGCCATGCTCGTCGACGAAGGCGGGATCGTCGATCGCGAGCAGGTGGCTCAGCCGCTCGCCGCTTTGGACCGGGAGCAGAGACGGGCGATTTCCGCGCTCGGGGTCCGCATCGGCGCCCTCGATCTGTTCATGCCGACGGTCCTCAAGCCCGAGGCGATGCGCTGGCGAACCGCGCTCCGGGCCTCGGCCGCCGGGGCCGTCATGCCGCAGCTGCCGTCGCCTGCCAGCGTCGTCATCGCCACGCCTGAAGGCGAGGAAAGGACGGCGATGTCGCGCCTCGGATTCCGCACGATCGGGCCGCAAATGCTTCGCGTCGACATGGCCGAGCGGCTCGCCCGCCACGCCCATCAGGTTCGCGGCGGAAAGGATGGCGAGCCGGTCAATGCCGAACTGGCGACCTCGCTCGGGCTGAAGCCGGAATCGGTCGCGCGGCTGATGCGCGACCTCGGTTTCCGCCGCCGCGAGGAAAGCGACGGCTGGATCTGGCGCGGGCGTTCGCCGCGCCGCTGGCGGGCCGAAAGCCGCGGTTCGTCGGCCTTTGCGGCGCTTTCGGAGCTGAAGCGTGGCTGACACCCTTCGGCTCGACAAGTTCCTCTGGTTCGCGCGAATCGTCAAAAGCCGGGCTCTCGCCCAGCAGCTCGCGGAGGAAGGTCGGATCCGGATCGACGGCCGGGTGATCGACAGGGCCCATGCGCCGGTTCGGCCCGGCGACGTGCTGAGCTTCGCCCTTCGCGGCGAGGTGAAGGTGCTCCGGATCGAAAGCCTTCCGAAGCGCCGCGGGCCACCGGCCGAAGCGCGCAGCCTCTATTGTGAATTGACGAGCGAAGGCGGCCAAGACTAGGGGATTTCACCGGGGAGAGAGAAGCCGCAAATGACCTACGTCGTCACCGATGCCTGCATTCGCTGCAAATATATGGACTGCGTCGAGGTCTGCCCCGTCGACTGCTTCTACGAAGGCGAGAACATGCTCGTCATCAATCCGAGCGAATGCATCGATTGCGGCGTCTGCGAGCCGGAATGCCCGGCCGAGGCGATCCTTCCCGATACCGAGGGCGGGCTCGAGAAATGGCTCGAGCTCAACGCCACTTATTCCGCCGAATGGCCGAACATCACGCGAAAGAAGGACAGCCCCGCCGACGCCGACGAGCATAAGGGCGAAGAAGGCAAGTTCGACAAATATTTCTCGGCCGACCCCGGCGAAGGCGACTGAGCCCGGCCGACCGCCGCGATATGGCCGCAAGGGTGGATTCTTGCGGGATTTGATGCTATAAGCGCGCCTGTCGAAGCGGGTGCCCTCGCATCCGCAGACGGTAATCAAGAGAATTGCCGCACAAATCAGAATCGGAAACTGCGTCTTCCGGGGCAGATGCGGAGCGTTTCTGAACAAGGTGCGGCCATTTCCATGGGAAGGTCTCAATTGATGGCAACGAAGGCGTTGAGCTTCGACGTTGGCGATTATGTCGTTTACCCCAAGCACGGCGTAGGCCGTGTGATCGAACTTCAGAGCACGGACATCGCGGGCATGAGCCTCGAGCTCTATGTGCTCCGCTTCGAAAAGGAGAAGATGACGCTCCGGGTTCCCACCAACAAGGCCGAGAGCGTCGGCATGCGAAAGCTGTCCTCGGACAAGACGATGCAGGAGGCGCTTGCGACCCTGAAGGGCAAGCCGAAGGTCAAGCGCACCATGTGGTCGCGCCGGGCCCAGGAATATGAAGCGAAGATCAATTCCGGCGACCTCGTGTCGATCGCGGAAGTGGTTCGCGACCTGTTCCGTCCCGACGACGCTCCCGAGCAGAGCTATTCGGAACGCCAGATCTTCGAGGCTGCCTCCACCCGTCTCGCCCGCGAGCTCGGCGCGATGGAGGAGATCGACGAGAAGGCGGCGCTCGAGAAGCTTCTCGAGATCCTCAACAAGGCGGCCGTCATTCATCACAAGGCGAAGGTCGAAGCCTGAGCCCCGGCTCCGGCACGAGCGAAGAAGGCGGCCTCTCGGCCGCCTTTTTTGTTGCCATGAGCGAATGCGCGTGTATTATACCAATAACACGGATGGAGAAAGACGATGCGCTCAGCGATCGCCCTCGTTTCGGCCCTTGCCTTGGCCGCCTGCAATGCCGTCGAAGCCCAGAAGGGCGAGGCCGCTGAGGCCACCGGCTCGGGCGGCGAGCGCAGCTTCCAGGTCGGGGCGTTCGATTCGGTTTCGCTCGGCGGACACCACAATGTGATCGTCACCGTCGGCGGAGCGCCCTCGGTTCGCGCCGAAGGCGACGAGCGCGAGCTCGCCGATCTGGAGATCAGGACCAGCGGCAACGAGCTTCATATCGGCACGAAGGACCGGACCGGCTGGAGCGGCCGCCGCCACGACGTCACCGTCTACGTCACCCTTCCGGCGATTGCCAAGGCGTCGATCGGCGGCTCCGGCGACATCCGGATCGACAATGTCCAGGGCCAGCGCTTCGAAGCGTCGATCGGCGGATCGGGCAATATCGAGATCGCCTCGCTTCGGGTCGAGGACGGACGATTCGCCGTGGCCGGATCGGGCAATATCCGCGCCGGCAGCGGCCAGGCGCAGACCACCGACGTCAGCATCGCCGGCTCCGGCGATGTCGACCTCGCCGCCGTCGAAACCCGCAATGCCGACGTCTCCGTCGTCGGATCGGGCGACGTCAGCATCCGGGCCAGCGAAGCCGCTTCGGTCACGGTGATGGGCTCGGGCGATGTCATGGTCGCGGGCCAGGCCCGCTGCAGCGTCAACAAGATGGGTTCAGGCGACGTCCGCTGCGAGGCGTGACCCCGACGCTTATCGACCATTAACCCTTTTGCGGGCATGGTCCGGTGATGAACCGGATCCTGCCCTTCGTCCTTGCCCTTGCAGCCGCCCACGCCGCGCCCGCCTTCGCGGCGGAACGCAGCTATTCCGTCACCGACTTCGACCGGATCATCGTCGAAGGCCCCTATATCGTTCGGGTGACGAGCGGCCGCTCCACCACCGCCCGGGCTTCGGGGACGAGGGAAGCCCTCGAGCGGCTGGCGATCGACGTGACCGGCCAGACTCTCCGGATCCGCAGGGACCGCACCGGCGAGCGGAGCGGCAATGCCGTCCAGGCGGGGCCGGTGACGATCGAGCTGACCTCCCGAACCCTTCGCTCGGCGCGCCTGATCGGACCCGGAAGCCTGGACGTCGACCGCGCCGAGGGCCTTCGGGTGGAACTCGCCGTCCAGGGAAGCGGCCGGCTTCGGGCGACGGGGATCGCCGCCGACGCGCTTTCCGTCGGCCTGCTCGGCTCCGGCCGGATCGAGGTCGCGGGCACTGCCGAGACGCTTCGAGCGACGGTCGACGGGACCGGCGATGTCGATGGCTCCGGACTGCGCGCCGACAATGCGACGCTCGTCACCAACACGCTCGGCACCGTCACCTTCGCCGTGTCGCGCGAGGTCAATGTCAGCGCCATGGGGCTCGGCGACGTCGTCATTTCCGGCCGCCCTTCCTGCAACGTCAACGGCCCCGGCGCCGGCCAGGTGAGCTGCGGTTCAAATCAGCGCTAAGATGGCGAGCTGCTCGGCGAGCACGGGCGGAAGGCTCATGATCCCGTCATCGTCGCCGTCGAGATCCGGCGGAGCGTCGGCCGAGGCGAGATAGCGCCAGCCCTGATGGGCGCGCTTCGGCAAGGCGCGAACGCTGACCAGTTCCGGATCGAGGCGGATGATCGTTCGTCGATCGGCGCTTTCGGCGAAGCCGAGGATGGTCTGGCGGACCGAGATCCGGTGCTTGACGATCCAGTAGATCGAGCCTCCGACAAGCTCCTCGGCGCGCTTGGGACGATATCGCGTCGTGATTGGAACGACCGCTCCGTCGAAGCGCGAACTCTGGCGCCGCCGCAAAGCCTCGACGCTTGCGCAGCCGACCGCGACCTTGCTGAGTGAAGCTCAGCCATTCGCTGTCAATGACCGGTTCCTATAACCTGATCAAGGGTTTAGCCGACGAGGCCGGTCGCCACCGCAAGGCCGAGGAAGATGAAGAAGCCCATCGAATCGGTGATCATCGTCACGAACACGGAGGAGGCGACCGCCGGATCCTGGCCGCTGCGTTCGAGAAAGACGGGGACGACGACGCCGGACAGGCCGGCGAGCAGGATGTTGATCAGCATCGCGGCGGCGATGACGGCGCCAAGCTGCGCATTGGCGAAAATGAGGCCGGCACCGATCCCGAGCAGGGCGGCGATGGTGAGGCCGTTGAGGAGCGCCACCGAGATTTCCCGGATGATCGTTCGCCAGGTGTTGGAGCGGGTCAGCTGGTTCATCGCCAGAGCGCGAACCGATACCGCCATCGTCTGGGTGCCGGCATTGCCGCCGATCGAGGCGACGATCGGCATCAGCACCGC
>CBIGXQ010000141.1:0-5683 GCA_966193865.1 uncultured Sphingosinicella sp. | reverse complement strand
CGAGCCAGCCGCAATATTCGCTGCTGTGGCGGGAGCCGGAGCGCGAGGTGATCCCCCTCTGCGCGGCCAATGGCATCTCCCAGATCGTCTGGTCGCCGCTGGGCCAGGGCGTGCTGACCGGCAAATATCCGCCCGACTCGCCGCCGCCGCAAGGCAGCCGCGCCACCAGCGACGTCATGGGCGCCTGGATGGATCGCCTTCTCCAGCGGCCGGTGCTGGAGGCGGTTCAGAGGCTGAAGCCGATCGCCGCCGAAGCGGGGCTCAGTCTCGCGCAATTCTCGCTCGCATGGGTCCTTCATGAACCCAATGTCGCCTCCGCCATCGTCGGCGCATCGCGGCCCGAGCAGGTCGACGAGAATGCGGCCGCAGCCGACGCCGACGTTGATCCGGCCTTGTTCGACCAAGCTGAGAGGATCATCGCCGAGTCCATCGCCTGATCGATCAGGCGCGCGAGTATAGCCAGCCCTCGAGCCCGCAGGTCGTGCGCCAGTCGGGCTAGCTAGGCGTCCGGCGTGGTATAGTTGGTGAGGCCCGGACGGTGCGGCAGATCCGATTCCTCGGCGACGCTGGGAACGATCTCGACGATGATGTCGCCGGCCTCGAGCGCCTGGCAGCCGCGTTCCCAGAAGCCGATCGGCTGACCGTCTCGATACACCCTCACGCCGAGGCCGGTGCGGATGTCCGCGAGGGGCTTGCCATATTCTTCGGGCCGGGCTTCGCGCTCGGCGAGCCTTACCCGGCCGTGCGTGGAGGCGAGGTCGGCGAGATAATCCGAGATGTTGGGGCCATGGGCGGAGCCGGCGAGGAGCAGTCCTGCAAAACTGACCGGGTTGATCACGGTCGTGGCACCGGCCTGGCGTGCCGGAAGCTCATTGTCCTCGGCACGGACGGCGACGCTGATCGGCACGTCGGGAGCAAGATGACGGGCGGTCAGGCAGATGAGGATCGAGGTATCGTCGCGGCCTGCGGAAATGATCACCACCCGCGCTTCCTGGATGCGGACCGCGGCCAGGGTGCGGTCTCGCGTGGCGTCGCCTTCGATCACAGGGCAGCCGAGCGCCTCGGCCATGGCGAGCGCCTCCGGTTCGGGATCGATGACGACGATGCATTGCGGATCGGTGCCGCGGGCCATCAGCTCCGCGACCGCTTCGGCGCCGCTGGTGCCGTAGCCGGCGACGATGATGTGATTCTTCAGCCGCTTCTGGATTTGCGCCATGACCCATTTTTCCCAGGTTCGCCTCAGCACGAATTGATAGGCCGTGCCGAGGAAGATCAGAACGAACAAGACCCGGATCGGAGTGACGACGAGCGCGTCGAAGGTGCGGGTTCCGTTCGATACCGGTACGATGTCGCCGTAGCCGGTGGTGGTGATGCTCACCATCGTGAAATAGATGACGTCGACGAAGCTGACCTGGCCGTCATGGCTGTCGCGCAGGCCGTGACGCTCGACCCAGTGGACGAGGATCACCAGGAGGAGGATCGCCACCACCAGTGCCACCCGCCAGCCGATCGAAACCCAGGGCGACGTCCGCGACTTGCGCCTGAGCGTCAGCTGGTGCGGCGCCGGCGGGCGAACGCTCATCGGCGGTAGCGATCCGTGAGCTCGGCAAGCGAGCCTTCATGGGTGAGATCGAGATGGAGCGGAGTCACCGACACGAAACCGTCCGCTATCGCTTCGAGGTCCGTGCTGTGACTCGGCGTATGAAGCATCGGCCCGAGGCCGAACCAGTAATAATGATAACCTCGCGGATCGGTCCGCTGATCGATCCTGAGTCTGCCATAATCCCGTATCCCCTGGCGAACGACCTTGATCCCCTTCACCTCGTCCGGGGCAAGCGCCGGGAAATTGACGTTGACGAGAGTCCGCGGCGCCATTTCCGCTTCGACAAGCGGCCGGAGAACTCGATCCGCCCACGCCTCGGCGGCGGCGAAGGGTACGGTGTCGCCCATGCCTTCACGGGGATAGCTCTGGCTGAGCGCGATCGACTTGATTCCGGCCAGAGCGCCTTCCATCGCCGCCGAGACGGTTCCGGAATAAGTGCAGTCCTCGCCGAGATTGGCGCCGCGATTCACGCCCGAGAGGATCAGGTCCGGCGGCTCGTCCTTCATGATCCAGGCGATCGCCATCATCACCGCGTCGGTCGGCGTCCCAGTAACGCAGAATCTCTTTTCGCCCAGCTTCCGAAGCCGCACCGGCACCGTCAGGGTCAGGGAGTGGCCGGAACCGGACTGTTCCTCGGTCGGGGCGACGATCCAGACATCGTCGGACAATGAAGCGGCGATCTGCTCGAGCACCTTGAGTCCGGGGGCGCGAACTCCGTCATCGTTGGTGAGAAGGATGCGCATCGGCGACTCTATGCCGGGCCGGAGTGAGGGCGGCAACCATCCTGATGGCTGTCGCGTTCATGTTGGCAAACAGCATGGAGTGAGCGATGCAGATTCCCCACGACAGCTTCGTCCTTATCGCCGACGGCCGAAAATCACTCTTCTTTCGAAACGAGGGAGACGGCGAATTCCCCAACCTCGCCGTCGAGCGGAAGGAGGTCCAGGAAAATCCCGATCATCACGAACAGGCCACCGACATGGCGGGGCAGGGGGCGAGCCCCGTCGGATCCGCCTCGGCGACGATGGGAGAGACTGACTATCACATCCTGGAGGAGCAGCGCTTCGCGGTAGACACGGCAAAGCTACTGAACGAGCGGGCGCTTCGAAACGAATATGAGGCGCTCGTCGTCGTCGCCCCGCCCAAGACGCTGGGCGAATTGCGCAAGCATTATCACAAGGAAGTGGAGAAGCGCCTCGTCGGCGAAGTGCCGAAGGATCTCACCAACCTGCCGGTTCCCGAGATCGAGAGAGTCCTCCAGGCGCAATAGCGGCAATTCGGTTCGGTCGAGGGAGCCCGTCTGCGGTCGAGTCGGGCTGCCTGAGTGGCGGGAATGTCACGCTTTTCAATGACCCACAGGAAAATTTCTCTCTCGGTTTGAGTGACTTGTCTCGACATTCCAGTGAAGCTATAGGCGCGCTGGGGCGGGTAGCTTAAAATCGAACAAAACTGCGCCCGCACCCCAGGGTCGACTCGCCGGAACCGCGGCGGGCCGATCGGGATCGGCCCTCCGGCATAGCCGGAAGACGAGGAGTGGAGGGGTAATGGCAACGCTTCATAGTGACGCTTTGAATCCGCAGTTCACCGGCCAATATCGACCGAGTGCCAACGAAGAATTCATGAACCCGGAGCAGCTGGCTTATTTCCGCCAGAAGCTGCTGGGCTGGAAGGACGAGATCCTCCGCGAATCCCGGGAAACGATGGCGGAACTCGCCAACGGCCCGATCCAGGAAGCGGATCTCACCGACCGGGCTTCGAGCGAGACGGATTGGGGGATCCATCTTCGCACTCGCGATCGGCAGCGAAAGCTCATCTCGAAGATCGACTCGGCGCTTCGTCGAATCGAGTCCGGCGAATATGGTTTCTGCGAAGTGAGCGGTGAACCGATCAGCCTCGCTCGGCTGGAAGCCCGCCCGATCGCGACGATGAGCGTCGAGGCGCAGGAGCGTCACGAGAAGAACGAACGCATCTCCCGCGACGACTGAACAGAAACGCCGCCCCGTCATCCGGGGCGGCGGTTGATTCCGGGCTGTTGGCGATTGGCTTCGCGCGAAAACGGTCGCTTCGGGCTCAAAGGCCCGTAATCTCTTCCTTGATCCTCAGCTTTTCCTTCTTGAGCCGGTTCAGGGTTGCCGTGTCCGGCTTCGGGCGCTGGGTCTCTTCGTTGATCCGGGCTTCCAACCCGGCGTGCTTTGCCTCGAGTGCCGAAACGTGCGCCTGTTGCATTCCCATCTCCTCTTGCTTTTCGACCTGATCGTTAAAGCAAGTTTGCGCGGCCCTGTCTCGTCCCTTCCGACGGCTCAACACATATGTACGATGGTTCGTTGAAGGATTATCTAGGGTCGATTGGTCCGAAAGAGGAGCGAGGGCAGCAATGGAGATGACCGAGACGGTTACTCATGACCCATCTTCGCGACTCGAGGTCCTGCGCACCGAGCACAGGGACCTCGACGTCGCCATCGACGCACTTCGAAGCATGGCCGCTCCCGACCAGCTTCAGCTCGCCCGGCTGAAGAAACGAAAATTGCGGCTGAAGGACGAAATCGCCGTTCTCGAAGATCTGCGGGTGCCGGACATCATCGCCTGAATTCCAGCCGTCGCAGAGTCGCGCTTTTGCCGTTTGCGGTCGAGCGGCCCTGTGGCAGGTACGTGGGATGGCCGATGAAGAAGCGAGCTCTGGGCTGACCCCGAAACTGGTCGACACGCTTTATGTCGAGGCGATGCTTCTGGCGGATGAGGCGCGTTCCTATTTCGACTCGTGCGGCCGTGACGACCGGCTTTCGCTCGATCCCGTCGATCGGGTCGGCTTTTCCTGCGAATCGCTGAAGGTGACGACCCGCCTGATGCACGTCATCGCCTGGCTTCTGACCCAACGCGCCGTCGCGGCCGGCGAATTGAGCCGTGCCCAGGCCGGTGCCTCCGAACGGAGGCTCGGCGATGCTCCGGAGACCGACGAGCCGTTGCTGGCGCGTCTGCCCGAGTCGGCCGTGAACTTGATCCGATCGAGCGAGGAACTCTACAACCGGGTCCGCCGGATCGACGAAGGCCATTTCGGGACTGCCCCCGCCGGCAGTCCGGCCCGGAGCCTGCTCCATCGCCTTCAACGCTCCTTGTAGAGACCCATCCATGGGCATGCCGTCCTACGAGTTCGTCTATGGCCCGAAGCTGATCGCCGGCTCCGGTTCCGCGGCACGGCTCGGCGGGTTGTTGCCGCCGGGCCGTTGCCTGTTCGTCACCGACGAGAAGCTGCGTTCACTGGGTCTCGCCGAGGCGAGCCTGGATTCCCTCGCCCAGGCGGGGATCGAACCGATCATCTTCGACTCGGTGGAGCAGGATCCTTCTCTGGAGACGCTGTTGGGCGCGGTCTCGGCCGGGGATGGATGCAGCAGCGTCGTCGGCTTCGGCGGCGGCAGCCCTATGGATGTGGCCAAGCTCGCCGCCTATCTGATCGGCAGCGGCGACGAGCTCGACCTGATCTGGGGCGTCGGCAAGGCCCTCGGGTCCGGGCTTCCGCTCGCCTTGGTGCCGACCACGGCCGGGACCGGCTCGGAAGCGACCGCCGTGTCGGTCATCACCGTCGGTGGGAGCGCCAAGAATGCCGTCAACAGCCCGCCCTTGCTGGCGCGCTGGGCAGTGCTCGATCCCGAGCTGACCGTCAATCTACCTCGCCCCGTCACCGCCGCTACCGGCATCGACGCAATGGTCCATGCGATCGAGGCCTATACCAGCGCCCACCGCAAGAACCCGTTGTCGGACCTGCTCGCGCGCGAGGCGCTGAAGCTGCTGTTCGGCAACCTGCTTCGCGCCTGCGATCAGCCGGACGACCGCGACGCGCGAGCCAGAATGTCGCTCGGCGCCCATCTCGCCGGAGTCGCCTTCAACAACGCGCCGGTGGCCGGGGTTCATGCTTTGGCCTATCCGCTGGGCGGCCACTTCCATGTGCCCCACGGACTGTCCAATTCGCTCGTCCTCACTCACGTCCTCGGCCACAACATGCCCGCGGCGATGGCTCTTTACGCCGAGCTCGGCTGCCTTCTCGATCCGAGCGCTTCGGGACAGGGGAGCCAGGCCCAGGCCCAG
>CBIGXQ010000140.1:0-5765 GCA_966193865.1 uncultured Sphingosinicella sp. | reverse complement strand
GTATCGCCGCCAAGGCGCCTTATGCCCTGGCTCTGCTTCGAATCGTTGCCGGCCTGATATTCCTCGAGCATGGAACCCAGAAGTTCCTCGGCTTCCCGGACGGACAATTTGCCGGCTCCGGTCTCGCCTTCGACAATCCGGGCGCCTATGCCGGAATCGTCGAAACGGCGGCCGGCCTGCTCATCACCCTCGGCCTGGTCACCCGCCCCGCCGCCTTCATTGCATCCGGCACGATGGCGGTGGCCTATTGGATGGCGCACGCCTCGCAGAATTTCTTCCCGGTCAACAATGGCGGCGACGCGGCGATCCTCTACTGCTTCGTCTTCCTCTATCTGGTGTTCGCCGGGCCCGGCGCGTGGAGCATCGACGGCATGCGGTCGAACAGGTCGGTGGCCGAGACGGACGGATCCGCCCGTAATCCCTCGGCTTAGCCAAGGCTGCTCCGGCCCTTCGCTGAGCGGAGGATCGGCCGCGGGAATTGCCGGCCGCGATCATTCCTCTTCTCAGCGGCAGCGCAGGCAGGCATGGTAGCCTGATGAAGCCGGGGGAGAGAGACGCGCCGATCGAACTTCCGATCGAGATCGAGGGCGATGCCTATCGCCGCGATCGCCTTCTCGCCGCCTTGGCGCTGATGTTCGGAATCGGCCTCGTGCTGGCGCTTCCTTTCGCGCTTCGCGCGGGCGCCGAATTCTTCCTGCCCGTCACGGCTGCGCTCGTCATCGCCATCGCCTTGGTGCCGATGCTCGAATGGCTCGAGCGGCGCCGGGTGCCGTCGGCGCTCGCCGCCTTCCTCTGCGTCGGCATCTTCCTGACCGTCGCCAATGTGGCGGTGGCGGCGATTGTTCTCCCGGCCACCGAATGGTTCCGGCTTCTACCCCAGCGGATCGGACGGCTTCGGGAGACCCTCGAGCCGCTTTTCGCGATCTACGCCAATTTCGAGGAGTTCATCGACGACATCGTCCGCGAGTTCGGCCGATCCCCGGAATCGGCGCCTCAGGCGGTGACCGTCGAAACCCCCAATTCGATGCTCCAGATCATCGCCAGCTCGGCGCCGTTCGCGGCGATCCAGATGTTCTTCGCGATCCTGGTCATCTACTTCTTCCTCGCCGGCTGGACCCGAATGCGAAAGCGCACCATCGTCACCCGGGCGAGCTTCGACGGCGCGATGACGACGGCGCGGGTCATCCAGCAGGTGGTCGACGCCACTTCGACCTATCTGGGCACCATCACCGTTGTGAATATCGGCATGGGGCTGCTCGTGTCGCTAGTCCTTTGGCAGCTCGACATGCCGACCCCCTTGATGTGGGGAGGAATCGTCGCGGTCCTCAATTACATCCCCTATCTCGGGCCGATCGCGTCGGCGGCCTTGCTGGCGCTCGGCGGCCTGATGACCTTCACCGATCCCTGGTATGCGTTGCTGCCGGCGCTGAGCTTCATCGCCATTCACCTCATCGAGGCGAACATCATCACGCCGACGGTCGTCGGACGGCGGCTGACGATCAATCCGCTGCTCATCCTGATCGCGCTGAGCTTCTGGGCCTGGGTCTGGGGAACGACCGGCGCCCTGCTCGCGGTGCCGCTGCTGATCATCATGCGCACCGTGCTCGACGCAGCCGGCAAGCCCGACATTGCCGGCTTCCTGTTCGAGGAAGGAACCCTCATCCACGAGCATCAGGAGGAGGGGCGGATCCCGTCCAAAGCGGGGTCGGACACGGCCTCCTGATCCCGCCAGATATTCCCGGCTGGCTCGCTTGACACCCCATGACCGCTTGACTACTTCGCCGGCTCACCTCGCGCGGGTGTAGCTCAGTTGGTTAGAGCGCCGGCCTGTCACGCCGGAGGTCGCGGGTTCGAGCCCCGTCACTCGCGCCATTTTCCCCAGACATCGGAAATGGTTGCGGCCGCCCGTTCAGGCGCGCCAGCGGCCAGTGTGCATCCAGCGAAGAAGCGGCTTCAGCGGCAGGATCCAGATGATGCCGGCGACGGCATAATAGAGCAGGTGGACCGGCCACGGCATGCCGCCGAGGAGGCTCGAGGCACTGACGACGAGCACGCTCCAGACGAGGATCAGGAGCAGCATGAGCCCGATTCCGACGGGGTTGCGCCATCTGGGTTCTAGCGACAGTCTATCCACTCCTTCGGCGTCGCGATCGCATCGAGGGGCGCATCCCAGGCGTCGCGAGGAAGCGGCTCATCGCCGATCTGGACCTCCCAGCCAAGGCCGATCGTGAAAACCCGTGCGCCCGAATCGCGCAGGTGAGCAAGCGCCCGGTCATAATGGCCCTTGCCATGGCCGATCCGTACCCCGGTCCGATCGGCGAGGACGAGCGGCACGAGGACGATGTCAGGGACGATCGGCTTCGATTCGGCAATCGGCTGGAGCACCCCCCACGGGCTGGGCTCGGTCGCCGGTCCCTCGCGCCAGATGAATCGTGAATCGCGATCGGCGAACCAGGGAAAGCCGATCCGGGCGCTTCCGTCGATCAGGTTGAGAAGAGGGTAGGGGCTGATCTCGTCCTTGAGCGGATGATAGGCGGCGATCGCTCGAGCCCCGATCAGGTGCGGAAGGACATGCTCGGCAAGCTGCGCCTCGAGGGACTCGCGCGTGGCCGGCCACAAGGCTTCGGCATAGCTCCGGCGAAGGAGCAAAGCGTCGCGTCGAAGCGCCTCTTTGGTGGGTGACGGGACCGCCATGGCCGTTTGCTGGAATATCCTCTGACGCCAGAACGTCAGGTGGGGACCATATGTGCCGAACCAGGATCCGACCAGTGACAGCCCCCGAGGATGTCTTATCGCCTCAGGGATGTTCGCTAAAGCTCGTACCGGGCAGTACCCGTCGCTCCCTATTTAGGGTCTCCCCGCAAGGCTCGCAATGGGGCGTGCCGGGCCCAGTTCCTGTTCGACGACGCCCTCAGGCGACGGTCTGCGCCTCGAGACGATCGGCGAGGTTCTCCACCCGCGCTGCCAGTCCTTCGAGCGCCTCGGCGACTTCCGGGTCAGGCTCCGCTTCGGCCATGACCGTGCCGCCGCGCGCTTCCTTGAGATCGTCCGCGAGGAGCAAGGCGGCATAGAGCAGGTGACGCGCCTCGCTGAGGCTGCCGAGCGCCTGGCCGGCGTCCTTTGCACGGCGATCGACCAGCGCCGCGACCGAATGCAGATGCGCCTCCTCGCCGTCGGCACAGGCGACATTGTAGCGTCGGCCGGCAATCTCGATGTCGATATTGGCCATCAGTGACCCTGTCCTGACTCGAGCAAAATGTCGATCTGGCCGATCGCGCCATTGACCCGCTGGCGAAGCTGCTCGTGGGCGGAGCGGAGCCGTTCCATCTCCTGATCGTCTCCGTCCGGAGCGCTGGCCGGCGTCGCGGCGGCGGCCTCGACACGCGCCAGAGCCCGCTCGATGCGGCGAACGGCGGCGAGAGCGCGTTGATCGGCCATGGCGGCGGCATAGCATGGCTTCGGGCTACCGCAAATCCGCTAGAGTTGACGCCAACGCCCCCTCCGATAAAGGGACCCGCAGTGGGGCTCGGGCGAGTCCCGCGCGTGGCATCCGCCCGAACCATCCTGTTCAAGGGAAATAGATGGCCGTCGAACCGAACATGCTTGCCAACGCGATCCGCGCCCTGGCGATGGATGCGGTCCAGGCGGCGAATTCCGGCCACCCCGGAATGCCGATGGGGATGGCCGATGCCGCGACGATCCTCTGGACCGAATATCTCAAGCACGATCCCGCCGCTCCGGACTGGCCGGACCGGGATCGGTTCGTCCTTTCCGCCGGCCATGGATCGATGCTCATCTATGCCCTGCTCCATCTCAGCGGCTATGCCCGGCCGACGATCGAGGACATCGCCAATTTTCGCCAGTTGAGCTCGCCCTGCGCCGGCCATCCCGAGAATTTCCTGCTCGATGCGGTCGAAGCGACGACGGGGCCGCTTGGGCAGGGCTTCGCGATGGCGGTCGGCATGGCGATCGCCGAGCGGCGGCTGAATTCCGACTTCGGCGACGATCTGGTCGATCATCGCACCTGGGTGATCGCCGGTGACGGCTGCCTGATGGAAGGCATCAATCACGAGGCGGCAGGACTCGCCGGTCACCTCGGCCTCGGCCGGCTGAACGTGCTTTGGGACGACAATCGGATCACCATCGACGGCTCGACCGACCTGTCCACGTCCGAGGATATCGAGGCGCGCTACCGGGCCTATGGCTGGCACACGGTCCGCTGCGACGGCCATGACATGGAGGATGTCCGCCGGGCGCTCGACGAGGCGCTTGCCGACCACAGGCCATCGCTGATTGCCTGCCGGACGATCATCGGCTTCGGCGCGCCCAACAAGCAAGGCACGGCGGCGACCCATGGCGCCGCTTTGGGGCCGGAAGAGGTCGCCGCGGCGCGCAAGCAGCTGGTTTGGGAGAATGAGCCGTTCGATCTCCCGACCGAGATTGTCGAGACGTGGCGCGAAGCGGGTCGCCGAAGCCAGGATGAGCATCGGCAATGGCGGACCCGGCTCGAGGCGAGCGCCGCCTCCGGCGAATTCCTCCGCCGGATGAGCGGCGCCCTTCCCGACGACTTTTCGCTTGAAGGCCACATCGCAGGCCTGATCGCCAAGCCGCAGAAGATCGCGACCCGAAAGGCCTCGGAACTGGCGCTCGATTCGATCAACGCCTTGCTTCCGGAGACGGTCGGGGGCTCGGCCGATCTCACCGGCTCCAACAACACGAAGAGCAAGGCTCAGCAGCCTTTCACCCGCGACGACCGCTCCGGAACCTATCTCTATTACGGGATCCGCGAGTTCGGCATGGCCGCGGCGATGAACGGAATGGCGCTTCATGGCGGAGTCATTCCCTATGGCGGCACCTTCCTGGTCTTCGCCGATTATTGCCGGCCCGCGATCCGCCTTTCCGCGCTTCAGCAGACCCGGGTGGTCTATGTGATGACCCACGATTCGATCGGGCTCGGCGAGGACGGTCCTACCCACCAGCCGATCGAGCATCTGATGAGTCTTCGATCGATCCCCAATCTCGACGTGCTCCGGCCCGCCGACTCGGTCGAGACGGCGGAATGCTGGGAACTGGCGCTCAAGCATGCCTCCGGACCGAGCCTTCTCGCCCTGAGCCGGCAGAACCTGCCGCAGCTGCGCACCACGGCCGCCGCCGGCAATCTCTGCGCGCGCGGCGCCTACCGGCTCCACGAGGCGGCGACCAACCGACAGGTGGTGATCCTCGCCACCGGCTCCGAAGTGCATGTCGCACTCGAAGTGGCGTCGAGCCTCGAAACCCACCGGATCGGCGTCGACGTCGTGTCGATGCCGAGCTGGGCCCGCTTCGACGCCCAGGATTCGGCCTATCGCGACGACCTTCTCCCGGACGATTGCCTGCTCGTCTCGATCGAGGCGGGGACGTCGATGGGCTGGGAACGCTATGTCGGCCGCCGCGGGCTTCGGATCGGCATCGATCGGTTCGGCGCTTCGGCGCCGGCAGAAGACCTTTTCAAGCGGTTCGGCTTCACCGCCGACGCAATCGTGCCGCGCATCCTCGCGGCGCTCAAATCCTAAGGAGATCAGCAAGATGGCAACCAGAGTGGCGATCAATGGGTTCGGGCGGATCGGCCGCCTGGTGGCGCGAGCGATCCTCGAGAAGAAGGATTGCGGGCTGGAGCTCGTTGCGATCAACGACCTCGCCGACGCGGAATCCAACGCGCTCCTGTTCAAGCGGGACTCGGTCCATGGCGCCTATCCGGGCGAGGTCCGCGCCGACGGCAACGACCT
>CBIGXQ010000139.1:0-5792 GCA_966193865.1 uncultured Sphingosinicella sp. | reverse complement strand
GCCGCGCCGAGCATGTGAAGAAGCGCCCAGAGCGCGAAGCGGCGGCCGCGGTCGCGCTCCAGCCCGAGATCGACCTGCATCCGTTCGATCCCCGCTGCCAGAGCCTCGCCGGGAACCGCGGCGATGTCGGCGGTTCCGAAATAGCGCCGGATCTGATCGTCGAAATCCACGTCCGTCGGTCAGTAGTGGAGCGCCCGGCCGTAGGCGTCGAGCACGCTCTCGTGCATCATCTCGCTCAGCGTCGGGTGAGGGAAGACGGTGTGCATCAGGTCCTCCTCGGTCGTCTCGAGCTGGCGGGCGATGGCATAGCCCTGGATCAGCTCGGTCACTTCGGCGCCGACCATATGGGCGCCGAGCAGCTCTCCGGTCGATTCGTCGAACACGGTCTTGATGAAGCCTTCCGCCTCGCCGAGCGCGATCGCCTTGCCGTTGCCGATGAAGGGGAACTTGCCGGTCTTCACCTTTCGTCCCTCCGCTTTGGCTTTCGCCTCGGTGAGGCCGACGGAGGCGACCTGAGGCCGCGAATAGGTGCAGCCGGGGATGTTCCAGGTCTCGAACGGGTGCGGCTTCTTTCCGGCGATCGCCTCGACGCAGACGACGCCCTCATGGCTCGCCTTGTGCGCGAGCCAGGGCGGGCCGGTGACGTCTCCGAACGCGTAGATGCCCTCGACATTGGTGCGGCCATAGCCGTCGACGATGATGTGGCCGCGGTCGGTCTTCACGCCGAGCGCCTCGAGCCCGATATTCTCGCTATTGGGGACGATCCCGATCGCGACGATGGCGTGGCTATATTCCTCGACCGAACCGCCCTTCAGAGCCGCCTTGACCCCCTTGCCGGAGCTTTCCAGCTTCTCGACCCCGGACGAGACATGGAGCTTCATCCCCTGCTTGGTGAGCGCCTTGTGCATGAAGGCGGAAACCTCCTCGTCCTCGACCGGCAGGATCCGGTCGAGCATCTCGACGACGGTGACCTCGGCGCCCATGTCGGAATAGAAGCTGGCGAATTCGATCCCGATCGCGCCGGAGCCGATGACGAGCAACTTGGTCGGCATCTCCTTGGGCACCATGGCGTGGCGGTACGTCCAGATTCGTTCGCCGTCGGCCTTGGCGAAGGGGAGATCGCGCGCTCGGGCGCCGGTGGCGATGAGGATGTGCTTGCCCTGAAGCTCGGTCTTCTGCCCGTCCTTGGTGACGACGAGCTTGCCCTTGCCGGCGATCGCGCCCTCGCCCTCGACGACGGTGACCTTGTTCTTCTTCATCAGCCCCTTGACGCCGGTGTTGAGCTGGCCGGCCACCTTGCGGCTCCGATCGACGATCCTGGCGAGGTCGAACGACACTTTCTCGGCGCCGAGCCCGTAGCTGGCGGCGTGGGTCATATAATGGTGGATCTCCGACGTCCGGAGCAGCGCCTTGGTCGGGATGCAGCCCCAGTTGAGGCAGATCCCGCCCAGCTTCTCGCGCTCGACGATCGCCGTCTTCAGTCCCAGCTGCGACGCCCTGATCGCGGCGACGTAGCCGCCGGGCCCGGAGCCCAGGATGATGAGATCGTAAGAGTCAGCCATTCGATTACCTTCCGTCGTCGTTCGCGGAGCTGCGGGCGCGCCCGCGCTTCAGCCTTGCCGGGCGCTCATCTGTTCGCCCAGGCGAGGAACGCCCAGGCGAACAGGGTGACGATGCAGAAGAGCGGCCAGGACCAGGAAAGGTGGTAGCCGGCGACGCTGAAGTCGACGACCCCGCGATGGATCCAGCCGCCCAGCGCGTCGGGATCGTCGCGCATCACATAAGGCAGCGCCAAAGCCGCCGCGGCACCGATCGCTGCGGCCGGGGCGAGGGCCATCAGGCCAGCATTCCAAGCGGGCTTTCGATCAGCCGCTTGAAGGCCTGCATCATTCGGGCGCCGTCGGCGCCATCGATGGCACGGTGATCGAAGCTTCCGGTGGCGCTCATCACCGTTGCGATCTGAAGGCTGTCATTGACGACATAGGGCCTTTTCTCGCCGGCGCCGATCGCCATGATCATCCCCTGGGGCGGGTTGATGACGGCGTCGAACTGCTTGATCCCGTACATGCCCATGTTGGAGATCGAGGCGGTGCCGCCCTGATATTGGTGAGGCTGAAGCTTGCCTTCCCGGGCGAGCGAGGCGAGCTCACCCATTTCCCGGGAGATGGCGGAGAGCGACTTGGACTCGGCGCCGACGATGATCGGCGTGATCAGCCCGTTCGGGATCGAGACGGCGACCGAGATGTCGGCCCGGCCATATTTGAGAAGCTGGTCGCCGGAGATCGAGACGTTGCATTCCGGGACCTCGATCAGAGCCGCCGCGAGCGCCTTGATCAGCAGGTCGTTGACGCTGAGCTTCACCCCCCGGCTTTCGAGCCCCTTGTTCAATTCCCCGCGCAGCTTGAGCAAGGCATCGAGCTGGATGTCGACGGTGAGGTAGATGTGCGGGATCGTCTGCTTCGCCTCGGTAAGCCTTCGAGCGATCGTCTTGCGCATGTTCGAAAGCTTGACCGCCTCGTGCGGGATGTCGGTTTCGACGACGGCAGGAGCCGCGGCCGAAGCCGCCGCCGGCGCCGCCTGGGGCGCTGCTGCACGAGCGGCCGGCGCCTTGCCGGCTGCCGCTTCGATGTCCGCCTTGACGATTCGGCCGCCCGGACCGGAACCGGTCAAGCCGGACAGTTCGATATTCTGGGCTTGAGCGAGACGGCGGGCGAGCGGACTCGCCTTCACCCGATCGCCGGTATCATGGCGAGGTTGAGGCGATTCCGCCTTGGCCGGAGTCGGATCGGGCCGGGGCTGCTGCGCCGCCGGCTGCTCGGTCGCCGGTTGGCCGGCGCCGGTCTCGCCGCCGGTCCTGGCGACCGGTTCTTTCGCGCTCGGTTCGGCCGCGGCGGCCCCCGCATCGGGCGCGGCGCCCGTGGAAGCGACGTTCTTCACGTCCTCGCCCTCGCCGGCGATCAAGGCGATGACGGTACCGACCTTCACCTCGTCGGTCCCTTCGGCGACGAGGATCTTGGCGATCGTGCCCTCGTCGACGGCCTCGAACTCCATCGTCGCCTTGTCGGTCTCGATCTCCGCGAGGATGTCGCCGGAGGCGACCGTGTCGCCCTCCTTCACCAGCCATTTGGCGAGCGTTCCCTCCTCCATCGTCGGGGAGAGCGCCGGCATCTTCAGTTCGATCGGCATGGAAGAGGCTATCCTTTCGCGAGCGGGGCGCTCGAAGTCCAAACAGCAAAGCGAGGGGCGCGGTCAAGCCTCCTGAACGGCGGCGCAAGCGGCCGAACGACTGTCGAATGCTTGCGCGAACGCATGATCTGTCGCACCGTTCAGTTTCCGGGCACGAAACGAATGCGCGAGCGCAATCGATCGCTGCCCTACAGGAGACGCAATGCGCTCATATCTGGTCGTCATGGACGAGACCGAGGAGGCGCTTGCCGCCTTGCGCTTCGCCGCGCGGCGAGCGGCCCGAACCGGCGGCGGAGTCGAGATACTGGCGCTGATCCCGCAGCAGGAGTTCGTCCAGTGGAGCGGAGTCCAGGCGGCGATGGAGGAGGAAGCCCAGCTTCGGGCCGAGGCGATGGTGGTCCAGGCCTCGGGCGCCATTTCGGAGGAGGCGGGAATCAAGCCGTCGATCACGGTTCGCCAGGGCGACCCCGTCAAGGCGGTCACCGAGCTGCTGAAGGAGCGCGAAGACATTGCCGGCCTTGTCCTGGCGGCCGCTCGCGACGGCGGACCCGGTCCCCTCATCACCCATTTCGCGGGATCGGTCGCGGGCAGCCTTCCCTGCCCGCTCATCATCGTTCCCGGCAGCCTCGACGACGAGGCCCTGGCCCGGCTCAGCTGATCGAACTGGCCGCCTGATTCGCGGGAGACGAATTTCCGGCGCCGCCGCCGAGACGTCCGGCGATCCGCTGGACCAGTTGCTGGCAATGTTCGAGATCGGCGGAATCGAACCGCCCCGGAAGCGGACTGTCGAGATCGAGCACGCCCAGCAGAGCGCCGTCGACGACGATCGGCACTACCAGCTCGGAGCGTGAAGCGGAATCGCAGGCGATGTGATCCGGAAAGACATTGACGTCGGCAACGCATTGCGGCTCGAGGGTGGCCGCAGCGGCACCGCAGACACCCTTGCCGAACGGGATCCTGATGCAGGCCGGCCGGCCCTGGAACGGCCCGAGCACGAGCTCGCCGCCGACATTGCGATAGAAACCGGCCCAGTTGAGATCGGGGAGAGTCTCCCAGAGCAGAGCGGCGACATTGGCCATGTTGGCGATCCCGTCCGGCTCGCCGGCGGTCAGCGAGTCGGCGGCGCCGATCAGCTCGGCGTAGAGCTGGTCCTTGTCCCCGGTCGCGATTCGGAAATCGTACATCAGTCGATCTTCACCTTTCCCCGGCCCTGCTTGACCGATCCGCGTTGCTTCTTGGAGTCGACCCGCTTCGCCTTGGCGGCTCGGCTGGGTCTCGTCCTCACTCTTTTCGCCTGGCGGATATGGGCGCGGGCGATCAGGTCCGCCAGTCTCGAGCGGGCGTCCTCGCGATTGGCCTCCTGGGTGCGATGGCTTCGGGCGGTGATGATGATCTCGCCGCCTTCCGTCATCCGGCTTCCGGCAAGCTCCTTGAGCCGGCGGAAGACATGAGGTTCGAGGCCCAGTGCGAACACGTTGCAGCGCAACTGGCAGGCGGTCGCGACCTTGTTGACGTTCTGGCCGCCGGGACCGCTCGCGGCGAGAAAGGTCTCGGACAAGGCGGATTCGGGGATCTCAGGTTCCGCCATCGGCGAACCCCACATGGGCGAAGGAAGGCGGAAGCGGCGCCCGAGCCTCGATCGCCGCCTTGTTCTCGCGCTCGACCCGAAGCGTAAGCGCATGGAGAAGCATCGGTCCCCTGCCGTCGCCATAGACCGGATCGCCGCTGATCGGGATCCCGATCCCGTCGGCGGCATGGACCCGGAGCTGGTGGGTTCGGCCCGTTTCCGGCCGGAACAGGACCAGGGCCCGCCCGGCTTTCTCGTCGACGACCCGCCAGGACGTCGCTGCCGTCTTGCCCGCCGGGTCGGGACGAATCCGCCAGCCCTCATCGCGGCTCGACACCTTGGCGAGCGCAAGGTCGACCCGGCCCTCTTCGGCGGCGGGAACGCCGGCGAGCACCGCCAGATAGGTCTTCTCCACCTTGTCCTCCTCGAAGGCCCGGGCGAAGCGCCTGTGCGCCTTCGGATGCCGGGCCAGGAGGAGGCAGCCCGACGTGTCGCGATCAAGCCTGTGGACCGGGGACGGCGTTCGGTGAAAGCCGAAGCGAAGGTCGGCGAGATGGTCCTCGAGGCTGTCGCGAGTCTTCGGTCCGGGATGAACGGCGAGGCCGGCCGGCTTGTCGATGACGATCGCCTCGCCGTCGATGAAGAGTATTCGGTTCGCCCAGACGTTCATGTCCTTAACGCCTGCCATGGCCAAGGCGGGCGGGCAACAGATGGAACCGCCATGGCTGTTGCACGCGTTTAACATCGAATTAACCTTTTGCGTTCACATTGGTAAACCGGATACGAATTGGTCAGGGCATTCGGCTTGTCGCCGGTGCCCGGGTCCAGAAGGGGCAGAAATCATGCGCGTGCTGCTGATCGAAGACGAGCCGACCACCGCCAAGGCCATCGAGCTCATGCTGAATACCGAAGGCTTCAACGTCTACACGACCGACCTCGGCGAGGAGGGCTTGGACCTCGGCAAGCTGTACGACTACGACATCATCTGTCTCGACCTCAATCTGCCGGACATGCACGGCTATGACGTGCTGAAGAAACT
>CBIGXQ010000138.1:0-5844 GCA_966193865.1 uncultured Sphingosinicella sp. | reverse complement strand
CTCCGGGCGGGGGCTCAACTGACTGGAGAAAATCGCGATGGCCTTCATCCTGCCCGACCTTCCGTTCGCCAAGGAGTCGCTCGAACCGCACATGTCCGCGGAAACGCTCGACTTCCACCATGGCAAGCATCACCGCGCCTATGTCGAGAAGACGAACCAGATGGTGCAGGAAAAATCGCTCGGCGGGCCGCTCTCGACGCTGATCAGGGGCGCTCGCGAGTCGGGCGACCAGGGCTTGTTCAACAATTCGGCCCAGCTTTGGAATCACAGCTTCTTCTGGCAATGCCTGGCGCCGCCGCAGGGCCAGCGCCCGACCGGACAGCTCGCCCAGATGATCGACGACGAATATGGCTCGGTCGACCAGCTGCTCGCCGCCCTCAAGCAGGAAGCGGTCGGCCATTTCTCGAACGGCTGGGCCTGGCTCGTCCTCGACGGCGGCAAGCTGAAGATCCTCTCGCTTCACGACGCCGACACGCCGGTGGTTCGTGACGGATTGAAGCCTTTGCTCACGCTCGATGTCTGGGAGCATGCTTATTATATCGACTATCGCAATCGCCGCCCCGACTTCGCCGAGGGCGTTCTCGCCAATATCGTCAATTGGGAATTCGTTGCCCGCAATCTCGACGGCGACGGGATCGCGCGCGCCGATCAGGAGGGCTGATCGACGGATTCCACGGACCATCTGAAATGACCCCGGCATAGGCCGGGGTCGGGAAAGGCCGTCAGGTCTTCAGCCGGTAGCCGGTCCGGAAGATCCAGTAGACGATCGCAAGGCAGGCGAAGAAGAAACCGAGAGTCGCCGCGAGGCTCAGGGTCACGCCGACTTCCGACGTGCCGTAGAAGCTCCATCGGAACCCCTCGATCAGATAGACGACCGGATTGAAGTGGGTGATCGTCCGCCACGGTTCGGCCAGCATCGAGATCGAGTAGAAGGCGCCGCCGAGGAAGGTGAGCGGGGTGACGATGAGCATCGGGATGAACTGGATCTGCTCGAAATTCTGGCCCCAGATTCCGATGATGAATCCGAACAGGCAGAAGGTCACCGAGATGAGCAGGAGGAAGGCGATCATCCACAAGGGATGATCGATCCTGATCGGCACGAACAGAGCGGCGGTGGCGAGGATGACGAGGCCCAAGACGATCGACTTGGTCGCCGCAGCGCCGACATAGCCGATCACCGTCTCGAGCGGCGAGATCGGCGCCGACAACAGCTCGTAGATGGTGCCGGTGAATTTGGGGAAGAAGATCCCGAAGCTGGCGTTGAAGATGCTCTGGGTGAACAGCGAAAGCATGATCAGTCCGGGAACGATGAAGGCGCCGTAGGGGACTCCGCCGGTCGCATCGACCCGGATGTTGCCGCCGATCGCCGCCCCGAAGACGACGAAGTAGAGCGAAGTGGTGATGACCGGCGTCACCAGGCTCTGCCACAAGGTGCGGAGCGCCCGAGCCATCTCGAAGCGATAGATCGCCCAAACACCATGGCCGTTGAAGCTCATTCGCCTTTCTCCCGGTGGACGAGGCTGACGAAGATGTCCTCGAGCGAGCTCTGCTTCGTGTTGAGGTCCTTGAACGCGATTCCGGCGTCGCTCATCCGCCGAAGCAGCGACGGCACTCCGGTCCGCTCGGAATTGGCGTCGAACACGTAGAGCAGCTCGTGGCCGTCGGCCTTCAGGCTGACGTTCCATTCGGCAAGCTCGGGCGGGACCTCGCTGATCGGCTCGGCCAGGTTCAGGGTCATCTCCTTCTTGCCGAGCTTCTTCATCAGCGCCGTCTTCTCCTCGACGACGATGAGCTCGCCCCGGCTGATGACTCCGACCCGGTCGGCCATCTCCTCCGCTTCCTCGATATAATGGGTGGTGAGGATGATCGTGACTCCGCTCTCCCTGAGCTGGCGGACCAGGTTCCACATGTCGCGGCGGAGCTCGACGTCGACGCCGGCGGTCGGCTCGTCGAGGAACAGGATTTCGGGCTCGTGGCTGAGCGCCTTGGCGATCATCACCCGGCGCTTCATCCCGCCGGAAAGCTCCATGATCTTGGCCTTGCGCTTGTCCCACAGCGACAGCTCGCGAAGCACCTTCTCGACATGGGCCGGATTTGGCGGGCAGCCGAACAGGCCGCGGCTGAAGGTGACGGTCGCGATCACGCTCTCGAACGCGTCGGTGTGGAGCTCCTGCGGCACCAGCCCGATCTTGCGGCGGGCGGCGCGATAGTCGCGCTGGTGATCGTGGCCGGCGACGAGGACCTGGCCGGCCGTCGCGGTGACGATCCCGCAGACGATGCTGATCAGGGTCGTCTTGCCTGCGCCGTTCGGCCCGAGCAAGGCGAAGATCTCGCCCTTGGCGATCTCGAGATCGACCGATTTCAGCGCCTCGAGGCCCGACGCATAGGTCTTGCTCAGGCCCCGTATCGAGATGACCTTTTCCATGCCCCCTCGCTCGCTCATTGGGTTGGCGGGATCGGCGGTTCCTCGTTCGATTCCTCGATCGCGAAGCCGTGCTTCATCAGCATCGGCACGTTGGCGAGGACGAACAGGAAAGTCACCGGCATGAAGAACCACAATTTGAACGCGACCCAGAAATTGGTGTCGGTCGACCGCCACACCGCCTCGTTGAGCACCGCCATGACGATGAAGAAGATGATCCAGTTGCGGGTCAGCAGGTGCCAGCCGCGGTCTGACAGGCCCGGATAGACCGTGCCCAGCACCATCTTCATCAGGTTTCGGCCGGTGCGCATCCCGAACAGGAGCAGCCCGGCGACGAACAGATAATAGATGGTCGGCTTGATCTTGATGAACGTCTCGTCGTGAAGCCAGATCGTGATCCCGCCGAGGACGACCACCATCAGCCCCGAGAACCAGAGCAGGGGCGAGATGTGGCGATATTTGAGCTGGGAGACGAGCATCGCGATGATCATCGCGATCATGAAGGCGCCGGTCGCGTAGAAGATCCGGAAGGTCGGCGGGACCGGCGCGAAGAAATTGGCGAGGAAGAAGACGAGCAGCGGGCCGAGGTCGATGAGCAGACGGGCGCCCGCCCCGGGACCCGTCACTTCTTTCTGTTCGATCTTTCTCTCCTCGACGTTCATGCCGCTACTCCCGAGATCGCCCGGGCCACTTCGGCGGGGTCGAACGGGCGAAGATCGTCCATTCCCTCGCCGACTCCGATGGCGTGGATCGGAAGCTCGTATCGGTCGGCCGCGGCGACCATCACTCCGCCGCGCGCGGTCCCGTCCAGCTTGGTCATCACCAGTCCGGTCACTCCGGCGACTTCGCGGAACACCTCGATCTGCGAAAGCGCGTTCTGGCCGGTGGTCGCGTCGAGCACGAGGACGACGTCGTGCGGCGCGGCCGGGTTCAATCGGCCGAGGACCCGACGGATCTTGGCGAGCTCGTCCATCAGATCCTTCTTGTTCTGGAGCCGGCCCGCGGTGTCGACGATGAGGACGTCGATTCCTTCGGCCGTGGCCTTCTTGACGCCGTCGAAGACGATCGCCGAGCTGTCCGAGCCTTCGGGCCCGCAGATGATCGGCACTCCGGCGCGGTCGGCCCAGATCCTGAGCTGCTCGATCGCTGCCGCCCGGAACGTGTCGCCGGCGGCGAGAAGGACCGAATAATCCTGCTCCTGGAAGAGATGGGCGAGCTTGGCGATCGTCGTCGTCTTGCCCGATCCGTTGACTCCGACGACGAGGATGACCTGGGGGCGCGGAAAGGCGTCGATCTCGAGCGGCTCGGCGACCGGCGCAAGGATCTTCTCGAGCTCCTCGGCGACGACCGCCCTGACGGCCGATTCCGTCAATCCCCGCTCGAACCGCTCGCTCGCGAGGCGCGACCGGATCTTGGCCGCGGTTGCCGGCCCGAGGTCGGAGGCGATCAGCGCCTCCTCGATGTCGTCGAGAGTCCGCTCGTCCAGGCTCGACCGGTTGATGAGACCGGTGAGATTGTCACCGAGCCGGTCGGAGGTCTTCTGAAAGCCGAGCCGCATCCGCTCGAACCAGGGCAGCTCGGTCACGCCTTCACTCCGATCAGTTCGTCATTCTCGATGTTCGTCACCGCCACTTCGACGATCGCTCCGACCGGAGCCTTGGCTCCGCCGGCCGACAGTCGAACCGGCGCGAAATTCTCCGCATGGCCAATTCCGTCCTCGCGCTCGATCAGCACCTTCTGGCGGGTGCCGACGAGATCCTTGAGCCAGCCTGAGCGGCGGCGGGCGGTCGCCTCGCGAAGCCTCTTCGCGCGCGCCTTCACGTCTTTCGGGTGGACCTGGGGCATGCGCGCCGCGGGCGTGCCCTTTTTCGGCGAATAAGGGAAGATGTGGCCCATGACGATGTCGCATTCGTCGATCAGCCTGAGGCTGTTCTCGTGCATCTCTTCCGTCTCGGTCGGGAATCCGGCGATCAGGTCGGCGCCGATCGCGATCTCGGGCCGTCTTTCCTTCAAACGGCTGACCGTCTCGATCGCCTGTCCGCGGCTGTGGCGGCGCTTCATCCGCTTGAGGACGAGATCGTCGCCGGCCTGGAAGCTCATGTGGAGATGCGGCATGAACCGCGGCTCGCCGGCGGCGAGCTCGAACAGCCGATCGTCCATCTCGATGCAGTCGAGCGAGGAAAGCCGGAGCCTCGGAAGCTCCGGAACGAGCCTCAGGATCCGCTCGATCAGCAGTCCGAGCGAAGGCTCGCCTGGAAGATCGGGACCATAAGAGGTGACGTCGACTCCGGTCAGGACGACTTCGTTGAAGCCCTCGCCGGCGAGGGCCTTGATCCGCTCGACGACGAGGCCGGCGGGGACCGATCGGCTGTTTCCCCGGCCAAAAGGAATGATGCAGAAGGTGCAGCGATGGTCGCAGCCATTCTGGACCTCGACGAAGGCGCGCGAACGCTCGGCGAAACCGGTGACGAGATGAGGCGCGGTTTCCCGAACCGCCATGATGTCGGAAACCCGGACCTGGCCGTCGCCGACCCCGAATGGATCGGAGCCAAGCGTCCGACCGAAGCTCTCGGCCTCGAACTTCTCGCGATTGCCGAGCACCCGGCTCACTTCCGGCATCGCCGAAATCGTCTCCGGCTCGACCTGGGCGGCGCAGCCGGTGACGAAGATCCGGGCGTCGGGCCTGGCGCGCTTCGCCTTCCGGATCGCCTGCCTCGTCTGGCGGACCGCCTCGTTGGTGACGGCGCAGCTGTTGACGATGACGAGGTCGTCCTCGCCTTGGGCGAGGATCCGCATCGACTCGCTCTCGGCGGCGTTCAGCCTGCAGCCGAGGGTGATGATTTCGGGACCGCTCATGCCGGCAGCTCGCCGCTGAAGACGTGGGTCGCCTCGCCGCTCATCCGGATCGACTCGCCTGGCGCCCATTCGATCACCAGCGTGCCGCCGGCCTGGGTCACCGAGACGGGCGAGCTGAACTGGCGATATTTGATCGCCGCGACGGCGGTCGCACAGGCGCCGGTGCCGCAGGCGCGGGTCAACCCGGCGCCGCGCTCCCAGACTCGAAGATCGATCCCCGGCCGGCGCGTTCCGCCGACCGCGACTCCGCCGATCCGGACCTCGGCGACGTTGACGTTGACGCCCTGGGGGAAAAGCGGGTCGCGCTCGATCGTCGGCCCCAGGCGGGAGAGATCGAAGTCGGTCCTGTCCTCGACGAAGAAGATGACGTGCGGGTTGCCGACATTGACCGCGCAGGGCCGCTCGAGCCCGTCCCAGCCGACCGGCATTTCGGCCGTGTCCATCGGATAAGCGAGCGGGATCTCGTCCCAGCCGAAGCGCGGCATGCCCATCTCGACCGTGACGGAATTGCCCTGTGCCCTGGCGGTCAGGATCCCGCCCTTCGTCTCGATCGTCTCGTGTCCGAG
>CBIGXQ010000137.1:0-5952 GCA_966193865.1 uncultured Sphingosinicella sp. | reverse complement strand
AGCCCGGATTCCTTCAGGGTCAGCCCTTTTTCATGGGCGTATTTCGCGATCTTCGCGGCATTGTCGTAGCCGATCTCGGGCGCGAGCGCGGTCACCAGCATCAGCGACTTGTTCATCAGGTCGGCGATCCGCTGCTCGTCCGCCTCCATGCCTTCGAGCGCGCGAGCGGTGAAGCTCTCCATGCCGACGCTGAGCAGGTCGATCGAGCGGAGCACGTTGGCGCCGATCAGGGGCTTGAAGACGTTGAGCTCCATATGTCCCTGGAGGCCGCCGACGGTCACCGCGACATGATTGCCCATGACCTGCGCGCAGACCATGGTGAGGCTTTCCGCCTGGGTCGGATTGACCTTGCCGGGCATGATCGAGCTGCCCGGCTCGTTCTCCGGCAGCCGGAGCTCGCCCAGTCCGCAGCGCGGGCCCGAGCCGAGCAGGCGAATGTCGTTGGCGATCTTGCTCAGCGACACGGCGAGGACGTTGAGAACGCCCGAAAGCTCGACGAGCGTGTCGTGGGTGGCAAGCGCCTCGAACTTGTTCGGCGCCGTCTTGAACGGAAGCCGGGTGAGATGGGCGATGTCGTCGGCGAACCTCTCGCCGAACCCCTTGGGCGCGTTGAGCCCGGTGCCGACGGCGGTGCCGCCCTGGGCGAGCTGGTAGAGACGCGGAAGCACCGATCTGACCCGCTCGATCCCTGTCTCGATCTGGTGGGCGTAGCCGGAAAATTCCTGGCCGAGGGTCAGCGGGGTCGCGTCCTGCAAATGGGTTCGGCCGATCTTGACGATCCGGTCCCATTCGCCGGCCAAGGCGGCGAGCTTGCGGTGGATGATGTTCAGCGCGGGGAACAATCGGTCGTTGACCGCCCGAGCCGCGGCGACATGCATCGCCGTCGGGAAGCTGTCGTTCGACGATTGGCCGCGATTGACATGGTCGTTGGGATGGACCGGCGATTTGCCGCCGCGCTTTCCAGTGAGGATCTCGTTGGCTCGCCCGGCGATCACCTCGTTGGCGTTCATGTTGGACTGGGTGCCGGACCCGGTCTGCCAGATGACGAGCGGGAACTGATCGTCATGGTCGCCTCGAGCCACCTCCGCCGCCGCCTGCTGGATCGCTTCGGCCAGCTCGGCGTCGAGGCCGCCCTCGCGCGCATTCACCCGGGCCGCCGCCTGCTTCACGAAGCCGAGCGCGTGGACGATCTCGGCGGGCATCTGCTCGCGGAAGCCGAACGGGAAATTTTCGATCGAACGCTGGGTCTGGGCGCCCCAATAAGCGTCGGCCGGAACCTCGATCGGCCCGAAGCTGTCGGTTTCGGTGCGCGTGGCGGTGATCGAGTTCATCCGGTCCTCCCCTTAAAGCGGAGCCGGGCTACTATTTCTTCCGCTTGAAATCCACCGCGACGACGTTCGACCCGTCCTCGATCGGCTCGGCCACCGGCGGGTCGTTCTGCGCCTGGTCGTGATCGTCCAGATCCGTCTCGTCGGACTGGGCCTGGAACTGGAGCTGGAAGCTGACCGCCGGATCGACGAAGCCGGTGATGGCGGAGAAGGGGATGTAGAGCTTCGCCGGCGCCTGGTTGAAGGACAGGCCGACCTCGAAGCCGTCCTCGCGCACCCTCAGGTCCCAGAAGCGGTTCTGGATGACGATCGTCATCTCGTCCGGGAATCGCTCGGTCAGGTGCCTGGGAATGTCGACTCCGGCGGCGCCGGTCTTGAACGTGATGTAGAAATGGTGCTCGCCTGGGAGCCGCCCGGTGACCTCGATCTCCCCGAGCACCCGGCCGACGACCGCGCGCAAGGCTTCCTGGACGATCTCGTCGTAGGGAATCAGGCTGTCGGGCGGCGGCTCGCTCATAGTGACGACTCGTAACGTCGCCGGGTGAGCGGTCAAGCGTCCGAAGCGCTGATTTGGCGACTCATTTTTCCGGTCGTCCGCCGAACCGGGCGATCTGCCACGGCGGCCGGGCAGCGGGTTCGAACCACGACCCGTGCCCGATCGGGCGGCGGCCCACTTGACGGCTACCGGGAAGGGGCCAGAGTGACGGGCTTCGAAGGAGCCTCGAATGCCGATCGACGCCACCCGTCCCTATGACGATTCCAACATCTTCGCCCGGATCCTGCGCGGCGAGCTGCCGTGCCGGAAGGTCCATGAGGACGAATATTCGCTCGCCTTCCACGACATCAATCCGTCGGCGCCGGTCCACATCCTCGTCATCCCCAAGGGCCGCTACGTCTCCTGGGACGATTTTTCGGAGCGTGGCAGCGCCGAGGAGATTGCCGGCTTCGTCCGCGCCGTCGGCCGGATCGCTCGGGACCAGGGGCTCGTCGAGCCCGGCTACCGCCTCCTTGCCAATGTCGGCGGCGACAGCGGCCAGGAAGTGCCTCATCTCCATGTCCATATCTTCGGCGGCAGGCCGCTCGGGCCGATGCTGAGTCGCTGATGATCGGGGCTTGTTCCTGAGCGAGAAAAAGCTAGGCTCCGCGCCAAACATGAAAAAGCGGCCGTCAGCGCCGCGGGTTCAGGGGAAACGAACATGATTTTCGGGCGCGTAAAGCCTCTCGACGCAATCCTTGCCACCGCGGCAAAAAAGAGCCTTCACCGATCGCTCGGCCCGATCCAGCTGACCCTGTTCGGAGTCGGCTGCATCATCGGCACCGGCATCTTCGTTCTCACCTCGGTGGGTGCACAGAAGGCCGGACCCGGCCTGACCATCGCCTTCATCGTCGCCGGCGCGGTCTGCGTCGTCGCGGCTCTCTGCTATTCCGAAATCGCGTCGATGGTCCCCGTCGCCGGCTCGGCCTACACCTACAGCTATACGGTCATGGGCGAATTCCTCGCCTGGACCGTCGGCTGGGCTCTCCTCCTCGAATATGCGGTGGGCGCGTCGGCGGTCTCCGTCGGCTGGTCTAATTATTTTACCGACACGGTCATGGCCCGATCATGGGGCATAGAATTGCCCGCCGCCCTCAAGGCGGGGCCGCTCTTCCTCGGTGGACAGCCGGGCGGGTTTATCAACCTGCCGGCCGCCGTCATCGCCTTGCTGATGACCTGGCTGCTGATGATCGGCACCACCGAGAGCGCCCGGTTCAACGCCGTCCTCGTCGCGATCAAGGTGACCGCTCTGACAGCCTTCGTCATCCTCACTCTGCCCCGCACCGAGGTCGAAAATTTCAGCCCGTTCATGCCGGGCGGCCTGTTCGGCGGCTTCGGCTCCGGCGTCGGAGTCGTGGGCGCGGCCGCGACCATGTTCTTCGCCTATGTCGGCTTCGACGCCGTCTCGACGGCCGCCGAGGAAACCAAGAATCCGCAGCGCAACGTGCCGATCGGCCTGATCGGCTCGCTCCTCATCTGCACCGTCTTCTACATGCTCGTCGCGGCCGGCGCGGTCGGCACGATGGGCGGCCAGCCGATCATGGGTCTCGACGGGACTCCGCTCGCGACCGGCTCCGAAGAGCTGGCGCGCCAGTGCGCTCTCCCGCAATTTTCCGAGATGCTGGTCTGCTCTCGCGAGCCGCTCGCCCACGTGCTCCACACGATCGGCTTCGGGACGGTCGGCAACATGCTCGGCTATGCGGCCTTCATCGCGCTTCCGTCGGTCATCCTCATCCTCCTGTTCGGCCAGACCCGGATCTTCTTCGTCATGGCCCGTGACGGCCTGCTTCCGGAAAAGCTGGCGACCGTCCATCCGCGCTGGAAGACCCCGCACATCGTCACCGCGATCACCGGTGTCGTCGTCGCCGTCGCCGCCGCCTTCTTCCCGGTCGGCCAGCTCGCCGACATCGCCAATGCCGGAACGCTCTATGCCTTCCTGATGGTGGCGATCGCGGTCTGGATGCTTCGCAAGCGCGATCCGGATCGTCCGCGCGGCTTCCGGGTTCCGGCCTTGTGGCTGGTGGCGCCGCTCACGGTGATCGGCTGCCTGTTCCTCTTCTTCAACCTGCCGGTCGAAGCGATGCTGGTCCTGCCGGTGTGGACGGCGATCGGGATCGTTCTCTACTACGCCTACGGCTATCGGAAGAGTCATCTCGGCCGCGGCATCGTCGAGGTGCACGAGCCCGAGATCCACGACATCGAGCCGCCCATCCCGGGCGTCGACGAGGAGCGTGAACTCGACCGCTGATCGACTTTTCATCGATGGAAAAGGGGAGGCTTCGGCCTCCCCTTTTTCGTTGGCGCCAAAGCCGCTAGAACGGCCCGGTGGCCGGTAAGCCGCCTTTCGCCCTCGAAGGCCTGGATCATGTCGTTCTTCTCGTCGACGGCATCGCCTCAGCGGAGACTTTCTACCGCGAGGTGATCGGCTGCACGGTGGACCGGGTACTGCCGGCCTATGGCATGCTCCAGATGCGCGCCGGCGCCGCTCTCATCGACCTCGTCGACATCGGCTCCGAAGCGGGCGCCTGGGCGCGGCCGCAAGTCCCTGGCGGCCGAAACATGGACCATGTCTGCATCGCGACCGGAAGCTGGGACGAGGCCGAGATGCGGGCGCACCTCGCCGCCCATGGAGTCGACATCGTCGAGCAGGGCGTGCGCTACGGCGCCAGCGGCGACGGCCTGTCCTTCTATATCAGGGACCCGTCGGGAAACACGCTCGAGCTGAAGCGGACGAAGGACTCGGGCTAGCCAAGTCGGCAACCCTCGGGAGGCCGAGGCGTTCGCTCCGGAAAGGAGAGCGTCATGTCCACCCAGCCGCCCGAATTTCCGCCGCAGCCTTCGCAACCCGGCCAGCCGGAGCAGGCGCCGCCCGAGATCATCACGCCCGGACCGGACACCGACGTGCCGGCGCCGGCTCCCAATCTGCCGCCGTCGCCATCGCCGGCGCCACCGCCGGCAACGCCATCGGCCTGAGAAGGACGGGCTCTAGTTCTGGCTCAGGCGCTGGTCGACCAGCGCCTTCAGGTCCGCTTCCGGGCGCGCGCCATAATGGGAGATGACCTCGGCAGCGGCGATCGCGCCCATTCGAAGGCTCTGCTCGAGCGATCGGCCCTGTGCCTGGCCGGTGAGGAAACCGGCGGCGAACAGATCGCCGGCACCGGTCGTATCGATCACCGAAACCGCTTCCGCGCCGGTTTGCGCCCGCTCGTCGCCGCGAACCGCGATCGCCCCTTTCTCGCTTCGAGTCACCACCAGCAGCGGGACCCTGTCCCTGACGGCGGCCACCGCGCTTTCGAAATGCGCGATTCCCGCGAGCGACTGAATCTCGTCCTCATTGGCGAACAAGATGTCGATCTTGCCGTCGTCGATGAGCTGGTTGAAGCCATCGCGATGGCGATCGATGCAGAAGCTGTCGGAAAGGGTGAAGGCGACCTTGCGTCCCGCCGACCGAGCGATTTCGATCGCCTTGATCATCGCGAAGCGCGGCTGCTCGGGGTCCCAGAGATAGCCTTCCAGGTAGAGGATCGCGGAATCGCGAATCTGCTGCTCGTCGAGAGCGGTGACCGGCAGGTGCTGGGCGGCGCCGAGGAAGGTGCTCATCGTCCGCTGGGCGTCCGGGGTCACGAGCACCAGGCAACGCGCGCTCGGCACTCCGAAATCCTTCGGGTCGGTGACGAACTCCACGCCAAGCGAGCTGATGTCGTGGCGGAAGAATTCGCCGAGCTGGTCGGGAGCGACCTGACCGATGAACCCGGCGCGGCCGCCCAAGGCGGCGACTCCGGCGGCCGTGTTGGCGGCCGAGCCTCCGCTCGCCTCCCGGCCCGGACCCATGCGGTCGTAAAGTCTCGTCGCCTCGTCGGCGTCGATCAGCCGCATGGAGCCCTTGGTCAGACCTTCGGCGTCGAGGAAGGCGTCGTCGGCGTCGGCAATGACGTCGACGATGGCGTTGCCGATGGCGAGCACGTCGAGGCGGGGGTCGGTCATTCAAGGCTCCGATTTGGGAAAGCGCCCGCTTAGGGCGTGTGTGCTACGCGCACAATGGCCGTGACGGAGCGTCTTTTGGTGCAGGGCAAGGAGCAAGGAGGGAAC
>CBIGXQ010000136.1:0-6002 GCA_966193865.1 uncultured Sphingosinicella sp. | reverse complement strand
TCTGGGCCACCAGTCGCTCGGCCTTCCGCGCCCGCCGAACAGGCACGAGAGCCACTTCACCGACCGGATCGGCTCGGTCACCTTGTGGGCCCCTCATTCGGACGGCGACGACGAGGAGGAAAATGGCGAGGAAGGTTGGGTCAGCGAGGCCACGCGCACCTATGCCGGCAAGCTCGCTCGGCAGATCGGCGCCTGGCTCAGGAACCCGTTCTGGCTCGAATCGCGAAAGCGCGCGCTCCGTCCCGAGGACATTCTCGTCCTGGTTCGCCGGCGCGGCGACCTGGCATCGTTGCTCGTGGCCCGGCTTCATTCGGAAGGCGTGCCGGTGGCGGGCGTCGACCGATTGCTTCTCTCCGCACCGCTCGCGGTCCAGGACCTGCTTGCCGCCGCCCGTTTCGCGGTCCAGCCGCTCGACGACCTCAACCTGTCGGGACTTCTCGTCTCGCCCCTGTTCGGATGGAGCCAGGAGCAGCTGTACGAGGTCGCGAAGAAGCGCCAGGGCCCGCTGTGGCCGCAGCTTCGCCTTCGCGAGGGCGTCGACCCGGCGACTCTCGAAAGCCTTCATGCCATTCTCGCAATAGCCGATTTCACGACCCCGCACGGTTTCTTCGAAACTCTTCTGTCAGGCCGTTTCGAGGGCCGCCGGAAGCTGCTCGAGCGACTCGGCCCCGAAGCGCGCGATCCGATCGAGGAGCTGCTTTCCTCGGCGCTTCAATTCGAAACCGCCGGGACGAGCTCGCTCCAGGGATTTCTCGACTGGTTCGCTCGCGGCGACGTCGAAATCGTCCGCGATCCGTCGGCGCCGCTCGACGCGGTCCGGGTGATGACGGTGCACGGCTCGAAAGGCCTCCAGGCGCCAGTGCTCATCGTCGCCGACGCCTGTTCCGATCCGGACCGGCTCGGACCCAATTCGAGGATGACGAGCCTTCAATTCGATGACGGTCCGCCTATCCCGCTCTTCAGGCCGAAGAAGTCAGAGCTTTGCGAGCCGCTCAGGTCGCGCGTCGAGAGACAGGACCGGCTCGACCGGGAGGAGCATTGGCGGCTGCTTTACGTTGCGCTCACCCGAGCCGAGGAGCGGCTCTATCTCGGTGGCTCGCTCGGGTCCCGGGACCGCGGGATCACGCCCGAAGCAAGCTGGCACCGGGCCGTGGAAGCTTCGCTGGCCGCCCTGGGCGCAACATGGTCGGAAGAGCCGATGTGGGGCCGCGAGCTTCGCTTCGGACCGCGAGAGGCCCCGGCGAGCGCGAAGGACCGGGCGCCGGATCGGCCCGCCAGCGCGCCGGCATGGCTTCATCGGCCGGCCCCCGTCGAGGCGCGCCCGCCGCGCCCGTTGACCCCGTCGGCGATCGGCGAGGACGACATCGCCTATCCGCCACCGGGTCCGGAGCTCCGCCTGGCGTCGCTCCGCGGCAAGCTTCTCCACCATCTGTTCGAGCGGCTCCCTTCGGTGGCGGCGGAGCAGAGGCGGGAAAGCGCGATGCTCTGGCTCGAACGGTCCGCAGCCGGGGAGGAGCGCGATTTTCGATCGGACGTCGCCGACGACGCGCTGCGGATCACCGATGATCCCCGATTCGCGACTCTTTTCGCGCCGGAAACACTGGCCGAAGCGCCGATCGCCGCGGTCGTTGGGGAGGGCGTGGTGGTCGCCGGCACCGTCGACCGGTTGGTGATCGATGACGATCTTATTCTCGTTGCCGACTTCAAGACCGGCCGAAAGGTGCCGGCCTCCGCTTCCGAAGTGCCGCTCGCCCATCTGCGCCAGATGGCGGCCTATCGCGCCGCGCTTCGAACCATCTTCCCCGACCGGCCGGTCGAAGCCGCCCTTCTCTATACGAGCGGTCCGGCACTTCATCTGCTGCCGTCCGATCTGCTCGACAGCCATGATCCGGGAGCGAGCCCGGCGCTTATTGAGTAGGCGCGCCTGGCTCACTACATGGCGGCGACACCTTCAGGAGATTGTCATGGCCACCAAAACCGTCACCGATTCCTCGTTCCAGCAGGACGTTCTCAGCGCCGACAAGCCGGTGCTGGTCGATTTCTGGGCGGAGTGGTGCGGCCCGTGCCGGATGATCGCCCCCGCGCTCGAGGAACTCAGCAGCGAATTGGGCGACCGGGTCACCATCGCCAAGCTCAATATCGACGAGAATCCGGACGCGCCGGCGAAATATGGCGTGCGCGGCATTCCGACGATGATCCTGTTCAAGGACGGCCAGCCGGCCGCGACCAAGATCGGCGCCGAGCCGAAGAGCCGAATCCAGGGCTGGCTCGAGGGCGCTCTCTAGCTTCGCACCACTGGGCGGCGGGTCAGCGACGGATTTCCTGAAGCGATCCCGCTCGCCTCACTCGGCCCGATCCGGCGGATCGGTCCCATCGAGCCCTCGCGTATCGGGCCTGAACCGGTCGTACCTCGGGAGCGAGTCGGCGACGTCAAACCAGCCGATCCTGCTCTCATGGAAGATGTGGAAGCCGGGCACCACGCGTTCCGGATTGTCGAGCGTCGTCACGGTGAGATCGATGGTGTCGGGCTGGTGATCGACCTGCATGGTCAGCGGAGTTCCGCAGCCTTTGCAATATTGCCGGCAGCCGAAACTCGAAGAACGGAACTGCCCGACCTCCGAGTCGCCGCTGATGAAGCGGTAATGGCCGATCGGAACGGTCGCGAACACCATTGCCGGCGCGCCGGAGATTCGTTGGCAGATCCGGCAATGGCACCAGCCGCAATCCACGGGCTCGCTCGAAAGCGCGTAGCGGACGGCGCCGCAGGCGCAGCCGCCTTCTATGGTGTCGCTCATGGAGCCGTGCGCTAGCCGGGAAAGTCCTTCGCCTCAATCCGCTCTGGCGAACCACACCCATGGACGTCGGCCATCGGCGTCACTATGTCGCACGTCGATGGAATGGCTGTTGATCCTGTCCGCCTTGCTGAACGCCGCCACCGGCGCGTTTACCGGCACGCGCGGGCCGGAGACTCCGGCGCGGCACGAAGCCGCGGTCGAGGCGGTCGCCGTCGCGGAATCGGTGGTCGCCGCCGTCGCTCCCGCCATCGCACGGCCGGCTGCGGCCTCGGGTCCCGACAGGTCGGGCGATTCCCATCCCGCTGTCGCCGATCCGCCGATGCTTCGCGCACCTCTGGAGACCGACCGCCTGATCGAGTGAGGGCGCCAGCCTGTTTCGGGCTTCGCTCGACTCTTGTCTCAGTCCCGGCGCCTCGCCGGCAATGTCTCTTCATGATCAGGAAATCACCATGTTCGGCGGATTTGCAAAATCCATTTTCGGGTCGTCCAACGACCGCTACGTTCGCTCGCTTCGCAAGATCGTCGACCAGGTAAACGCTCTCGAGCCGACCATTTCGGCGATGAGCGACGACGAGCTCCGCAACCAGACCGCGATCTTCAAGGGTCGGCTCGAAAACGGCGCCGGCCTGGACGATCTGCTGCCTGAGGCGTTCGCGACCGTTCGCGAGGCGGCGATGCGGGTCCTCGGCCAGCGCCATTACGACGTTCAGCTGATCGGCGGAATCGTCCTCCACCGCGGCGAGATCGCCGAGATGCGGACCGGCGAGGGCAAGACCCTCGTCGCGACGCTGGCCGTCTATCTGAACGCGCTGGAAGGGAAGGGCGTCCACGTCGTCACCGTCAACGACTATCTCGCGCGGCGCGACGCCGAGTGGATGGGGCGTGTCTATACCTTCCTCGGCCTCACCGTCGGAGTGATCGTTCCGAACATCCCCGATTTCCAGCGCCGGCTCGCCTACCATAGCGACATCACCTACGGGACGAACAACGAGTTCGGCTTCGACTATCTGCGCGACAACATGAAATATGAGCGCCAGCAGATGGTGCAGCGGCCGTTCAACTTCGGAATCGTCGACGAAGTGGACTCGATCCTGATCGACGAGGCCCGGACCCCGCTCATCATCTCCGGTCCGACCGACGACAAGTCCGAGCTGTACATCGCTCTCGACCAGATCGTGAAGGATACGTCGCCGGAAGATTATGAATATGACGAGAAGGACAAGAGGGTCCTCCTCACCGAGGAAGGCACCGAACGAATGGAGCGCCTGCTCGAGGAGCAGGGGCTTCTCGTCGGGAACAATCTCTATTCCTTCGAGAACACCCAGATCGTCCACCACCTGACCCAGGCGTTGAAGGCGAACGTCGCGTTCAAGCGGGACATCGATTACATCGTCAAGGACGACAAGGTCGTCATCATCGATCCGTTCACCGGACGGATGATGGACGGCCGGCGCTGGTCCGAGGGGCTTCACCAGGCGGTCGAAGCGAAGGAAGGCGTGCCGATCGAGCCGGAGAACCAGACGCTCGCCTCGATCACCTTCCAGAACTATTTCCGGATGTACCCGAAGCTCGGCGGCATGACCGGCACGGCGGCCACCGAAGCGGGAGAGTTTTACGACATTTACCGGATGAACGTCGTCACCATCCCGACCCACCTGCCGGTTCGCCGGATCGACGAGGACGACGAGTTCTACAAGAACCAGGAAGACAAGTTCGCCGCGATCGTGAAGGCGATCAAGGAGAAGGCGGACATCGGCCAGCCGGTGCTGGTCGGCACCGTCTCGATCGAGAAATCGGAAATCCTGTCGGACTATCTCAACAAGGAGAAGGTGAAGCACGAAGTGCTGAACGCCCGCTATCACGAGCACGAGGCGCATATCGTCGCTCAGGCGGGCCGTTCGGGCGCGGTCACCATCGCCACCAACATGGCGGGCCGGGGCACCGACATTCAGCTCGGCGGCAATGCCGATTTCCGGATCGCCGACGAGCTGGCCTCGATGGAGCCTGGCCCCGAGCGCGACAAGGCGGAGGAAAAGATCCGCCGCGAGGTCGCCGAGGAGAAGGAAAGGGTGATTGCCGCCGGCGGTCTCTTCGTCCTCGCCACCGAGCGCCACGAAAGCCGCCGGATCGACAACCAGCTTCGCGGCCGGTCAGGCCGCCAGGGCGATCCCGGATTGTCGCGCTTCTATCTCAGCCTCGACGACGATTTGCTCAGGATCTTCGGTCCCCAGACGATGTTCTCGCGGCTGATGAACAAGAATCTCGCCGACGGCGAGGCGATCATCTCGCCCTGGATCTCCAAGGCGATCGAGACCGCCCAGAAGAAGGTCGAGGCGCGCAACTACGACATCCGCAAGCAGGTCGTCGAATATGACGACGTCATGAACGATCAGCGCAAGGTGATCTACGAGCAGAGGTCGGACATCATGGATGCCGCGACCGTCGGCGACGTCGTTGCCGACATGCGCACCGAGACGGTGAACAGCCTCGTCGGCGAAGCGATTCCGCCCAATTCCTATCCCGAGCAATGGGACATCCCGCTGCTCACGGAGCGGGTGCGCGCCGTCTTCGACCTCGATCCTCCGTTCGAGGAATGGGTGAAGGAAGAGGAAGTCGATCCGGAGATGTTCGTCGAGCGCCTGCAGGCTCTGGCCGACGCTCAGATCGAGGAGAAGGTGAAGGATATCTCCGAGGAAACCTGGATCCAGGTGGAAAAGAGCATCCTTCTCCAGTCGCTCGATCATCACTGGAAGGAGCATCTCTCGATGCTCGACGCGCTTCGCCAGGTCGTCCACCTCCGCGCTTATGCGCAGCGCAAGCCGATCGACGAATATAAGCATGAGGCCTTCGCCATGTTCGAGCGGATGCTCGGGACGATCCGCGAGGATGTGACGAGCACTCTCGCCCGCGCCCGGCTCGCGATGAACGACGAGCCGGAGCTGCCGCCGCTGCCCGACTTCCTCACCCAGCATATCGATCCGTTCACCGGGGAGGACGACACCGTCGACATCGACGCGGGCACCGGCGCGATCCTTTCCAAGCTCCCGCCGCTTCAGATCCCCCAGCCGGAAATGCCTGCGGTGGTCGGGGCAGGCGAAGTCGGCGAGGTTCCTCCGCCGGCGAGTCGCAACTCGCCCTGCCCGTGCGGGTCGGGGCGCAAGTACAAGCATTGCCACGGAGCCGTGGCCTGAAGAAAACCCCCTCCCG
>CBIGXQ010000135.1:0-6125 GCA_966193865.1 uncultured Sphingosinicella sp. | reverse complement strand
GGTCGCGGTCGGGCTCTGAATCGATCCGGACCAGCACCCGGTCGCCGCCGTCGCGAATAATCGCCTCGAGGCCGATCAGCGCCCGGCCGCTGCGGATCTCCGCCTCGCCGCTGAGGCTGCCGACCTGGGCCTTGCCGGTGACCCGCTCGTCGATCCGGATCTGACGAATGTCGAGCCGGCCGATATGGATGTCGTAATCGGGAAGGATCGGACCGGGTTCTTCGGACGGGATCAGCTCAGGAAGGCGGTGGAGGATGACGAGGTCCGATTCCAGCTCGTGGATGAGAAGCCGGCCGAACAGGAAGTCGACCGGCCGCCAGTCCATCTCGAGCTGAGCCGATTCCGCGAACAGTCCGTCGGGATCGTAGAGCCGGACGTCGCGAAGCTTCGTCTGCCCCCAGATCGAGCCGTCGATCCGGCCGATCCGGATCCGAAGCCCGGAAGCGGGCGACATCGCCGCGATCCGGTCGACGATGAAGCGGTGGCCGGGCCCGGTGTCGAGGAAGGCGAGCAGAGCGGCGAAGGTGACCATCAGGAAGATGGCGATGACGACCGCCGTCTTGGCGACTGCCGAGAGGAAGGCGCGAAGCGGGCGGCGCCTCGGCAGCTCCGGCTCCGCCAGCGCCTCCGACGGAGTCCCGATCGGCTCGAGCACGGCCTCGCTCACCTTAGAGCGCCCCGTCCATCAGAAGGCTTGCCCGAGCGAGACGTAGACGGCGAGCCGGGGATCGCCCGAGCGGGGATTGAGCGGTGTTCCGAAATCGACGCGGATCGGCCCGAAGCGGGAATGGTAGCGGACCCCGATTCCGGCGCCGACCTGGAAATCGCCGAAGCGGGGCAGCGGCGAAGTGGAGATGTTGCCGGCGTCGATGAAGGGAACGATCCCGAAATCGCCGACCCTGACCCTCGCCTCGAGGGCGAATTCGGCGAGGCTTCGGCCGCCGATCGGATCGTCGAAGACCGGGTCCTTGGGGCCGAGCGCCTGGAAGCCGTAGCCGCGCACCGAGGCGCCGCCGCCGGCATAGAAGCGGCGCGACGGCGCGATCCGGTCGCGGCTCGCCCCGAAGATGGTGCCCAAGCGGGTCCGGCCGGCGATCGTCACATTGTCCGTGACCGGCTGGTAGAAGCTGCCGTCGAGCTGGGCGCGGGCGTAGAAGAAGCTGCCCGACTGAAGCGAGGCTTCGGGCGAGAAGCGCATGGCGAGGCGGAAACCGCGGGTCGGATCGAGCAGGTCGTTGGAGCCGTCATAGCCGATATAGGCCGGAAGGGCGCCGATGAAGAAGGTGCGGCGGCGGGTCATGCCGGTGTCGAGATCGACGTCCCGTTCGTCGGTTGCGGCGAGCTCGGCGCCGACCGACCAGGTCCAGGCCTTCTGCCAGATGATGTTGCTCTGCCGCTCGATCCCGCCGGCGAGGATGAAAGTGCGGGCGTCGAAGGCCGGCCGATCGACATGGGCGACCGCGATCTGGGCATTGAGGACCTGGTCGCGCCGGGCGAAATTGTTGCGGCGAAGCACGGCCGAGACGAGCTGCTCGCGGGTCCCGAGGACGCCCCGGAAGGTCACCGCCCCTTCCGGCGGAAGCAGGTTGCGGTGCTGCCAGCTCAGCTCGGCGCGGAAACCTTCGCCGGTGCCGTAGCCCGCCTCGCCCGCGATGGTGCGCATCGGCGCCGGCTCGAGCTCGACCTGAAGATCGACGAGGTCGGTCTCCGGCCGCGCGACCGGCCGGATCGCCACGGAAGAGACGAGCCCGGTCGCGACCAGCGCCTGCCGAAGATCCTCGACCAGCGCATTGCGATAGGGATCGCCCTCGTCGAAGCGGGCGATCCGCTCGATATGGTCGGCGCCAAACAAAAGCGGGCCCTGGACCTGGACCCGGCCGAAGCGGCGGGTCCCCTGCGGCTGGACGGGCAGGGTCAGGGTCGCGGTCCGGCTTTCATGATCGATGACGATCCGGGGCTCGGCGAGCTCGGCGAAGGCATAGCCGCGGCGGCCGAGCTCGGCCGCAAGCTCGGCCTGGGCCGCCGCCACCGCGGCGGCGTCGACCGGGTCCTGCTCGGACAGCGGGAAGGCCTGGCGAAGCGCTTCGCGATCCTCGCCCGCCGATTCAAGGCCCGGCAGATCGATCGCGGCGACGCGGTAGAGCGGGCCCGGCTCGGCATCGAGGGTGACGAGATAGGCGCCCGCCGCCGAGGCCTCGACGATCGTCGTCACCTCGCCGGCATAATAGCCGTGGGCACGGAGCAGCTCGGCGAGAAGGTCGGCGTCGGCTCGGGCGCGCCGGTCGACCTGGGCGGCATTGGCGGGCTCGCCTTCATATTGCTGGAGCGTCGAGAGCTGGCGGAACTGGGCGAGGATCGCGATCGTCTCCGGATCCTCGCCGTCGAGGCCGGTGATCCGGTAATCATAAGTGGTGGCGCCGGCCGGATCGGCGACGACCTGCGGCGCTTCGGCGATCGGAGTGCCCTGATCCTCTTCGAGATCGGGCCAGGGAACACCCAGGTCCGGCCATTCCTCCAGGGGCGCCGACGGATCGAGCGGCTGATCGACCTCGGCGAGGCAATCCACTCCGCCACGCTCGTCGCAATCCGCGAACGGACTCGGACCGGGATCGGCCGGAGTCGGTTCGGCCGTCTGCGCGGTCGCAGCGGCTGGAAGGTAAGCGAGGGCAAGAGCAGCCAGGGAAGCCGCTGCACGCCGCCCCGCAACGACTTGCAACATGAAGCGACGCTAGCCGCCGCCGCGCTACCGCGCCAGTGCGGATTTCGCCCTAAACTTGTGGAATCCCTCAGCGCCGGCCGCCCCGCCCGCGACTGGATCCTAGTGGATCGTGCCCGGCGCCCGGTCCGAGGCGAGGATCGGGATGATCCGTTCGATCTGCCGCCAGCGGCAGAAATGGATGACATTGCCCAGCTCGCGGCTTCGGTCCGCGCGCGCCGCCGCCTCGCTGATCGCATGGATTCCGAAGCGATCGATCAGTTCCGACGCCTCGGCGATCGCCGACCGGTCGGGCACATGGATATGGTCCTGCAAAGCTTTCCCCGCTTGTTCTTCAAGTCTTCGCAAAGACCTTTAGCCAAGCGGGCGTTTCGAAAACGGCGACGGCCATGCTGAACATCGCGTAAACCAGAACAGGCTGGAAGCGCCGACGCGCAAATGCCATGAGGCCGCCATGGCCCACCCCCAAACTGGCTTCCCCCGCGCCGGCGGCTTCCTGCTCGCTCTGTCGATCCTCATCGGCCCGATCCTCGGGTCGATATTCGGCGAGCCCAGCATCGGTTTCCTGGCGGGGCTCGGCGTGGGCCTGATCGCGCTTCTGGCGGTGTGGCTGCTGGACCGCCGCCGCGCCTAGAGCCTGTCCTGCTCAAGCTGCTGCATCGCCATTTCCCACTGGCCGATCTGGGCGCGGGCGTCCTGGACGAAGCGCGACCGGCGGATCCCGAGCAGGAAGAGGCCGCCGACGAGCCGGCCGACCAGGCCGACCGGGCGGCGGAACTGGATCAGGAGCACCGCGCGGAGCCCGTCGCTGTCGTTCCACACCTCGTGGTGGAAGGTGTCGTCGAAGACGAGGGTCCGGCCTTCCTCCCAATGGAGAAGCTGATCGTCCAGCTGCATCCGGCATGAATTGCGATCGGGCGGGACGATCAGTCCGAGATGCGCGGTCAGGATCGCCTTGGTGACTCCGCGGTGGCGGGGAATGTGGGTGCCGGGATCAAGGATCGAGAAGAAGGCGCTGTTGAGGCCGGGAATGGCGGCGATCGCCTCGGCCGTCCTCGGGCAGCGGCGGAGATTCTCCTCGACCCGATAGCCATAGCCCTGGAGGAAGAAGGACTTCCACTTGCCCGGCGGAGCGATCCGGCGATGATCCGGCGAGATGCTGGCGAGCGGCGGGATGGCGTCGCGATGGGCGAGGATCGCCTCCAATTCCGCCCTTATCTCGGGCCAGCGCGTCTCCAGCCCGGCGATCCAGGGAAAGCTGTCGGCGTCGAAGACCGGCCGATCGCCCACTTTCGACGAGCGGGCGACGATGAAGCTGACCTTGTGGCGGAGCTTCTTGCCGATCCTGAACAGTCGGCCCGGAACGGGCGCGGCGGACCCCTGCCCGACCTTCGAGTCCAACTTCTCACCCGTGCCGCTGAGCCGACGCATCGGGGCCGCGCCTTAGAGCCTGCCCTGCTCGAGGGGAAGCTTGGTGATCGCCCAGGGGGCGAACGGGATCGCAGCGGTGCGCGGCAGCGGACGAAGAAGCGGTCTCAGGCGCGGCGCGTGGCGAGCCACTGAAGGCTGTTGATCGCGCTCTGGAGCCGGTCGGCGCCGGCCGAGGCCGGTCGCGGATCGGACTCGCGGTCCGGAACCTCGGCGCCGGTCGCTTCCGGCTCGCGCCGGGCATAGCCCTTCTCCAGCCTTCCCATCAGGGCGAAAATGGTGTCCCGCCGGGCCTGGTCGGCCGCCGACCAGCCGGGCGCGGATGGGTCGGCGATGTCGGGATCGGGCTGATCGAATCGAGGCTCGGCCCCGCCGGCCGAACGATCGGCGGCGACGTCTTCCTGGGCGAGCGATGCGCGGCCCAGCCAGGCCGGGAGGATTTCGGCCGTGGTGGAAGCGGGGTCGGGCTCGCCCAGCTCGACGGCCGCGGAGATCGGACGCCGAAGCGGAGCGTCGGGATGGCGGTCACGGCGCCTTGCCTTCGGCACCGCCGGCTCCGCGTGTCGCGGCGCGGCGGCCAGGCGGTCCAGCTGGCGAAGGAATCCGAAGACGAGTGAGAACAGTAGAAGCGCGGCCGGCGCGCCGAGCGCGATCCGAACCGGAGCGCCCGAGCTTCCGACGATCCGGACCAGATCGTCCGCCGGGGCCGCCCAGGCGAGCGTCGCGACGGCAAGAGCGGCGAGCGCCGCGACCGGAACGTCGAGAGAGTCGCGGCCGAGACCGCTGGCGAAGTCGGAAGAGACGCTCGAACCGCTCATAAAGGCTTACCCCCAAGCCGTTGCCAGAGCGTCATAAGACATAATGGTTAACGACCTCTTCACGGTCCTTTCCAGAACCTTCGGCGGCGATCCGGTCACGCGGCCGGAACGAAGCGCGGGCCCGGGATTTTAGATGGGTCCATGCCGGCCCTTCGATATGTCGACGACAGCCTTCCCGGCATCACCCGCAAGCGGCGCGGCCGTTACTGGCAATATTTCGACTCCGACGGCCATCGGATCACCGACCGCGACGAGATCGACCGGCTGAACGCGATCGGAATGCCGCCCGCTTATGAGCGCTGCTGGTTCTGCCCGATCGCCAACGGCCACATCCAGGCGATCGGCTATGACGCGCGCGGCCGGAGGCAATATCGCTACCATCCCGATTTCCGGGCCCAGCAGGAGGTTCTGAAATATGAGCGGCTGGCGGATTTCGGCCGAGCCCTGCCGAAGCTTCGAAAGCAGGTCGAGGAGGACATACAGGGCAAGCCGACCAGCTGCGAGGCGGTGATCGCCGCCGTCGTCCGCCTGATCGACGCGACCCAGATGCGGATCGGCAACGAAAGCTATGCCAAGGAGAATAAGAGCTTCGGCGCGACCACCCTTCGCAACCGCCATGCCAAGGTCGGGCGAGGCGCGCTCAAGATCAGCTATGCCGGCAAGCACGGCGTCAAAAGAACGGTGACGGTCACCGACCGAAACCTCGCCCGGATCGCGCGCAGGACCCAGGATCTTCCCGGCCAGAATCTGTTCGAGTTCTGTGACGAGGAAGGCTGCGTCCGGCCGGTCACGTCGAGCGACGTCAACGACTATATCCGCGACGCGATGGGCGACGAGTTCACCGCCAAGGACTTCCGGACCTGGGGCGCGAGCACGATCGCGTTCGAGGAGATGGTGAAGCGGGCGAAGGCGAAAGGCACGGTCAGCCTCAACGGCATGATCGAGCCGGTCGCCGAGGCGCTCGGCAACACCGCGGCGATCAGCCGCAAATCCTATGTCCACCCCGCGCTCATCGAAGCGGCGCGGGATTCGGGCGCGATCGGCGAGCGCGAGCTGCCGCGGGCGACCAAATATCTGTCGAGCGCGGAGCGCGGCTTCATCGAGTTTCTCGAGGCCCTGCCCAGATCGACCAGGAAGGTGGCGAGCAAGCGGGTGGCGACCTA
>CBIGXQ010000134.1:0-6133 GCA_966193865.1 uncultured Sphingosinicella sp. | reverse complement strand
GGCAAGGGCGGCGCCTATATGCAGGTCGAGATGAAGAACCTCATCGACGGCCGCAAGAACAATGTCCGCTTCCGCTCGGCCGAGACGGTGGAGCGCGTCCGCCTCGACACCAAGGATTTCCAGTTCCTGTTCGCCGACGGCGACATGCTCGTCTTCATGGACAAGGAGAATTACGAGCAGGTCTCGCTTCCGCGCGACCTGATCGGCGAGCCTGCCGCCTTTCTCCAGGACGGCATGGACGTGGTCATGGAGCTGTACAACGAGCGGCCGATCTCGGTTCAGCTCCCCGACCAGATCGAAGCGACGATCGTCGAGGCCGACGCCGTGGTGAAGGGGCAGACCGCCTCGTCGAGCTACAAGCCGGCCATCCTCGACAATGGCGTCCGGGTGATGGTGCCACCGCACATCAGCTCCGGCACCCGGATCGTCGTGGACGTCTACGAGCAGACCTACGTCCGCCGCGCCGACTAGTGCCTCGGATCGTCCAGGAAGGACTCACTTTCCGGGCGGACCGCGCCTGGGACGCGCTGGATCTCGCCGAAGTGGAGGGCGCGACCGTCCGGCTTCACTGGACCGATCGACCCTATCAATGGCACGTGAACGACGGCACCGAGGTGTTCGTCGTTCTCGACGGGGTGGTCACCATGCACTACCGGACCCCGGACGGCGATCGATCGGCCCGACTGGAACCCGGATCGATCTTCGTCGCTGAACCCGGCGACGAGCATGTCGCCGATCCGCAAGGGGAAGCGCGGATCCTCGTCATCGAACGCAAAGGCAGCATCTGATGGTTTCCCATTCCGGCCTCGTCACCGTGATGACTCGCGCTGCGCGCAAGGCCGCGCCTCGGCTTCGACGGGACTTCGGCGAGGTCGAGCAGCTCCAGGTCAGCCGCAAGGGCCCGGCCGATTTCGTCAGTATGGCCGACGAACGCGCCGAACAGACGATCGTCGAGGAGCTGAGACATGCTCGGCCGGACTGGGGCCTCTACCTCGAGGAAGGCGGAATCATCGAAGGCGACCCGACGAAGCCGCGCTGGATCGTTGACCCCGTCGACGGCACTTCCAATTTCCTTCACGGAATCCCCCATTTCGCCATCTCGATCGCCGTCCAGGAAGCGAAGCCCGGCGGCCAGGGCTGGGGCGAGATCAGCCATGGCCTGATCTACCAGCCGCTGACCGACGAAAGCTTCTGGGCGGAAAAGGGAAGGGGCGCGTGGCTGGTCGACCGGAGGCTAAGGGTCTCGTCGCGCCGGGACCTTTCGGACGCCCTGATCGCCACCGGCGTGCCCTATAAGGGCCATGGCCATCTCGACCGCTTCCAGAAGATCCTCGACAAAGTCGCCCCGGAGGTCGCCGGAATCCGACGCTTCGGATCGGCGGCGCTCGATCTCGCCTGGGTCGCCGCCGGCCGCTATGACGGCTTCTGGGAGGAAGACCTTCAATTCTGGGACATCGCCGCCGGCTTGCTTCTGGTCCGCGAGGCCGGAGGCTTCGTCACAGACTTCCGCGGCTCCGACGCCGGAGTTGAGAAAGGCCAGGTTCTCGCCGCCAATGATCAGCTCCATTCCCGCCTCCACAAGCTCGTCGCCGGAGCGCTAAGATCCTGACCGGAAAGTAATTCCTTCAACCACCTGGGCGCGACGGCACCAGAATCCGACGACCCCGCTCATTGTCGCTTTCTGGCGGTTGCGATGGCGGTTTCGCTGGCCTAGAAGCCGCCCAACCTTTGGTCCTCAGAGAGTCTCACGATGGCGTCCGTCGCCGCCGATTATCTGCCGATCCTGCTTTTCCTGGGCGTAGCGCTGGGCCTTTCGCTGGCCTTCGTCGTGCTGCCGATGCTGGTCGCCATGCTGACCGGGGCAGCCAATCCCTATCCGGACAAGCTGGCCGAATATGAGTGCGGCTTTCCCGCCTTCGAGGACAGCCGCGCGCAGTTCGACGTCCGTTTCTATCTCGTCGCGATCCTGTTCATCATCTTCGACATCGAGGCTGCCTATCTCTTTCCCTGGGCGGTGAGCGTGTTCGACGCCGGCTGGGCGGCCTGGGGGGCGATGATGATCTTCCTCGTCGAGCTCGCGCTCGGCTTCGCTTATGCCTGGAAGAAGGGAGCGCTCGAATGGGAGTGATCCTCGATCCCCGGCATGAAAATCAGCGCCCGGCCGATTTGCAGCAGCCCGATCCCTACATCTTCAACCAGATCCAGTCGGAGGTCTCCGACAAGGGCTTCCTCGTCACCTCGACCGAGGACCTGTTCCAATGGGCCCGGACCGGCTCCCTGTGGTGGATGACCTTCGGCCTCGCCTGCTGCGCGGTCGAGATGATCCATGTGAACATGCCCCGCTATGATCTTGAAAGATTTGGCGCTGCGCCGCGAGCAAGCCCGCGCCAGTCGGACGTGATGATCGTTGCCGGAACCCTCTGCAACAAGATGGCTCCGGCGCTTCGACGGGTCTATGACCAGATGTCGGAGCCGCGCTACGTCATCTCGATGGGCAGCTGCGCCAATGGCGGCGGCTATTACCACTATAGCTATAGCGTCGTTCGCGGCTGCGACCGGATCGTCCCGGTCGACATCTATGTGCCCGGATGCCCGCCGACCGCCGAAGCCCTGCTCTACGGAATCATGCAGCTTCAGCGGAAGATTCGCCGCGAAGGCACGATCGAGCGATAATATGTCCAGTCCGGCGCCACTCGTTCCGGCCCGCGAGGGCATCATCGACGCGGTCAAGGCCGCGATCGGCGACGCTTTCCTGTCCGGCAAGGATTCGGTCGGCGAAGTCTCGATCGACGTCGCTCGCGATTCTGTCGCTGACGTTCTCCGGACGCTTCGCGACGAGCTCGCATATCAGCAGCTCATGGAGATTGCCGGGGTCGACTATCCGTCGCGGCCGGAACGTTTCGAAGTGGTCTATCACCTGCTGTCGGTGACGAAGAACCACCGGCTGCGGATCCGGGTCACGACCGACGAGGCCAATGCGGTGCCGACGGTGACCGGCATCTTCCCCGTCGCAGGCTGGCTCGAGCGCGAGATCTTCGATCTTTACGGAGTCCTTTTCGACGGCAATCCGGACCTCAGGCGGATCCTCACCGATTACGGCTTCCGGGGTCACCCGCAGCGCAAGGATTTCCCGCTCACCGGCTATGTCGAGCTTCGCTATTCCGAGGAGCAGAAGAGGGTCGTCTACGAGCCGGTACGGCTGTCGCAGGACTTCCGAAACTTCGATTTCCTGAGCCCGTGGGAAGGGGCGGAATATATCCTCCCGGGTGACGAGAAGGTGCCCGAAGCGCCGGGTGCGCCGAGCCCGCTCAAGGCCGACGAGATCAAGAAATGACCGACTTCAGGGACCAGGGTTCGGAAATTGGCAGCGGCGGTCGAAGCGAGTCCGAGGTCGCCCGCACCGGCGCGACCGAATCCGCCATCGCCAACTACACGATAAATTTCGGGCCCCAGCATCCTGCAGCGCACGGCGTGCTTCGGCTTGTGCTCGAGCTCGACGGCGAGATCGTCGAGCGCGTCGACCCCCATGTCGGCCTTCTTCACCGCGGCACCGAGAAGCTCTGCGAGTACAAGACCTATCTCCAGGCGCTCCCCTACATGGACCGCCTCGACTATGTGTCGCCGATGAGCATGGAGCATAGCTACGTGCTCGCGATCGAGAAGCTGCTCGACCTCGAGGTGCCGCTACGCGCCCAATATCTGCGGGTCTTCTTCGCCGAGCTGACCCGGATCTCGAACCATCTGCTCAACCTGGGCAGCCACATCATGGACGTCGGCGCCATGACTCCGAACCTGTGGCTGTTCGAGTTGCGCGAAGACATCATGAATTTCTACGAGCGGGCGTCCGGGGCGCGAATGCACGCCGCTTATTTCAGGCCCGGCGGAGTCCATCAGGACGTGCCGCCGAAGCTGCTCGCCGACATCGGCGACTGGCTCGACAACCGGCTTCCCGGCCTGTTCGAAGATTCGATAGCGCTCGTCGCCGACAATCGCATCTTCAAGCAGCGCAATGTCGACATCGCCACCGTCTCGAAGGAGGATGCGCTGGCCTGGGGCTTTTCGGGGCCGATGATCCGAGCCGCGGGAATCCCCTGGGACCTGCGCAAGAGCCAGCCTTACGACGTCTATGACCGGATGGACTTCGAGGTCCCGGTCGGCACCAGGGGCGATTGCTACGACCGCTTCATGGTCCGGGTCGAGGAGGTCCGTCAGTCGGCGCGGATCATCCGCCAGTGCCTCAACGAAATGCCGGAAGGGCCGATCGCCTCGCTCGACCGCAAGGTCGTGCCGCCCAAGCGCGCCGAGATGAAGCAGTCGATGGAAGCTCTGATCCATCACTTCAAGCTCTACACCGAAGGCTTTCACGTCCCCGAGGGCGAGGTCTATGTCGCCACCGAGAGCCCGAAGGGCGAATTCGGAATCTATCTCGTCAGCGACGGCTCCAACAAGCCGTACCGGGTCAAGATCCGACCGACCGGATTCTCGCACCTGCAGGCGATGGACTTCATGACGAAAGGTCACATGCTCGCCGACGTCACTGCCATCCTCGGCGCCCTGGACATCGTCTTCGGGGAGGTCGACCGCTAATGGCCGAAATCGCGCGCCTTCCGGCCAGCGACGAGATCCGTGCCCGCTGGGGCGCGTTCGAGTGGACCGCGGACAATGAAGCGGCTGCAAAGACGATCGTCGGCCGCTATCCGCCGGGCCGCCAGCACAGCGCTTCGATTCCGTTGCTCGACCTCGCCCAGCGGCAGGTCGGCGCCGAGACCGGGACCCAGGGCTGGCTGCCGATCCCGGTGATCGAATATGTCGCCGCCTATCTCGATATGCCCTACATCCGGGCCTATGAGGTCGCGACCTTCTACACCATGTTCAACCTGGCGCCGGTCGGCCGCTACCATGTCCAGGTGTGCGGAACGACGCCGTGCATGCTTCGCGGCTCCGACGACGTCTTCGCCGCCTGCAAGGCCAAAGGCCTGAAGAAGGGTCAAACGACCGAGGACGGACTGTTCACCCTCAACGAGGTCGAATGCCTCGGCGCCTGCGCCAATGCGCCGATGGTCCAGATCAATGACGATAATTACGAGGATCTGACCTTCGACAGCATGAGCGCGATCCTCGAAACCCTCGCCTCGGGCGGAACCCCGAAGCCGGGACCTCAGATCGATCGCCAGACCAGCTGCCCGGAGGGCGGGCCGACGACCCTGCCGGAAATGGCGTCGGAGAATCACGATTATCGCGGGCGCTGGTCATGAGGTCGGCAGTATTGCTTCTCCTTCTCGCCGGCTGTCAGCAGTCGGCGCCGCCGGCCAATCAGGCGGCGGCCGAGCCGGTCGAGCTGCCCAAGGGCGACGTCTCGGTGGCGGAGGGGATCGTTCGCCAAAGGCTTGGCAACCCGCAGGACCTCGTTTTCGCGGAAGCGCAGCGGAGCGCGAGCCAAAGCGTGCCGATCATCTGCGGCGCTTTCGAGCAAAATGGCGAACGCCAGCGTTACATCGTCGTCGGCGGGCGAGAGGCCTTCATCGAACCGCAGATGGAAGCGGGCGAGATGGACCGGGCCTTTACCGAATTCTGCGGGGAGAGCGGCCGTGCTTGACGACAAGGACCGCATCTTCACCAACGTCTACGGCTTCCAGCCCTGGGGCCTGAAGTCGGCCCAGAAGCGTGGCGACTGGGACGACACCAAGTCGCTCATGGCGATCGGCCAGGACGCGATCATCGACGAGGTCAAGGCGTCGGGGCTTCGTGGCCGAGGCGGCGCCGGCTTCCCGACCGGGATGAAGTGGAGCTTCATGCCGAAGGAGCCGACTCCGGGCCGGCCCAATTTCCTCGTCATCAACGCCGACGAATCCGAGCCGGGCTCATGCAAGGACCGGGAGATCATCCGCCACGATCCGCACAAGCTGATCGAAGGGGCGCTGATCGCCGGCTACGCGATGCGGGCGCGGGCAGGCTATATCTACATCCGCGGCGAGTTCATCCGCGAGGCCCAGGTTCTCGAGGCGGCGGTCCAGGAGGCCTATGACGCCGGCCTGCTCGGCAAGAACGCCGCCAAATCGGGCTATGATTTCGATCTCTTCGTCCATCGCGGCGCCGGCGCCTATATCTGCGGCGAAGAGACGGCGATGCTCGA
>CBIGXQ010000133.1:0-6220 GCA_966193865.1 uncultured Sphingosinicella sp. | reverse complement strand
TCTGGAAGGTGAGCGATCCGCCCCACATCGTCGCGATCCAGCTGAAGATCTTGATTCCGGTCGGCACCGCAATCACCATCGTCGCCGCGGTGAAGTACATCTTCGTGTTCACGTCCATTCCGACCGTGAACATGTGGTGAGCCCAGACGACGAAGCCGATCACGCCGATCGCGACCATCGCATAGGCCATGCCGAGATAGCCGAACACCGGCTTGCGGCTGAACGTCGCGATGACGTGGCTGATCATGCCGAAGCCCGGCAGGATCATGATGTAGACCTCCGGATGACCGAAGAACCAGAACAGGTGCTGGTAGAGCACCGGATCACCGCCGCCGGCCGCGTCGAAGAAGTGCGTTCCGAAATTGCGGTCGGTGAGGAGCATCGTGATCGCTCCGGCGAGAACCGGCAGCGCCAGAAGCAGGAGGAAGGCGGTGACCAGCACCGACCAGGCGAACAGAGGCATCTTGTGAAGGGTCATGCCCGGAGCGCGCATGTTGAAGATGGTGGTGATGAAGTTGATCGCGCCGAGGATCGAGCTCGCGCCCGCAAGGTGGAGCGAGAAGATCACCAGGTCCACCGCCGGGCCGGTCGATCCGCTCGTCGAGAGCGGCGCATAGACGGTCCAGCCGGTGCCCGCGCCGAGGCCGTTGCCGCCGGGGAAGAAGGTCGATCCCAGGAGCAGGATGAAGGCCGGCGGAAGCAGCCAGAAGGAGATATTGTTCATCCGCGGGAAGGCCATGTCGGGAGCGCCGATCATGAGCGGAACGAACCAGTTGCCGAAGCCGCCGATCATCGCCGGCATGACCATGAAGAAGACCATGACCAGGCCGTGGGCGGTGACCAGCACGTTCCACAGATGGAGTCCTTCGTCGAACGTCGCGCCGGGATTCATGATCCCGGCCCAGGCCTCGAGATACTGGACACCGGGCTCGGCCAGCTCCCAGCGCATCAGGCCGGAAATGCCGCCGCCGATGATCCCCGCGATGATCGCGAAGATCAGATAGAGGGTGCCGATATCCTTGTGGTTGGTCGACATGAACCAGCGGGCGAAGAAGCCCGGCTTGTGATCAGCGTCGTGATGCGCCTCGTGGCCGTGCGCGGCCTCGAAATGGACGGCGTTTGCGGTGGTGTCGGTCATCTTCTGTCGCCGCCTATTCTGTCTGCGTGCTTTCGCGCGAAAGCGCCGGCTGGGTGACCGTGCCTTCGACAACATTGGGGGGAGCCGGGGTCGTCGCGGTCGGCTGGCCGGCGGTCAGGCCGGGCTGCGCCGTCGCCGGGGCAGCGGCCGCTGCGGGCTGGGCGCCGGGCATCGTGCCGCCCTTGGAGGCGACCCAGGCAGCGAACTGCTCCGGAGGAACCACTTCGACGGCGATCGGCATGTAGCCGTGACGGGCACCGCAAAGCTCGTAGCAGACGCCATAATAGAGGCCGGGACGTTCGGTCCGGAACCAGGTCTCGTTGAGCCTCCCGGGCACCGCGTCGATCTTCACCCAGAAGGCCGGGATGCCCCAGGCGTGGATGACGTCGTTGGAGGTGACGATCACCTTCACGGTGGCGCCGGCGGGAACGACCAGCCGCTCGTCGACGGCCAGTTGCCGGGGCTCGCCGCGCTCGTCGGCCTGCTCGTCGCTGATCATGTTCGACACCAGCTCGATGCCGTGATCGGGATATTCGTAGGTCCAGTACCACTGGTTGCCGATCGCCTTGACCGTGAGATCGGCCTGGGGCGGCGAATATTGGTGGGCGAGAAGCCGGATCGACGGCACCGCGATGAGGACCAGGATGAGGACCGGGACAAGCGTCCAGACCACTTCCAGCATCGTGTTGTGGGTGGTTCGCGACGGAGTCGGGTTGGCGGCCCGGCGATAGCGGATGATCACCCAGGCCAGGAGGATCAGGACGAAGATCGAGATGATCGTGATCGCGGGCATCAGGATCCAGTTGTGGAACCAGGCCGCTTCCTCGCCGATCGGCGTGAACTGGTCCTGAAGGCCCATCCGCCCGTCCGGCTGGCCGATCCCGACCGTCGCCGTCGTCGGCGTGAAATTCACCGCCTGCGCCACCGTCGCGTCGCTGGGCTCTTCCTGCGGCTGAGGGCTGTTGGCGTCCTGCGGCTGCGCTGGAGCGGCCTGCGACTGGGCGCTGATCGCGTCGGTCGGCGGCGCCGACGGCTGCGTCGGCTGGGCCGTCGGCTGGGCTGGAACCGCGGCAGGCTGGGCCATTGCGGCGGGCGCCAGGCCGAATGCTGCGGCGATGGCGGCAAGCTTGAAAAGACTCTTCATCTAAACCCCTTGGACCCGCCCGAACGAGCGGTTGGATTCGGGCGCCCGAGGGGCGCGACGCGGCGCCTTATAGGCAGGCGACCCCGGTCCCTCAAGCATGTTCCATCGGCTGCGCCAAGCTTGATGATGCGAGCGGCCATGCCTATCAATCCCGGCCACCCATCCCGACAGGAAAGATGATGACCGAAGAGGAAATCCTGGCCGAGTTCCGCGCCGCCGGGGCGCTGCTCGAAGGCCATTTCGTCCTTTCGTCGGGCCTCCACAGCCCGCGCTATCTCCAATGCGCGCGGGTGTTGATGGATCCGATGCGCGCTTCACGGCTCGCCTCCACCCTCGCCGGCAGGATTCCGCGCGAGATTCGAAGCCAGATCGACATCGTCGTTTCCCCGGCGATGGGCGGAGTCATCATCGGCCACGAAATGGGCCGGGCGCTGGGTGTCGTGGCCCTGTTCGTCGAGCGGCCCAGCGGCAGTTTCGAGTTTCGCCGCGGCTTCCGCCTCGATCCCGGCCAGAAGGTGCTCCTGGTCGAGGACGTCGTGACGACCGGCCTGTCGTCGCGCGAGGCGATGGCGGCGATCGCCGAAGCGGGCGGCGACGTCATCGCCGGCGCCGCTCTGGTCGACCGATCCGGCGGCGAGGCCGATCTCGGCGTGCCCTTCTTCCCGCTGGTGAGCTTCGTCGTCCCCACCTATCCGGCCGATTCGCTTCCGCCGGAGCTGGCGGCGATCCCGGCCGAGAAGCCGGGCAGCCGAAAGGCGCCCGCCGCCGGCGAAGCCGGGCCGAGATGACGGAGCCCCTTCGTCTCGGGGTCAATATCGACCATGTCGCGACGATCCGGAACGCCCGCGGCGGCGACCATCCCGATCCGGTTCGCGCCGCCTTCGCCGCTGCCGATGCGGGGGCGGACGGGATCACCGCCCATCTGCGCGAGGACCGCCGCCACATCACCGATTCGGACATCCACCGGCTCATGGAGCGGCTCACCATCCCGCTTAACCTCGAAATGGCGGCGACCGAGGAGATGCTCGACATCGCGCTTCGCCACCGGCCGCACGCCGCCTGCATCGTCCCCGAGAAACGCGAGGAGCGGACGACCGAAGGCGGGCTCGACGCGGCCGGGCAGCACAATCACCTCACTTATTATGTCGACCGTCTCGGAAGCGCGAACATCCGCGTCAGCCTGTTCATCGAGCCCGACCCTGCCCAGGTCGAGGCCGCGATCCGGCTCGGCGCTCCGGTCGTCGAATTCCATACCGGCCGCTACGCCCATCTCGACGGCGAGGCCCGGTCGGTGGAGCTTCGCCGGATCGCCGAAGCTGCCGCTCTGGCGGTGAAGAACGGGATCGAGCCCCATGCCGGTCATGGCCTCACCTTCGACAATGTCGCGCCGATCGCGGCGATCCCGCAGCTCAGGGAGCTCAATATCGGCCATTTCCTCGTCGGCGAGGCGATCTTCGCCGGCTTCGAGGCGAGCGTGGCACGGATGCGCGAGCTGATCGACGAGGCGCGCGGATGACGCCTTTCCGTTCCAGCACAGGCCTGGTGGAGCCGTCATGATCATCGGACTGGGCTCGGACCTGTGCAATATCGACCGGATCCAGAATTCGCTCGACCGTTTCGGCGACAGGTTCCTCGCCCGGGTGTTCACCGACGTCGAGCGGGCGAAGGCGGAAAGGCGCCCCTTCACCCGGGCCGGAACCCTCGCCAAGCGCTTCGCGGCGAAGGAGGCCTTTTCCAAGGCCGTCGGCACCGGCTTCAAGCGCGGCGTGTTCATGAAGGATATAGGAGTCGTCAACAAAGCTTCCGGCGAGCCGACCCTCCAGCTGAGCGGCGGCGCGAAGGAGAGGCTTGACGCAATGACCCCGCCGGGCCACGCCGCCCGAATTCACCTGACGATGACCGACGACCATCCGTTCGCGCTGGCCGTCGTCATCATCGAGTCCGTCCCCGAGGAGCAGCTCACTTGACCGACAGCGACCGCAACAAGGCGGCCGAAGCCGAGACCGAAATGGTCGCGCCGCCGACCTCGGCGGAGACCGCGCCGGCGACCAAGGGCACCGACTGGTGGGCCGAGATCAAGGCGATCTTCTGGCTGATCCTGGCCGTGCTCGCCTTTCACAGCTTCATCGCCAAGCCGTTCTACATCCCGTCGGAATCGATGATGCCGGTGCTCCTCAAGGGCGATCGGCTGGTGGTCAGCAAATATCCCTACGGCTGGTCCTGGGTTTCGCCGAGCTTCCACATCTTTCCGCGAACCGAAGGTCGGCTACTGGGCGACATGCCCGAGCGCGGCGACATCGTGATCGTCACTCCGCCGGGCCAGAGCTCCGACTATATCAAGCGCGTGATCGGGCTTCCCGGCGACACGATCGAGCTCATCCAGGGCCAGGTCTATCTCAACGGGCGGCCGCTGCGCCGCGAGGAACGGCCGCCGACCCTGTTTCCGATCGACGAGAACCTGCCCTGCAGCTCGGACGGCGATTTCGGCAATTTCCGGACCCGTGCCGCCGATGGCCAGGCCTATTGCCGGATGCCGGTGTTCCGTGAATATCTGCCCAATGGCCGCTATTACGACACGATCGACGTCGGCTACGTGCCTCAGGCCGACGATTTCGCCCGGATCACCATCCCCGAAGGCCATGTCTTCCTGATGGGCGACAATCGCGATCACAGCGCCGACAGCCGGTTCCCGGCCGGCGGACCGAATGGCGGCCTCGGCGGACCGGTGCCCTGGGAGAATCTCGGCGGCCGAGCCGAATTCATCACCTTCTCGCTCGACGGCAGCTCGTCCTATCTCAACCCGATCAGCTGGTTCACCGCCCTTCGCGGCGGGCGCGCCGGATCCTCTCTTCGTCCAGCCGAAGCGGCTCCGGCCGAGGGGAGCCCAACCGAGGCGGGCGCCCGGTGAGCGAGGCGGCGGGCCGAGGCCATGTCGAGCGGCCCGGCCCGGCGGAGCTTCGCGATCCGCTGATCCGCCACGAGCTGAAGCGGGCGAGCGTCTGGTTCGGCCTCGGGCTCGCCATCCTGGCGATCATGTTCCTCGCCCAGCCTTTGCTCCTGATCCTCGGCGGGATCGTCTTCGCGGCGACCCTCGACGGCGGCGTCCGGCTGCTCGCCCGGGTGCTTCCGATCGGCCGGGGCTGGCGGCTGCTGATCGTCACCATCATCGCTTTGGCCTTCATCGCCGGAACGATCTGGCTTGCAGGGGTCCAGCTGACCAACCAGGCGGCGGCGCTTCGCAACACCCTCACTGCCCAGATCAACAGCCTGCTGGATTGGGCCGCGACGTTCGGTCTGGGAGTCGAATCCGTCCAGCCGCAGCAATTGTTCGAGCAGGCGATGAGCTCGATCGGAAGGCTGACCTCGGCCGTCAGCACCGTCCTGGGCGGCCTCACCAGCCTGGTGATGATCATCGTCATCGGCCTGTTCATCGCGGTCGAGCCGAGGATCTACGAACGCGGAATCGCCTGGATGCTTCCGATCGAGAATCGGGAGCGTTTCTACCGGACGTCGGAACGGATGGGCTTCACGCTTCGCCGGCTGATGGCGGGGCGGCTGCTGGGCATGGCGGTCGAGGGCGTCGGCACCTGGCTGCTGTTGTGGATCGGCGGCGTGCCGATGGCGGCCCTGCTTGGCCTGCTCACCGGAATCCTCGCTTTCCTGCCCAATATCGGCGCGATCCTCTCGGGGATGCTGATCATCCTGGTCGGCTTCAGCGCCGGCGTCGAAACCGGTCTTTGGGCGATCGCCGTCTATGCCATCGTCCAGATCGTCGACGGCTATCTCATCGTGCCTTACGTCGCCCGGAAGACCGTCGATCTCGCGCCTGCGCTGGTGCTCGGCGCCCAGCTCATCTTCGGCGCCTTGTTCGGGATCCTCGGCCTCGCTCTGGCCGATCCGATCGTCGCCATGATCAAGGCCGCGCTCGAGCAGAAGTC
>CBIGXQ010000132.1:0-6285 GCA_966193865.1 uncultured Sphingosinicella sp. | reverse complement strand
ATGACGAAGTCGTTGCCGAGGCCGTGCATCTTGTGGAAGCGTTGCGTCATTGCCGAGCGCATCTAGGGATTGTCCCGCCCAAGTGGAAGCTTCGAGCGCTTGCGCGGCCAGCGCCAACTCCCTTGCCAGCAGGGCAGCGATTGCCTATGTGGCGGCCATCCCGACGACGGGTGAGTTTCGAAGCGTCCAACGACGCGCGCTGGCCGGCGAGGTTTCGCCCGCCGGCGTTTTTCGTTTGGCGCCTCTGGAGAGATGAATGTTCGAGAGCCTGAGCGATCGCCTCAACGGTGTGTTCGACCGGCTGCGCGGCCGCGGCGCGTTGACCGAGGCCGACGTGCGCTCGGCGATGCGCGAGGTCCGAGTCGCCTTGCTCGAGGCCGACGTCGCCCTCCCGGTCGTCCGCGAGTTCGTCGACCGAGCCACCGAGAAAGCGGTCGGCCAGCAGGTGCTGCGCTCGGTCACCCCCGGCCAGCAGGTCGTCAAGATCGTCCATGACGCGCTCGTCGAGATGCTCGGCGCCGAGGAAGCCGGGCTCGAGATCGCGGTCACTCCGCCGGCGGTGATCATGATGGTCGGCCTTCAGGGCTCGGGCAAGACGACCACCACTGCCAAGATCGCCAAGCGGCTCACCGACAAGGACCGCAAGAAGGTGATGATGGCGTCGCTCGACGTCGCCCGGCCGGCGGCTCAGGAGCAGCTCGCCGTGCTCGGCCGCCAGGCGGACGTCGCGACCCTTCCGATCGTTCCCGGCCAGCCTCCGGTCGAGATCGCCCGGCGCGCGCTCAATGCCGCCCGCCTCCAGGGCTTCGACGTTCTCATGCTCGACACGGCCGGCCGGCTTCACGTCGATCAGGCGCTGATGGACGAGATGAAGGCGGTCGCCGGCGCGACCTCGCCTCAGGAAGTGCTTCTCGTCGCCGACGCCTTGACCGGCCAGGACGCGGTTAATGTCGCGAAGAGCTTCGTCGATCAGATCGATCTGACCGGTATCGTCCTCACCCGCCTCGACGGCGACGCCCGCGGCGGCGCCGCTCTGTCGATGCGCGCCGTCACCGGCAAGCCGATCAAGTTCGCCGGCGTCGGCGAGGGGATCGACAAGCTCGAGGCCTTCCATCCCGAGCGGGTCGCCGGCCGCATCCTCGGCATGGGCGACGTCGTCAGCCTCGTCGAGCGCGCCCAGGAGACGATCCAGGTCGAGGAGGCCGAGGCGCTCGCCGCCAAGATGGCCAAGGGCCAGTTCGATCTGAACGATCTTCGCGCCCAGCTTCGCCAGATGCAGCGCATGGGCGGGCTCGGCGCCCTCGCGGGTATGTTGCCCGGGATCGGCAAGATGCGGAACCAGATCAACCAGAGCGGAGTCCTGGAAGGCAATGTGCTCGGCCGGCTCGACGCGATCATCGGCTCGATGACTCCGAAGGAACGGGTGAAGCCGGACCTGCTGAACGCGAAGCGCAAGATCCGGGTCGCCAAGGGCTCTGGGACGACCGTCCAGGAAGTGAACAAGCTCCTGAAGATGCATCAGGAGATGGCCAACGCGATGAAGAAGATTCGCAAGATGGGCGGTCTCGGCAAGCTCGGCGCCTTGTTCGGCGGCGGCGGCGGCGGCCTGGGCGGAGCGCTTGGCGGGCTTCCCGGCGGCGGTCTGCCCCCTGGCAGCCCCTCTGGCGGCTTCCCCGGGCTTCCCGGCGGGAACCTCCCGTTCAATCCCAAGAATTTCAAGAGATAGACTTCAAGAAAGGAACATCGAAATGGCAGTTGCAATCAGGCTTTCACGGGGCGGCGCGAAGAAGCGCCCTTATTACAAGATCGTCGTCGCCGACGCCCGCAATTCGCGCGACGGCAAGTTCATCGAGCGGATCGGCAGCTACAATCCGCTTCTCCCCAAGGACAGCCCGGAGCGGGTGAAGCTTGACGCCGACCGAGTCCGCCACTGGCTCTCCGTCGGTGCTCAGCCGTCGGACCGGGTCCTTCGCTTCCTCGATGCCGCCGGGCTCAAGGAGCGGCCGGCGCGAAGCAACCCGAAGAAGGGTGAGCCGGGCGAAAAGGCCAAGGAGCGCGCCGAGGAGCGGGCCACCCGCGAGGCCGAAGCCGCCGAAGCCGCCAAGACTGCGGCCGAGGAAGAGACGGTCGAAGTGATGGCCGAGGCGGTCGAGGAAGCCACCGCCGACACCGGCGCCGAGGCCAGTGAAGCCGCCACCGAAGAAGCCCCCACCGAAGAAGCCGCCGCCGAAGAAGCCCCGGCCGAGGAAGCTGTGACCGAGGAGGCTCCGGCCGAAGAGGCCGCCACCGAGGAGGCGCCTGCTGAGGAGGCCGCGGCCGAAGAGGCTCCGGCCGAAGCCGCCGCCGAGGAAGCCCCGGCCGAGGAGGCCACTCCGGCCGACGAAGCGACCAACGAGGGCAAGTCCACGACCGATCCCGCCGAGGGTTCGGTCGAGGCCGCTCCCGAGGAAGGCGCCGAGAAGGCCGAGAAGTCCGAGTAAGCCGAACTCCGCCTCAAGCCCCTCCAATCCCTCCCATTGATGGGGAGGGGTTGGGGAGGGGTGGCGCATGAGCTAAGGGCGCTGCCGATGAAGCCGCTTTGGGTCATGCTCCATGGCTGATGACGCTGACAATCAGGTCGTCCTCGCCGCCGTCGCCGGTGCCCATGGCGTCGGCGGCGAGGTGCGCCTGAAAGCCTTCGCCGAGAGCGTCGACAGCCTGAAACGGCACAAAAGGCTGTTCGTCGACGGGGAAAGGCCGCTCACTCTGGTGTCGCTGAGGGGCGGCGGCAATGGCGCGATCGCCCGCTTCGCCGAGGTCGCCGATCGCAACGACGCCGAAGCGTTGCGCGGCAAGCTCCTGTCCGTCCCCCGCACCGAGCTGCCGCCGCTCGACGAGGGGGAATATTATCACGCCGACCTCATCGGCCTCCCCTGCGAAACCGAGGCCGGCGAGCTTCTGGGCCGGGTCGTCGCCGTCGAGAATTTCGGCGCCGGCGACCTTCTCGAGATCGAGAAGCCGGACGGCAAGAAGTCGCTGATCCCATTCCGCGACGGGATCGCCGAGCTTGGCGACGGCCGGATCGTCGCCGATCCCACTTTCCTCGCCTGAACCGGCACCGGCTCTAACGGTCGAGCGGCCGGAGCTTCGCAAGATCGTTTCGGATCGTCGTCGCCGCCACGCCGCCTTCGCCCATGGCGTGGCTGATCTGGTCGAGGCCGATGACGACGTCGCCGGCGGCATAGGCGCCCGGCACGTTCGTGCGCTGGTGGCTGTCGACGGCGATGCAGCCGCTCTCGTTCAGGGCGACCCCGATCTGCTCGGCAAGCTCCGTATGGGTGTCGGAGCCGAGCGCCGGATAGACGCTGTCGAACGTGTAATGGCCTTCCGCCGTCTCGACGACGATGCAGCTTTCGTGGGCGGCGACTCCCCGGGAGGGTCCGTCGACGGCGCGGATTCCATGCTCTTCGAGCCGCCTTTGATCCTCGCTTCGAAGGTCATGGGCTTCGCCGGGCGCGATCAGCGTGACGTCGGCGGTATAGCTTCGAAGGAACAAAGCTTCCGCGACCCCGTGGGAGCCGCTCCCGATCACGCCGACCTTCTTGTCGGTGACCTCATAGCCGTCGCAGATCGGGCAATAGCGGATCAGCCCCTGCGCCAGGGCGCTGTCGTGAAGCTCCTCGTCCATGTCAGGGCGCCGATTCTTCACTCCGGTGGCGAAAAGCACGGTTCGAGCGGTCGCCGTTCCAGCGCCCCATTCGGCTTCGAAGCCGCCGTCGACCTGCTCGAGCCTCGAGACTCGCCCGGTTTCGACCGAGGCGCCGTATTTTTCCGCTTGCTCGCGCATCCTGGCAAGGAGCTCGGTGCCGCTGATTCCGTCTGTGAAGCCGGGGACGTTGCGCGTGCAGGGAATCCAGCCCGCCCGGCTCCGGCCCTCGTCGACGACCTTCAGCCTGAGGTGGAATCGGGCGAGATAGATGGCCGCGGTCAGGCCCGCCGGCCCGGCGCCGATGACGAGGCAATCGAAATCGGGGGAATCATGATCAGGTTCGTCCATTCGCCCTTAGCGCCGCGGTGCCGCCATGGTTCCGTCGGCTTGCAGCGGCCGGGCGAACGGACGAAGAAGGGTCGCTGCGCCAGGTCGGCGCGATAGGGGGATGACCATGTTCAGAGCGTTGACCGCGACCTTGCTGCTCACGATGGCCTCGCCGGCCCTGCCGCAAACGTCGCCGCCGCCGCAGGCCCCGATGCGGTCGCTCGACAGCGTCATCCCCGCCATCGACGCCCATTTCCGGCAGTTTATGGAGGCCGGCCATGTGCCCGGACTGGTCTATGGAATCGTCCGCGACGGTCAGCTCGTCCATGTCGGGACGATGGGCGTCCAGGACCTGGAACAGCGCCGGCCCGTCACCGCCGACAGCCTCTTCCGGATCGCCTCGATGTCCAAGGCCTTCACCGCGCTCGCCATCCTCAAGCTTCGCGACGAAGGCCGCGTAGATCTCGATTCCCCGGCCGAGGCTTACGTCCCGGAGCTTCGCGGCTGGCGCTATCCGACCAGCGACTCGCCGCGAATCCGGGTGCGCGACCTGCTCAGCCATACCGGCGGCCTGGTGACCGACAATCCGTGGGGCGATCGTCAACAGATGCTGCCCGAGGACGCGTTCACGCAGATGCTTCGCGATGGCGTTCCGATGAGCCGCTCGCCAGGCCTCGCGCATGAATATTCCAATTTCGGCTATGCCCTGCTCGGCCGGATCATCACCAACGTCTCGGGCCAGCCCTATGATCGCTACATAAGGGAGCAGATCATGCTCCCGCTCGGAATGACGTCGACCGTCTACGAAATCGGCGATTCTCCGCTGGAGCGGCGCTCCATCGGCTATCGCTGGGAAAATGATCGATTTGTCCGCGAACCGGACATGCCCCATGGCGCCTTCGGCGCGATGGGCGGAGTCGAGACGAGCGCCAGTGATTATGCCCGGTGGACCGCCTTCCTTCTCGACGCCTGGCCGGCACGCGACGGACCCGAGACCGGCCCCATTCGCCGCTCGTCGGTGCGCGAGCTCGCCCAGGGTCTCAACTTCATCCAGACGAACGAGCGGGCGGGCATCGCGGGCGGGCCCGTCTGCCGCTTCGCCAGCGCCTATGGCATGGGCATGAGAGTGTCGCAGGATTGCGACCTGGGCCTCACTGTCAGCCACGGTGGCGGCTATCCCGGCTATGGGTCCCACCTGCTGCTCGTGCCCAATAGCGGGATCGGTATCTTCGCCTTCGCCAACCGCACCTATGCCGGCTCGTCGCGCCAGACCCTGCTCAGTGCGCTCGAGCTTCATCGTGCTGGCCTCGCCAGGCCTCGTCCGGAGGCGGTCAGTGCAGATCTCGCTTCCGCTTATGCCCTGGCGGGAGACATGTACCGGCGGGGAAGCGTCGAGGCGGCTCAGGATCGGCTGGCGATGAACTTCCTGATGGATCGGTCGGTCGCGAACTGGGCCCGCCATCTGGCGGGAATTCGTGAGCAGACGGGCGAGTGCCGGACCGACTCCCCGGTCATCGCGGATGGCGCCATGGCCGGTTATTTCGAGTGGGAATGCGAGCGTGCCGAGCTTCGCGGCTATGTCCTTCTCGCGCCGACCCGGCCGGCGACGATCCAGCAGCTCGATTTCATGGTCCTGCCCAGGCAATGAGCTGGTCGGCCCGGATCCTGACGCTCTACCCGGAAATGTTCCCGGGTCCGCTCGGGCACAGCCTCGCCGGGCGCGCTCTGGCTGAAGGTTTGTGGTCGCTGGAAACGGTGCAGATCCGCGATTTCGCCACCGACAGGCATCGCTCGGTCGACGATACGCCGGCTGGCGGCGGTGCCGGCATGGTGATGCGCGCCGACGTCCTCGCTCGGGCCGTCGACCATGTCCTGGCGGCGGCGCCCGAGGCACCCCTGCTGGCGATGACGCCGCGCGGCGAGCCGCTGACCCAGGCGAAGGTGCGCGAGCTTTCGGCTGGCCCTGGCGTGTCGATCCTGTGCGGGCGCTTCGAAGGCATTGACGAGCGCCTGTTCGAGGCCCGGCCCATTGTCCCGGTCTCGGTCGGGGACTATGTGCTTTCGGGCGGCGAGACGGCGGCTTTCGTCCTGCTCGACGCTTGCGTTCGGCTGCTCCCCGGGGTAATGGGCGCGCCGACCAGCGGAGAGGAGGAAAGCTTTGAAAGCGGCCTCCTCGAATATCCGCATTATACCCGACCTTTTGAATGGGAAGGGCGCAGGATCCCCGAAGTGCTGCGATCGGGGGATCATGCGAAGATCGCCGCCTGGCG
>CBIGXQ010000131.1:0-6361 GCA_966193865.1 uncultured Sphingosinicella sp. | reverse complement strand
CCTTGGGATTGAAATTGGCGCCGCCCTTGCCGCCGCCCATCGGCAGGCCGGTCAGGGCATTCTTGAAGGTCTGCTCGAAGGCGAGGAACTTCAGGATGCTCTCGTTGACCGAGGGATGGAAGCGGATTCCGCCCTTATAGGGTCCGATCGCATTGTTGTTCTGCACCCGGTAGCCGCGCTGAACCCGGACATTGTGATTGTCGTCCTCCCAGCAGACCCGGAACGACACGATCCGGTCGGGCTCGGCGATCCGGCGCAGGATCTGCCAGCGGTGATAATCCTCCTTGTCGCCGATGAACTCGAAAATGTCCTCGGCGACTTCCTGGACTGCCTGGATGAATTCGTTCTGGCCGGGGTTGCGGCGCTTCACGCCTTCCATGAACCCGGCAAGATCCACATGTTCCGATTTGGTGTGAATCGGCTCGCCCGTGAGAACCGCCTCGACCGTCGGTCCGCTACCTTCTCCCCTGTTCATGACGCCGCCTCCCTGTCCGATATTTCCGCAGCCCCGAGCCGGAGTCGCGCTGGCGGGATCATATCACTTTTTCAGGGATTTCAAGCCTGTGCCTCGGAACGGCACGGAAGCCGTCAAACGGCGCCGGAAGGTTCTTCGAGGATCGCCTCGATCGCCGCTTCGACCTCGCCGATCGGGGCCATTCCGTCGACTCGGCGGACGAGGCCCCTCGCCTCGTAGATCGGCAGGATCGGCGCGGTCTTGGCGCGATATTCGGCCATCCGGGTTCGAACCGCTTCCTCATTGTCGTCGGCTCGGCGCTTGAACATGTCCTCGGCGCCGCAGACGTCGCACAGGCCGGGGACCTTGGGCAGCTTGTAGCGGTCGTGATAGCCCTCGCCGCACTTGGCGCAGGTGAAGCGGCCGGTGATCCGGTCGACGAGAGCGTCCTCGTCGACGTCGAGCTCGATGACGTAGTCGAGTGACCTGCCGCGCTCGGCGAGAAGCCGGTCGAGCGCCTCGGCCTGGGCCTGGGTTCGCGGATAGCCGTCGAAGATGACGCCGGCTTCGGTGTCCGGCTCGTCGAGGCGGGCGCCGAGAATCTGCGACATCAGGTCGTCCGGAAAGAGCTTGCCCGCCTTCATGATCTCGTCGGCCAGACGGCCGATCTCGGTGCCGGCCTTGACTGCGGCACGGAGCATGTCGCCGGTCGAGATCTGGACCATCCCGCGGTCGTGAACGAGCCGGGCGGCCTGGGTGCCCTTGCCCGCGCCCGGCGGTCCGAGGAGGATGATGTTCATCGCCTTGTCCCCTAGGTCATTGGATGCCGGCGGGCCAGCCGGGCGGGCAGCGCCGTCAGCGCCTCAGGCCGCCACCCTTGAGCTTCGCCTTCTTGATGAGATCGCCATATTGGTGGGCGAGCAGATGGCTCTGGATCTGGGTGACCGTGTCCATCGTCACGTTGACGACGATGATCAGGCTGGTGCCGCCCAGATAGAAGGGGATCCCGGCCCGGGCGATGAGCCATTCGGGGATGAGGCAGGTCAGGGTCAGGTAGGCGGCGCCGACGACGGTGACCCGGGTGAGCACGTAATCGAGATATTCCTCGGTGCGCTTGCCGGGGCGGATGCCGGGGATGAAGCCGCCATATTTCTTCAGATTCTCCGCCGTCTCCTCGGGATTGAAGACCACCGAGGTGTAGAAGAAGGTGAAGAAGACGATGCCCGCGCCGTAAAGGAACATGTAGAGCGGCGCGCCGTGCTGAAGCGCGGTCGTGATCGTGATCACGAAATCGCCCCAGGCGCTCTCGCCGGCGGTCCGGTTGCCAGCGAACTGGGCGATCGTCAGCGGCATGAGAAGCAGCGACGACGCGAAGATCGGCGGAATGACGTTGGCGGTATTGACCTTCAGCGGCAGGTGCGACCGCTCCTGCTGGATCTGGCCGCGCGCGGTCTGGCGCTTCGGATACTGGATCAGGATCCGCCGCTGGGCGCGCTCCATGAAGCAGATGAAGAGGATGAGGACGAGCGCCAAAGCGACGACGACCATGATGATGAAGGGATCGAGGCTGCCGGTCCGGCCGCCTTCGAACAGCTGCGCCAGGGCCGTCGGAAGCTGAGCGACGATGCCCGCCATGATGATGAGCGAGATGCCGTTGCCGATTCCGCGGCTGGTGATCTGCTCGCCCAGCCACATCAGGAACATGCTTCCGCCGACGAGGCTGACGACGACGGTGATCCGGAACATCATGCCGGGATCGACGACGGCGGACTGGCCGGTATTGCCGCCCCAGCTCTCGAGCGCGACGGCCATGAAATAGCCCTGGATCGCGCACAGGAAGACGGTGCCGTAGCGGGTATATTGGTTGATCTTCTTGCGGCCGCTCTCGCCTTCCTTCTTCAAGGCGGCCAGCTGGGGCGACATGGACGAGGCCAGCTGCATGACGATCGAGGCGGTGATGTAGGGCATCACGCCCAAGGCGATCAGGCTCATCCGCTCGAGGCTGCCGCCCGAGAACATGTTGAAGAAATCAAGGACTCCGCCGCGGGTCTGATCGAACAGCGAGCTCAGAGTCGTCGGGTCGATGCCCGGCAGCGGAACGAATGAGAGCAGCCGGAAGATCACCAGCGCACCAAGCGTGAACCACAGCCTTTTCTTGAGGTCGGTCGCCTTGGCGAAGTTCGCCAGGCTGATATTGGCTGCCATCTGATCGGCTGCGGATGCCATAGATTTTACGACCTTCGGAAAATGAAAGCGGCGGATGACCGGATGGCCCCCGCCGCCTCATATAGTGATAGGTTCGGGCTTGTCAGCCTTCTGCCGTGCGACGGGGTCAGGCGTCGGCCTTGGTCCGGCCCTTGGCGCTGCCTTTCTTGGCAGCAGCCTTCTCCGCGGCGGGAACGACCTCGATCAGCTCGACCGAGCCGCCGGCACCTTCGATCGCCTTGCGCGCACCGGCCGAGATGCCGGCGACGCGAAGCGCGAGCTTCGCCTTGAGCTCGCCCTTGCCGAGCAGCCGGACGCCGTCCTTGCCGCCACGGGCCAGGCCCGCCGCCTTGAGCGCGTCATGATCGATCGTGCCCTTGCCTTCGAGTTTGCCGGAATCGATCGCCTTCTGGATCGCGCCGACATTCACCTCGGCATAATCCTTGGCGAAGATATTGTTGAAGCCGCGCTTCGGGATCCGCATGTGGAGCGGCATCTGGCCACCTTCGAAGCCGAAGATGGAGACGCCGGAGCGGCTGGTCTGGCCCTTCTGGCCACGTCCGGCGGTCTTGCCGAGGCCGGAGCCGATGCCGCGGCCGACCCGCACCCTGGACTTGCGGGCGCCCTTGTTGTCGCGGATTTCGTTCAGTTTCATGTCTTGCACTCGCTGTAGTTTACCCCCGCGAAGGCGGGGGCCTAGTTTCGCTTGAGCCCGAGCGTGCTTCGCGCAAGGCACGCCGGATCCCCGCTTTCGCGGGGATGACCACCGAGGCTAAGCCTCGACGTTCACCATATGCTGCACCTTGCGGATCATGCCGCGCACCTCGGGGGTGTCGTCGAGCTCGACCGTCTTGTGCATCTTGTTGAGGCCCAGGCCGATCAGCGTCTTGCGCTGGTCCGGCGTGCGCCGGATCGGCGATCCGGTCTGGGTGATCTTCAGCTTCGCCATCTCTCTTACTCCGTGACCGCTTCGGCTTCGGCCGAGGCTTCCGCGACGGAAAGGCCGTCACGGCGCGCCATCAGCTCGGCGATCTTGCGGCCGCGACGCTGGGCGACCGCCTTCGGCGAGGTCTGCTCGCCGAGCGCCTCGAAGGTCGCGCGGATCATGTTGTAGGGGTTGGACGTGCCGATCGACTTGGTCACCACGTCGGCGACTCCGAGGCTCTCGAACACGGCGCGCATCGGGCCACCGGCGATGATCCCGGTCCCGGCCGGAGCCGAGCGGACGAACACGCGACCGGCGCCGAAATGGCCGAGGCCGTCATGGTGGAGCGTGCGGCCCTCGCGGAGCGGCACTCGAACCATCGCCTTCTTGGCGGCGGCGGTCGCCTTGGAGATCGCCTCCGGCACTTCGCGCGCCTTGCCATGGCCGAAGCCGGCCCGGCCCTTGCCGTCGCCGACGACGACCAGAGCCGCGAAGCCGAAGCGCTTGCCGCCCTTCACCGTCTTCGAGACACGGTTGATGTGGACGAGCTTCTCGATCAGCTCTTCGCCGCCGTCGTCGTCGCGGCCTGGGCCGCCACGGCGGTCGTCGCGCCGGCCGCGACCACCGCGGTCGCCGCCGCCACGGCCACGTCCGCCGCGCGGTCCGCGGTCACGCCGCGGCGCCTGGGTCGCCTCGGCGGCCTCGGTCGGCAGGTTCGACTGCTCGGCCGCTTCCGGGGTCTGGTTGGTATCGTCAGCCATTCTTAAAACTCCAATCCGCCCTCGCGCGCGGCGTCGGCGAGAGCCTTCACGCGGCCGTGGAACAGGAAACCGCCGCGGTCGAAGACGACTCGGCTGACGCCGGCTGCCTTGGCCCGCTCGGCGATCTTGCGGCCCACTTCCTGAGCCGAAGCGACGGTCGCGCCGGTATTCGCCCGGGCTTCCTTCTCCAGCGTGGAAGCGGCGGCGACGGTGCGCCCTTCCGCGTCAATGATGATCTGCGCGTAGATGTGGCGGCCCGAACGATGGACCGACAGACGCGGGCGATCGCCGCCGCGCTTGCGGATCGAGGTCCGGACGCGCTGGGCGCGCTTGTCGAAGGTGTTGAATCTGGCCATGGCTACTTCTTCTTGCCTTCTTTGCGGAAGATATACTCGCCGCGATACTTGATGCCCTTGCCCTTGTAGGGCTCGGGCTTGCGCCAGCGCCGGATCTCGGCGGCGAGCTGACCGACCTTCTGCCGATCATTGCCGCTGATCTCGACCGTGGTCGCGTCCGGGGTCTTCACCTCGAGGCCTTCCGGCACCGCGATGTTGACGTCGTGGCTGTAGCCGAGCTGAAGGCGTAGATTCTTGCCCTGGGCCGCGGCGCGATAGCCGACGCCGGTGATCTCGAGGACCTTGGTGAAGCCCTCGGTGACCCCGGTCACCAGATTCTGGACGAGGGTGCGATGCATGCCCCAGAAGGAGCGCGCCCGCTTCGTCTCGTTGGCCGGACGGACGACGATCCGGCCGTCCTCGATGCCGTAGCTGATGTCTTCCAGCATCTGCATGCTGAGGGTGCCCTTGGGCCCCTTTACCGACAGAAGCTGGCCTTCGACGCTGGCCGAGACGCCGCTCGGAAGCTCGACTGGAACCTTACCGATGCGGGACATCAGAATACCTCCGCAAGCACTTCGCCGCCGACGTTCTGAGTGCGCGCTTCGGCGTCGCTGAGAACGCCCTTGGGCGTCGAGACGATGGTGATTCCCAGGCCGTTGCGGACCCGGGGCAGTTCCTGGGCACCGGAATAGACCCGGCGGCCGGGCTTCGACACGCGCGAGACGTGCTGAATGGCCGGCTGGCCCTCGAAATATTTCAGCTCGATCCGGAGGCCACGATGGGCGCCCAGCGCCTCCTCGCGATAGCCGCGGATATAGCCTTCACGCTGAAGCACATCGAGCACGCGGGCACGCAGCTTGGACGCGGGCGAAAGCACGCTGTCCTTGCGGGCCTGCTGGCCGTTGCGGATGCGGGTGAGCATATCACCCAGAGGATCGGTCATCGGCATCTCAATAGCCCTTACCAGCTCGACTTCGTCACGCCGGGGATCAGGCCCTTATTGCCCAGTTCCCGAAGCATGATTCGCGACAGTCGGAATTTGCGATAATAAGCGCGCGAACGGCCGGTCAGCTCGCAGCGGTTGCGGACCCGGGTCGGGTTCGCGTTGCGAGGGATTTCAGCCATCTTCAGACGCGCGATCAGGCGCTCCGTCTCGTCCTTGGACTCGTCGTTCGCGATCGCCTTCAGCCTCGCATATTGGCCGGCATACTTCTTCGCCAGCTTCTTGCGACGCTCGTTCTTGTTGATGGAACTCAGTTTCGCCATGACTTAAGTTCTCTTCCTTCCTGCGCAGGGGGCCTCAGGCCGCCTGCTTCTGATCCTGCTCGGCCGGGAAGGGGAAGCTGAAGAGGCGCAGCAGCTCGCGCGCTTCCTCGTCCGTCTTCGCGGTCGTGGTGACGATGATGTCCATGCCGCGCACCTTCTCGATGCGGTCATAGTTGATCTCCGGGAACACGATCTGCTCCTTGAGACCCATTGCGTAATTGCCGCGGCCGTCGAACGAGCGCGGGTTGAGGCCGCGGAAGTCGCGAACGCGCGGAAGCGCGATCGTGACCAGGCGGTCCAGGAACTCGTACATCCGCTCGCGGCGAAGAGTGACCTTCACGCCGATCGGCATGCCTTCGCGCAGCTTGAACTGGGCGATCGACTTCTTGGCCTTGGTGATCACCGGCTTCTG
>CBIGXQ010000130.1:0-6392 GCA_966193865.1 uncultured Sphingosinicella sp. | reverse complement strand
GGACACACGATCGTCTCCAATGCATCCTGCACGACGAACTGCCTGGCGCCGGTCGCCAAGGTCCTGAACGAGGCCGTCGGCATCGAGCGCGGCCTGATGACGACGATCCACGCTTATACCAACGACCAGAAGATCCTCGATCAGATCCACAGCGACAAGCGGCGCGCACGCGCCGCCGGAATGTCGATGATCCCGACCACCACCGGCGCCGCCCGAGCGGTCGGCGAAGTCCTCCCGGAGCTGAAGGGCAAGCTGGACGGATCGGCGGTTCGGGTTCCGACTCCGAACGTCAGCCTGGTGGACCTGACCTTCACGCCGGGTCGCGACACTTCGGTGGACGAAGTGAACGGCGCCCTTCGCGCCGCCTCGGAAGGCGCGCTCAAGGGGATCCTGGATTATTCCGAAGAGCCGCTCGTCTCGATCGACTATAACCACAATCCGGCGAGCTCGACGATCGACAGCCTCGAGACCGCGGTTCTGGAAGGCAAGCTCGTTCGGGTCGTCAGCTGGTACGACAATGAATGGGGCTTCTCGAACCGGATGGTCGACACGGCGGCGGCGATGGCCGCCCTGATCTGACGCCATGACATCATTCCGTACGCTCGACGACCTCGGCGAGATCGAGGGGAAGCGGGTCCTCGTCCGGGTCGATCTCAACGTGCCGATGAAGGAAGGGAAGGTCAGCGACGACACTCGTCTTCGCGCGACCCTTCCGACCGTCACCGAGCTCGCCGACAAGGGCGCGATCGTCCTCCTGCTCGCCCATTTCGGCCGGCCCAAGTCGCCCGCCCCGGAATTTTCGCTGGCGCTCGTCACCAGGCCCTACGAGGCGGTGCTCGGCCGGCCGGTCCGCTTCATCGACTGGGAAGTGGACGAGGCCGCCATTGCCGACCTCCAGCCGGGCGACGTCGCGATCCTGGAGAATACGCGCTTCTTCGGCGGCGAGGAGAGGAATGACCCGGCGGTCGCCGATCGCTTCGCCCGGCTCGGCGACATCTACGTCAACGACGCCTTCTCCGCCGCTCACCGCGCCCACGCCTCGACAGAAGGCCTGGCGCACCGTTTGCCGGCCTTTGCCGGCCGGGCGATGCAGGCCGAGCTCGAGGCGCTGCAAAAAGCCCTCGGCAATCCTGAGCGGCCGGTGGCTGCGGTGGTCGGGGGGGCCAAGGTATCGACCAAGCTCGACGTGCTCAAACATCTCGTCACCAAGGTCGATCATCTGATCATCGGCGGCGGAATGGCCAATACCTTCCTCGCCGCGCGCGGGGTCGATGTCGGCCGAAGCCTCGCCGAACATGAGCTCGGCCAAACCGCTCTCGAGATACTCGACGCGGCGGATCGGGCGAACCGCACCGTTCATCTGCCCTATGACGTCGTCGTCGCGAAGGCGTTCGAAGCGAACCCGCCATCACTGCGCACCTGCAACGTCCATGAAGTGGCGCCCGACGAGATGATCCTCGATGTCGGCCCTGCGGCGGTCGAGGCCTTGGCGGACGCTTTGAAAACCTGTCACACGCTGGTCTGGAACGGCCCGCTTGGCGCCTTCGAGACGCCACCCTTCGATGCCGCCACAGTCGCCCTCGCCAGAACCGCCGCCGCGCTCACCCAGAGTGGCGGCCTGGTCTCCGTCGCCGGCGGCGGCGACACCGTCGCTGCTCTCAACCATGCGGGCGTGGCTGACGATTTCACCTTCGTTTCCACCGCCGGCGGCGCGTTCCTCGAATGGATGGAAGGCAAGGACCTTCCCGGCGTCGAGGCGCTTCAGCAGCCGTGAGCGCAGCGGGTATCGGCGCCGGCCCGCAGGTGGTCGGACTTTTCGACACCCCGTTGATCGTCGATCAGATGCCCAATGCAGTCGACGTGAACCGCCGTCTGAAGGAAGTGATCCTCGCCCGGCAGGCGAATGATCCCGGGGTCCGCCTGTCGAACGTCTCCGGATGGCAATCGGCACCCGACATGCTGAAATGGGGTGGTCCCGCCGCCCAGGAGCTGCTGGCGAGGATCATCTTCCTCGTCGATTCCGTGACGGTGGACGTGAAATCGCCGGGTCAATCGCGCTACGGCTGGTATTCGACGATGTGGTCGAACGTCTCGCGGGCGGGTTCGTCCAACCATTATCATTCACATCCGGGTGCCTATTGGTCCGCCGTCTATTATGTCGACGACGGCTATCAGGGTTCGACCGACCAGAATCTCGGCGGAGCGCTCGTGCTGAGCGATCCGCGTATGCCAACCATCGCCATGAACGCGCCCGATCTGCGTTTCCGTCGTCCTGGAGAGAAGCCGGAAGAATATGAAAAATTCCTCCGCCCGGCCAATGGTCGCCTGGTGATCTTCCCCTCCTGGCTTCTCCACGCCGTCCATCTCTTCAACGGTCCCGGGACCCGGATTTCGATCGCTGTGAACCTGAGCGCGATGTTGAAACCCTTCCTCGAAGTCCTCGAGGGACGGTGAAGGTCGAGTGCGCATGACATCGCCGCGCCGTACATATTCTTGAGCCTAATCAATGTAATAAAGGACTATCTTCATGCAGGAATCGGACATGATGGCAAAGATGGAAAGCGGCCGGGGATTCATCGCCGCGCTCGACCAGAGCGGCGGCTCCACGCCGAAGGCGCTCAAGGGCTATGGCATCGAGGAAGGCGCCTGGAACGACGACGAGGAGATGTTCGGCCTGATCCACCAGATGCGCTCCCGGATCATCACTTCCCCCGCCTTCAGCGGCGAGAAGGTCCTCGGAGCGATCCTGTTCGAGCGGACGATGGACGGCGAGATCGACGGCAAGCCGGTTCCCCAGGTGCTCAGGGAGCGCGGAGTTGTCCCATTCATCAAGATCGACAAGGGGCTGGAGGCCGAGGAGAACGGCGTCCAGCTGATGAAGCCGATGCCGGACCTGGCGATTCTTCTCGCTCATGCCAAGGCGCTCGGCGTGTTCGGCACCAAGGAGAGGTCGGTGATCAACCTCGCCAATCGCGATGGAATCGCGGCGGTCGTCGGCCAGCAGTTCGAAGTGGCTCGCCAGGTCCTCGACGCCGGCCTCGTCCCGATCATCGAGCCCGAGGTGAACATCAAGAGCCCTGAACGCGCCGAGGCGGACAGGATCCTGCTCGACGAGCTCGTCAAGGCGCTCGACTCGCTCCCGGGGAACGAACGAGTCATGCTGAAGCTCAGCCTTCCGACCGAGCCCGGCCTGTTCGATCCGCTCGTCGATCATCCGCGCGTGCTCCGGGTGGTCGCTCTGTCCGGCGGCTATTCACGCCCCGAAGCGTGTCGGGAGCTGGCGCGAAATCGTGGCATCATCGCCAGCTTCTCGCGCGCCTTGCTCGAGGACCTGCGCTACCAGATGAGCGACGAGGAATTCGACCGGGCGCTCGGCACGGCGATCGACGAGATCCACGCCGCCTCGACCACGAAAGCCTGAACTTGGCGATCCTCAGCCGCTTTCTCGCCGCGCAATTCGCCCGGCCGAGCGGCTGGCTGGGGAGGCACCTGATCGGCCCCTGGCTCGACCGGATCAGCGGGCCGATGAACGATCTCGCTCTGGCCGAGCTCGATCTTCAAAAAGCGGACGACGTCCTAGAGGTCGGGTTCGGCGGCGGTGCGCTGCTGGCGATGATCGCGGGGCGGACGACCGGACGGGTGTCCGGCGTCGACATCTCTCCACAGATGGTCGAGCGTGCCCGGAGGCGGTTTCGCCGGATGGAACGCGTCAGGCTGTTCCATGCGTCGGTCCAGAAGCTGCCCGTGGCGGACCGCAGCGTCGACAAGGCGTGCAGCGTCAACAATCTCTATTTCTGGCCAGACCCGGCGGGTGCGATCGGGGAGCTGGCGCGGGTCGTCCGCCCCGGCGGTGCCCTCTCGATCTGCTTCGAACCGCCCGAGGAGCTCAGCAAATGGCCTGGGCACCGGTTCGGCTTCCGACTCTTCGCCGAAGCGGAGGTGAAGGCGCTGATGGAGAAGGGGGGATTCGGCTCCGTTCGAAGGGCGCAAGGCCTTGGACGAAAGCCCGATGTCTTTCTCTGTTTGACAGGAGAACGGGTGGCGGAGGATGCGGCGACATGACCGATGATGAACTGACCCTCGATCCGTCCGATTTTGCCAGCCGCTTCGATCGCGGCGATCGCGGCCCCTGCCAGCTTTATCTCATCTCCCCGCTGGATGTCGGCGGGGACTTCCCCACTCGGCTCGACCAGGCGTTCGACGGAGGGCCGGTGGCCGCCTTCCAGTTTCGGGTCAAGGATGTCGACCAGCACGAAGCGGCGCGGCTTGCCGAGCCCCTTCAGCGGCTTTGCGCCGACCGGGACATTGCCTTCATCGTCAACGACGACATGGCTCTCGCCAAGAGGATCGGTGCCGACGGCGTTCATCTGGGCCAGGGCGACGGCGATCCGCGCGAGGCGCGGGCGGTGCTCGGACCGACGGCGCAGATCGGCGTGACCTGTCACGACAGCCGCCATCTGGCGATGGAGGCGGGGGACGCGGGGGCCGATTATGTCGCTTTCGGCGCCTTCTTCCCGACCACGACCAAGGAAACCCGGCATCGCCCCGATCCTTCGATCCTGTCCTGGTGGGCGGCCCTGTTCGAGCTACCCTCCGTCGCGATCGGCGGGATCACCCCGGCCAATGGCCGAGTGCTGGTCGATGCCGGCGCGGACTTCCTGGCGGTCTGCGGCGCGGTCTGGAATCATGCCGACGGGCCGACGGCGGCGGTGAAGGCCTTCCAGGACGTCCTTCGACCGAGAGGCTGAGCGACTCCCGCGAATGGGCGGGGACTTCGTGCGGAGCGGACCCGACTGCGCTGCTCCTGAAGGCATTTAGCGGGCCGCCTGCGCCACCATCGCCTTGAGGGTCTGAGCGTCGTCGATGGCGTGGCCGTCTATGTCGTTGTTGAAATAGCACCAGACCGGGCGGCCCCCTCGGGCCTGATCGACGATCCAGTCGGTCCAGCCGAGCAGGGTCTCGTCGGAGTAGCGGCCCCAATATTTGCCGCCGGCGCCATGGAAGCGGACATAGGCGATCGGCCCGACCGCGACCTTTTCTGCCGTCGATCCCGGCATGTCATGAACGCAGAAAGCGGCGCCGTGGCGGCCGAGGAGATCGAGCGTCTCCGGCACGTACCAGCTCCTGTCGCGGAACTCGAAGACGTTGGTCACGTCTTTGGGCACCAGGTTCAGGAAGGTTTCGAGCCGATCGAGGTTCAGCCGAAGGCTCGGCGGCAATTGATAGAGGATCGGCCCGAGCGCCGGCGAAAGCTCTCGAACCGCCGTCATCATGCGCTGCAAGGGCTCGCCGCAATCGATCAGCTTCTTCGCCTGGGTGAGGTAGCGGTTCGCCTTGACCGCGTAGCAGAAGCCCGCCGGCGCCTGGTCGCGCCATTTGCGGAAGGTCTCCGGGGACGGGAGCCGGTAGAAGCTGTTGTTGATCTCGACCGTGTCGAAATGTTCGGCGTAGAAGTCGAACCAGCGCCGTTGCGGGAGGCCGGCGGGGTAGAAGAGCTCGCGCCAATGCTTGTAGTTCCAGCCCGAGCAGCCGATCCGAATCCGCTCCATGGGTCGGGAACGATGCGGAGCCGGAATAGGTTCTGGCCTGCATGAGAAAGCTGGCCCTCGGTACCGTCATCCTCATCACCGCGGTGGTGACCGCTCTCGTCACCAGCGCCTTCTGGCTGATCGCCTTCAACGGCGGAGTCCTCGGGCCGGGCGCCGCGGGCGATTCGACCGTGGCGGAGAACGTCATCACCGAGACCACCGAGCCGGACGATGATCCCCAGCTCGTCCTCGGGCCCTCCGGCCTGGCGGTCCCGGTCGCCGGAATCGCCGTCGAGGACCTGGTGGACACGTATCAGCAGAGCCGGGCCGCCGGCGCCCGGGTCCATAACGCCATCGACATCATGGCGCCCGAAGGAACCCCGGTGGTGGCAGCCGCCGGAGGCGTCGTCGAAAAGCTCTATTTCAGCCGCGGCGGCGGCGGGATCACCGTCTACGTCCGCTCACCCGACCAGCAGTGGATCTATTATTACGCGCATCTGCAGGAATATGCCCCCGGTCTCCAGGAGGGCCAGAAGGTGGAGCAGGGCGATCGGCTCGGAAGCGTCGGCAGCACCGGCAACGCCAATCCGGCCGGGCCCCACCTCCATTTCGCCGTCCATCAAATGGCTCCCAACGAACCCTGGTACGAAGGCACGCCGGTCAATCCCTACCCGCTGCTTGCCGGGCAGGGACGGGACCGCTAAAGCGCCGCCACACTTTCCCGTATCGAAGAGCAGAACATGAAGATCAGCGGCGTGGACATTCGTCCCGGCAACATCATCGAATATGAAGGCGGCATCTGGCGTGCGGTGAAGATCCAGCACACCCAGCCCGGCAAGGGCGGCGCCTATATGCAGGTCGAGA
>CBIGXQ010000129.1:0-6402 GCA_966193865.1 uncultured Sphingosinicella sp. | reverse complement strand
CCAGGCCCAGGCCCAGCTCTTCGTCGCGCTTCTGGCCGATCTTTCCAGGCGGACCGGGCTTCCTCAGCGTCTATCGGAGGTCGGCATCGGCGCCGAGCATCTGGATATGCTCGCGTCCGAGGCGATGAAGCAGGAACGGCTCCTGGTGAACAATCCCTGCCCGATCACCGAGGCGGACGCGCGAAGGATCTACGAGGCCGCGCTTTGAGTCGTCAGCCACTGCATGGCCGTTCCGCCTATCGTCATTTCCGGACCGTTCCGACTCGCTGGTCGGACAACGATTCCTACGGTCACGTCAACAACACCGTCTATTATGGCTGGTTCGACACGGCCGTGAATGCGTGGCTCATCGAAGCCGGTCTGCTCGACTTTGCGATCGGCGATCCGATCGGCCTGGTGGTCGAGACGGGCTGCCGTTACGTCCGGCCGCTTGCCTTCCCTCAGCCGGTCGAGATCGGGCTCGGAGTGGAGCATATCGGCCGCTCCAGCGTCCGCTACCGGCTCGGCGTTTTCGAGTCCGGGCGCGGCGAGCCCGCAGCGGAAGGTCATTTCGTTCATGTCTATGTCGGCCGCGACGGGCGCCGGCCGGTCGAGCTCCCCGCGGCGTGGCGCGAAGCGCTGGCAAGGATCACGATAGAAGGGAAAGGCGATGCCTGACGAGTTGAGCCGCGGCCGTGAACTCAGGCCGGCCTCGGCGGGTTGAAGCAGAGTCGATGACCGAGCCGAAAACCGAAAGCTTCGCCGCCTCCGACAATGTCCGCCTCGTCTGGCACGAGCTGGGGGACGGGCGGCCCGTGCTGCTCCTCCACGGGCTCTTCTCCAATGCCGAAATGAACTGGTTGAGGTTCGGCCACGCCGCCGCAATCGCCGACCGCGGGTTCCGGGTGATCATGCCTGACCTTCGCGCCCATGGTCAGAGCGATTCTCCTCACGACGCCGCCGCCTATCCGCCGGACATTCTCGCCCGCGACGGCTTCGAGCTGATCGCTCATCTTGCGCTGTCGGATTACGATCTCGGCGGCTATTCGCTCGGCGCCCGAACCTCGGCCCGGATGGTGATCATGGGCGCGAAGCCGCGGCGGCTCGTGATCAGCGGCATGGGTCTTCGCGGCCTCCTTCGAACCGGCGCCCGCGGCGACCATTTCCGGAAGATCCTGACTGGTCTTGGAAGCCATGAACGAGGCTCTCCGGAGTGGCTCGCCGAAGCTTTTCTCAAGACGACGGGAGGCGATCCCAAGGCTCTTCTGCCCCTGCTCGACAGCTTCGTCGATTCGACCGAATCGGAGGTTCGGGCGATCGCCGTCCCCACCCTCGTTCTCAGCGGCTCGGAGGATCAGGACAATGGACCGGCCCAGGCGCTGGCGGAGCTCCTCCCCGATGGGCGCTATGTCGAAGTGCCGGGAAACCACATGAGCGCCGTGACGAAGCCGGAACTGGGACGGGCCATCGCCGATTTCCTCGCCGGTTGACCGTACGTCCGCAGAGGTTAATTGCAGCTGCGTCACACAACCGAGGATGTCCTTTCCATGAAAAGCAGCGTCTCCCTCCTCGCCCTCGTCTGTTCCGCCGCTCTCGCGACCGCCTGCACCACTGCCGCGGCGACCGATGAACCCACGTCTCCGGTGGCGGCGACTCCGGTGGCTGAAGAGGCATCCGAGCCGACCGCTGCCGAGGCCGATGCCTTCGTCGCCCGAGCGGAGCGCGAACTTGCCGAATTCTCGGTACTCAACGCCCGAGCCCAATGGGTGAACTCGACCTACATCACCCCAGACACCGATGCCCTGGCCGCGCATTTCGGCACGATTGGAACCGAGATGGGCGTTCGCCTGGCCACCGAGGCGGCGCGATTCCAGAACGTCGAGGGCCTGAGCTACGACACGCGCCGGAAGCTGGACATTCTTCGCGCCGGCCTGACCTTGCCTGCGCCGACGACCGAGGGCGCGGCGGCCGAGCTCAACCGGATCTCCACCGATCTGCAATCGCAATATGGTCGCGGCCGTGGGACCATGAACGGTGAGACCCTCACCGGCAACGAGATCGAAGCGCGGATGGGGACCGTCCGCGATCCGGAAGATCTCAAGGAGATGTGGACCAGCTGGAACACGAATGTCGGCGCGCCGATGCGGCCTCAATATGCGCGGCTGGTCGAGATCGCCAATGCCGGCGCACGAGAGCTCGGCTTCGCCGATACCGGCGCCATGTGGCGCTCCAATTACGACATGCCGCCCGATGAGTTCGCGGCGCTGACCGAACGACTCTGGAACGAGGTTCGGCCGCTCTACGAGGAAATCCACTGCTTCACCCGAGCCGGGCTCAACCGCACCTATGGCGATCAGGTGCAGCCTGAGACGGGGCCGATCCGCGCCGACCTGCTCGGCAATCTCTGGGCTCAGGAATGGGGCAATGTCTATGAGGTCGTCGCTCCGCGCGGCGCCTCGGGTAACCCGCCCTACGATCTGACCGAGCTGCTCGAGCGGGCCGATTACACGCCTGAGCGGATCGTCCGCCAGGGCGAATCCTTCTTCAGCTCTCTCGGTTTCGCGCCGCTTCCGCAAAGCTTCTGGGAACGGTCGATGATCACCCAGCCGCGCGACCGGGAAGTGATCTGCCATGCCTCGGCCTGGGACGTCGACAATGTCGACGATCTGCGGATCAAGATGTGCACCCGGGTCAATGCCGACGACTTCATCACCGTTCATCACGAGCTTGGGCACAATTATTACCAGCGGGCCTACAACCAGCAGCCCTTCCTCTATCTCAACAGCGCCAATGACGGCTTCCACGAGGCGATCGGCGACATGATCGCGCTGTCGGTGACTCCCGAATATCTCGTCCAGATCGGGCTTCTCCAGGAGAACCGGCTGCCGACCCCGGAGCAGGACCGAGCGCTCCTCCTGCGCCAGGCCCTGGACAAGATCGCCTTCCTCCCGTTCGGCCTGATGATCGACCGCTACCGCTGGGGAATCTTCTCCGGCCAGATCACGCCCGACCGCTACCAGGCGGCGTGGGACGAGATGCGGCTTCAATATCAGGGGATCGTCCCGCCGGTGGAGCGGACCGAGCAGCATTTCGACGCGGCCGCCAAATATCACGTGCCGGCAAGCGTTCCCTACACCCGCTACTTCCTCGCCCGGATCCTCCAGTTCCAGTTCTACAAGGCGGCCTGCGACATTGCCGGCTGGCAGGGGCCGCTTCACCGCTGCTCCTTCTACGGCAATCGCGAAGTGGGCCGGCGGTTGAACGAGATGCTGGCGATGGGCGCGTCGAGGCCCTGGCCCGACGCCCTCGAGGCCTTCACCGGAACTCGCGAAATGTCGGCCGAGCCGATGATCGAATATTTCCGGCCGCTGCTCGGCTGGCTTCGCGAGCAGAACCAGGGACGCCGCTGCGGCTGGTAAGGCGGGGCTGATCGCGTTCGGACGCGCATTCGGCACGACCCGTCGATAGGCGCGGGAATCGAGTCGGGGAGGGGCGCTAGCAGCCCTTTCTCTATCTCGGGGAGGATCTGTTCATGCGCGCGTTGAGCGCCGCTCTGTCTGCCTGTCTTCTGGCCTTGCCCGCGGCGGCGAGCGGAGCCGCGCGCTGGAACCCGGCCGCGCCCGAAAATCGCCAGGTCCTGCCGACCTTCAACTATTCGACGGTCGAGACCGTGCTGACCGCGATCGGTGCGACCTCCCAGCGCCGCGGCAATGCCGATCGTCCGGCGCTTGCGGTCACCTTCTCCAATGGCCGCCGCGCCGCGATCATCTTCGGCAGTTGCGACAGGGGAGGGGCCGCCTGTCGGGCGATCAGCGTCCAGGCCGTCTGGAACCGCCCGGCCAATGTGCCGCCGGAGCGCCTGGCGGCGAACATCCACCAGTTCAGCCTTCGATACGCCTTCTCCAGGGCCTTCGTGACCCGCGACGGACGGCCGGCGCTGCAGCGCTACTTGACCGCCGATTACGGCTTCATTCGCGGCAACCTGGCGGTGAACCTGCTGGTCTTCGCCAATCATTCCGAGCGCTTCGCCTCCGAGGTCCTCCGCTAGATCCGTCAGCGGCGCCGGCCGGCCGAGGCCGCTTCGCCATGTGCGAGCTCGCAAGCCGTGGCGGCCGTTTCCATGATCGGACTGAGCTTGCCCTCGCCGGCGCCGTTCCGGCGGGCAATGGCGCGGGCGCTCCAGAACGCGCCCGCCGTCGCCGCCGCGGCGCCTCCGATCAGCGCCGCCGTCATCGCGTGATTGGGTCGGTTGTCGCCCTGCCTGGCCATCATTCTACTCCCGCGCACTGGAACACAGCTGCTCCCAATGACCCGGGCGCGTCGATGTTTCACGATTCGGGATCGGCCGGCCTGTTCGAGGGACAGGGGACCCGAAGGCGGCAGCTAGAGCTGGTTGAGGAGGAATTCCGCGCTCGAGACGCTGAACGCGCCCGGTTCCTCGACGTTCAGCTCCCGGACGACGCCGTCGTCGACGATCGCCGACCAGCGCTGGCCGCGCCTGCCCATGCCGAACTTGGAGCCGTCCATGGTAAGCCCGACTGCCTCGGCCAACTCGCCATTGCCGTCGGCGAGCATTGTCACCTTGCCCTCCGCGCCGGCCTGCTGACCCCACGCGCCCATCACGAAGGCGTCGTTCACCGACACGCAAGCGACTTCGTCGACGCCCTTGGCGCGAAGCTCGTCGGCTTTTTCGACGAAGCCGGGGAGGTGGCGCGCCGAGCAGGTCGGCGTGAACGCACCGGGCACCGAGAAGATCGCGACCTTGCGGCCGGCGAAGAAGGATTCGGTATCCACCGGTTGGGGTCCCTCGCTCGTCGCCTTCATCAGGGTGACGTTGGGGATATGGTCGCCGACCTGGATGGTCATGGTGAATTCTCCTGCTCTGATGCTCGGGTCTGGCGCTCACTTAGGGGGTGGATCCGAAGCGGGCAATGGCGCTCCACCGTCGCCGCCCGCTCCGGGCCGAACGAGGCGCCGGAACGGTCGGATCGGGCGGCGACCTTCATTGTCGGCAACGCCTTGGGCCGCCTATAGCGGAGCGATGGAAGAGCCGAAATTCCTCTCTGGTCAGTTTCTCCTCGCGATGCCGGGCATCGGCGACCCTCGCTTCGAACGATCGGTGATCGCGATGTGCGTTCACGACGAGGACGGCGCCCTTGGCATCGGGCTCGGTCGAATCGTTCCGAGGCTCGGCTTCCACGATCTCCTCCGGCAGCTCGAGATCGAGGCCGGAGAAGCGCCGAATGCGCCGATCCATGTCGGCGGGCCGGTCGAGCCTCAACGCGGATTCATCATCCACTCGCCGGATTGGGGTGGATCGGAAAGTATCCATATCGGCCGCCGCTGGGTCCTGTCCGCCACGCTCGATATCCTGAAGGCGATTGCCGAGGGGAGGGGCCCGAGCCGCTGGGTCGCCGCCCTCGGCTATGCCGGCTGGGGCGCCGGCCAGCTCGAGGAGGAAATGGGCCGCCACGGCTGGTTCGTGACCCCGGGCGACGATCACCTCCTCTACGAGTGCGACGTCGATGACCGCTGGGCGGCCGGCTTCCAGGGCGCCGGCATCGATCCACGTTTGCTGGCCGCGGAATCCGGCACCGCCTGATCACATATAAAGATATCTTTATATTTGCATTGGAGGTCGAGCACGGCTAGGGCGCGGCCATGCGACCGCCCGATCTGACGGCGGTCTTTCACCTTCAGGAGACCCCCCTTGGCCACTCAGCCCGAGAGCAATTTCAGCGACTATGTCATCCGCGATATCGGCCTCGCCGATTTCGGGCGCAAGGAAATCGAGATCGCCGAGACCGAAATGCCCGGTCTGATGGCGCTTCGTTCCGAATATGGCGCGGCCAAGCCGCTGAAGGGCGCGCGAGTCACCGGATCGCTTCACATGACGATCCAGACGGCGGTTCTGATCGAGACCCTGATCGAGCTGGGTGCCGAGATTCGCTGGGCGTCGTGCAACATCTTCTCGACCCAGGATCATGCCGCCGCCGCCATTGCCGCGCGCGGCATTCCTGTCTTCGCCGTCAAGGGCGAGACGCTCGAGGAATATTGGGACTATGTCGATCGCATCTTCGACTGGGGCGACGGCCAGACCTGCAACATGATCCTCGATGATGGCGGCGACGCCACGATGTTCGCCCTGTGGGGCGCCCGGATCGAGGCTGGGGAGGATTTCCCGGCTCCGACGAACGAGGAGGAAGAGGTCTTCCAGCAGGTCGTCCGTCGCCGGATCGAGCAATCGCCCGGCTTCCTCACCAAGACGGTCGAGGCGATCCGCGGCGTGTCCGAAGAAACGACCACCGGGGTTCATCGGCTTTATGAGCTCGCGAAGCAGGGCAAGCTCCCGTTCCCGGCGATCAATGTCAACGACAGCGTCACCAAGTCGAAGTTCGACAATCTCTACGGCTGCAAGGAGAG
>CBIGXQ010000128.1:0-6413 GCA_966193865.1 uncultured Sphingosinicella sp. | reverse complement strand
GACGAAATCGATCAGAAAGCCATCCTCGATCGGCGCGAGCGCTTCCGCGGCCCGGATTTCCGGCCGGGCAATGTCGACGTCTCCCCGAGCTTGCTGCACGGCCAGCAGCGCCACCATGATCGCGATCATCGCACCCTCCCTTTTCAGCCCTTTGTCGATTGCCGATGCTTCACGAGCGATGAACGAAGACGAGACTTGATGGCCACGCTGGTTCCGTCAGGGCCGGCGGGCGATACGCCAGAAGAGGAACAGGGCGAGGGCGCCGCCGCAGGCGCCGGTCAGGTCCAGCGGAAAGCCTTCCCATTTTCGCCCGCCCAGCGCGGGGCCGATCCACCATCCGCCGATCGCGCCGATGAAGGTGTAGGCGATCCCGCTTTCATTGTTGGTGAAGCGCAGGATGAGCTAGGCCGGAAAGCCGATCAGGCCCATGCCGATATAACTGAGCAGGCCGCCCAGGGTCAGGGTTCCGATCGCCACGCCGAGGAGAAAGGCGCCCACCACGACGTCCCATGTCGGCGCCGGTCCGCTTACGGGCGCCGTCGCGAAAAAATAGAGCATGATCCCCGACATCACCAGCAGGCAGCTCAGCAGCGGCGCCAAAGCAAAGCCCAGAAGCGACCGCCCGAGGGCCGTCGAACCGGTCGAGTAGAGGCCGTGGATTCCTGCCATGCGGCCAGTTGCGCCTCCGGTCGTGAAGACGCGTTTAAGATGCGCGGGCACTGGCTCGCCACCGCCGGCGTACTTCGGGCCCGATCGTCTCGATATGATCGGTCATGATGAGGCCGTCATATCCGTCGGGGACGGCGTCGAGCTGGGAAGGGTGCGACACGCCCGGCTCGCCCTCGCCATAAGGCCCGACGAGAATGACCTGGGCTCCCGCTTTCTCCATCCGGTCGAGGAAGCGGTTCGGCCAGCCCCAATAAGCCCATCTGAGATTGGTGGGGACGTAGATGCTGGCTCCACGGCAGGCGGCGGGGACATGGCCCGACCAGCCCAAAGCGAGATATTGCTTCGCGCATCTTTCGGCCCTCGGCTTCGAATCGACGATCGCTTGCGGTGCGAGCTCGCGCAGCCGGTCATGCGCGGCACCGGCTACCCAGACCCACAGCCGGCGGTCGGTTGGATGGCCATGCGCCTGGAGATAGGCGACCAGGCGCTCCGATTCCGTCGGATCCCTGCTCTTGATGTTGATGAGGATCGTCCGGCCCGGAAAGGCGGAGAGGACCTCGTGAAGGGTCGGCATCATCCCGACCCCCTTGCCTCGGAAGGGGAAGGTCCTTCCTCCATCGGCCGTGTAGCCGAAGCCGACGTCGAGAGTCCGCAAATGGGCCATGGTGTGCCTACGCGTGACTCCGCTTCCATTGGTCCGGCAATCGAGCGTCCAGTCGTGAAACACGGCGAATTCGCCGTCGGTCGTGGGATGGACGTCGACCTCGATCGCGCTTGCTCCGGCGGCGAAGCTCGCGCGCATCGATGGAAGCGTGTTTTCGAGATAGGAATTGGTCGGCGGGTCGATCCGCGTCGCGGTGCACGTGTCCCTCGTCAGCCCTTCGCGGCTGAAGGTCTGGTGGACTCCGCGATGCGCCAGCACGCCCGGCACGCCGCCGGGCGCGTCCGCCAGCCAGGACGCATTGGCCACGTAGATCCCGCCCGCCACGGCGCCGACGAACGCCAATGCAATCCATCGCCGCCGCATCTCGATCTCCCCCGTTTTGCCTTCGTCATGGCAAACCGTTGGAATCGACGCAATCGCCGCTCTGGATCAGTGTCCGTTTTGCAACCGTGGCGAACAGAAGACAGGATTCGATCATGTCGGGCCGACACAGAAGGACATTGTCCGAGGCTTGGGGCCAGACTCACATCGACGCATCCGATGTTGAATTCTCCGGGGAAAGCCAGCATCTGGCCGGCAGCAGGGCATCGATCCGGGGGCAGGACAGCCCGGTGCCTGCCCGGGTGATCTGCTCCATCGATGAGGGAAGGTGATGGCCAAGACGTTCAAGATCGAATTGACCGAAGACGAGGCCGAGATCGTCATCGACGCGCTCGAAGCCGATCTGGAAGGCTATGTCGAAGCTGCGAAGGATGCGCGCGCAAACCGCAATCACGCCGATGTCGCGACCTTCACCGAAGCCTCGAACCGGATTTCCGCCGCCATCGCGAAAGTGCGCGCCGCGCTCGCCTAGCGACGAATCACGGACTTTCACGCAGCCCTTTCAGGCAGCGGCCCGAGCCGCCAGCACCGGCCGGTTCACCGCCGGGAGCAGGCTTCGATGGACGGCGGCCATCTGCGCCGCCATCGCCCGGGGTGAATGGCGCGTCGCCCGCTCGCGCGCGGCCCGGCCGATCACCGCCCGCTCGAAATCGTCGCCGACGAGATTGGCGATGGCCGTGCTGAAGCCGCGTTCGTCATTCGGCTCGACGAAGATCGCGACCTCGTCCCAATATTCGCGGAAATCGGGGACGTCCGACAGGATCAGGGCGCAGCCGGCCGAGGCGGCAAGAAGGATGGAGAGGCCGAGCGGATCGTAGAGCGCGGTCGACACGAACACCGGACGGGCGGAAAGCCAGCGCGCCAGGGCCTCTTCGCCCAGGTTCCCGAGACAATGAAGATTGTCGAACATCACCTCTTCGCCCTTCGGGCTTCGAACCGGCCCGGCGGCGCGCACCGGCACCGGGATCCGGCGCGCGGCGGCGTCGAGAATGGCGAGGTTGCTGCTCTGGTCCCACAACCGGCCGGCGGTGAGGACATAATCATGCTGGGCGGTGCCGCGCACCTCGACCGGCGCCCCGCCGGCATGGACGACGAGCGGCGTGTCGCCGAGTCCGAAGCGGGACTTCACCCGCTCGGCATGGACAAGACTGGGACAGATGACGGCGTCGGCAGATTCGAGCCCCGCCTTGATCATCTCGGCGCGCCAGGCGAAGGCGGCCGGCAGCGGACCGCCATGGACCGTCTCCCAGCGGGTGACCGCGCAGCCGAGGTGGAGCGCGACGACAGGGCAGGGGAAAGGCGCCTCGGCGGCGAGCGCGGGCTGGTCGACCTGGACCAGATCGGCGCCGAGCTCGCTTGCGAGCCGGGCGAGCCGGTGGCCGGCCCGCTTGATCCCGGCAGGATCCATGGCGCTCGGATCGAGGCCGATCCCCGGCTCGATCAGGGTCACTCCGGCAAGGGCCGCGGCGCCTTGACGCTGCTGCTCGCTGAAGCCCATGCCCGTCGACACCAGAAGGACCTGGAGACCGAGTTCGGCCAGGGCCGGAGCGAGCGAGACCTGGAGCGGCCAGCGGCCTGGATCGGGTTCCACCGCGATCAGGAGCTTCACTCCGTCCGACTCCGAACCTGTCATCTGCGGGCGAGCCCCCTCATATGTTAAATTGCTGAAAATAGCGGGCAAACAGGACGCACGCCCGCATTGGCTTCAACAAAGCGGAGGGGAGTTGGTTCCGAAAGTGGGGAAGCGGCCGGACCTATTTGCCGGCCCGGGCCGTTGTTCGAGCGGGCGATCGCGCGCGAGCATTTGCGGCCGGGCGATGACCCCGCCGGAGCGGCGATTCTCGGAAGTGAAGGAGAGGTTGATGACGAGGAAGCAGGCCGGCGGGAAGGATAACGCCGCTCCCCCGCCCGCCTTGAGCGACTGCGAAAAGCATCGCGAGCTTCTTCTCGACGAGGCGATCGAGGAGAGTTTCCCGGCGAGCGATCCGCCGTCGCCCGCTCGGCCCGCCGGGAAGGGGTGCTGAGCTTAGCCGGGGATCTGGCGGCTGGCGAACAGGAGAGCCGGCACGCCCATGATGATGATTGCCGCGAAGATCCAGGCCTCGACCTTGTCTCTGAGTGTCATATCCTTGCTCCATGACCTTGCTGTTTCGGCCCTTTCTCGGCGAGGAGGGCGTTACGGATTGTATAGCTCGAACCGCGCCGCAGGTGCGTTCGAAGGTCTTGACCGCGGCCGCAGATTCTGCGGTTCAATGGCCCGATGAGCGCAGGATATCGCCTCGACCGGATCGACCGGAAGATTCTGGCCAATCTCCAGGCCGACGGCCGGCTGACCAACCAGGCCCTCGCCGAGCGGGTCGCGCTCTCGCCCAGCGCCTGCCTGGCGCGGGTCCGCCGGCTCGAGGAGTCGGGGATCATCCAGGGCTATCATGCCCGCCTCGATCCGCTCAGGCTCGACGCCGGCCTCGTCCTGTTCGCCGAGGTCAGGCTGAAGGCGCACGGCGCGCTTGATCTGGCGAGGTTCGACGAAACGGTCGCGGCGATCCCCCAGATCGTCGAGGCCTCGCACGTCAGCGGCGACTTCGATTATCTGCTCAAGGTGCTTGTGGCCGACCTCGGCGAGTGGACCCGGATCGGCGAGCGGCTGACCGCGCCCGAAGTCGGTGCCGACCGGATCAACACCCATGTCCTGCTCAGCAAGCCCAAGATCTTCGTCGGCTACCCGGTGGCGGGCGGCTGAGCTTCGGCTGGCTGCCCCCTTATGCAGCCTCGTCGACCGGAATGATGAGCACGTCGCGATGGGCGTCGCGGATGAGGCTTTCGGTGACGCTGCCGATGAGCAGGCGCTCGAAGCCCTTGCGCTGATTGGTCCCGAGAACGATCAATTGCGCGTCCTCGCTGGTCGCGGATTCGAGGATGGTCCTGGCCTCGGTCCCGTTGATCGCCGCGACCCGCCGGCCGCCCGGCGGAAGGCCGAGCTCGCGGACGAGCTCGTCCAGCCGTTCGACGGCGCGAGCCCGTTCGGTCGCGACATATTCCTCGATCGCATCGCGGGCCTGAAGCGACCGGCGCGACATGCCTTCCGCCGGCGTGTCGAAGGCGTGCATGACGACGACATCGGTGTCGGCGAAGATCCCCATCTTCACCGCGGCCTGGCCCGCCGATTTCGAAGCCGCATCGAAGTCCAGGGCGAGCAATGTCCGCTCGTAGGGAGAAACGGGCGGCTGCACGGCGACGAGCAGCGGAAGCCGGCTTCGCCGGACCACCCGGTCGACGATCGTGCCGATGAAAACGTCCCTTGCTCGGCGTCGATGCGGACCGAGGACGATGAGGCCCGCCCCGCTTCGGTCGGCGGCGTCGAGGATGCCGGAATGGACGTCGTCCACCACGACCATCGGCTCGGCCTCGATCCCGTCCGAGCTGGAAAGCGTGTCGGCGGCCTCGGCGAGGAGCGAGAGCGCTTCCCTTCGTTCGCTGGCAACCAGCCGTTCGCTTCGGTCGCCGTCGACGACGTGGACGAGGATGAGGCTGGCCTCCGCCCTTCGGGCGACCAGGACCGCTCGCCGAAGGGCGCGGTCGGACCGGGTCGAGAAATCGGTCGCCACCAGGATCCGCTTCATTCAGTCTCCTTCCGGTACCGGCACCGCGAGAAAAGCTGCATCTGGCTTCGGATCGTTCGGGCTGGCCCGTCACCTGATCCGAGGCGGTCCGATTTGCCTTCTTCCGGCTTCGTCCTACATCCATAGCATGGAGCGGCAACAGTCAGCGACAGCGCCCGAAGCGCAGCAGCGGCCTTTCATCGCCGCCGTCTGGCTCCTTCTCGCCGCCATCTTCGCCCATGCCTTGCTTCCGGTCGGCACGCCGATGTCGAAGCTTTCGGGTTCGGCGTTCAGCGCCGGCACCGTCGACGTCTCGCTCCAGCCGGTCAGAAGCTCGGTTTTCTCTTCGCCGCCGCTTCAGGATGAGACTTCCCGTTCGGGCGCCGACGGAGGAGATGGACCGAGTCTCGATGACGTCCTGTCTGACCGCTCCGACCGGCGCCTCGCGCTCGCTCCCCACGCCGGCCTCTCGCGGGCGACGGAATCGCTCCCGATCCTTCGTCCGGCCGGAAGCCGGCCCCAGGCCGCCCGGGCGCCGCCGATCCCCTGATCCTCCGCTTGGGGCGTCCTTGCCGAGCCCCGATCTGTCGCGATCGACAGGCGCGCTTGCGCCTGCCGCCGCGCGCACCTGTTTCATGGGATCAATTCAATGTCCGATACGATGTTCAAACGCTCCCCGGCGGCCGATCCCGCTCGGCTGGAGCAGATGAAGGATATTCTCCTCCGCTATCCCGATATCGCCGAGGCCGAGAGGCAAGAGCTCCTGGCCTATCTGAAGAAGGGACCACCGCTCGACACCGCGCTGTTGAGCACCGTCGACGAATTGAGGCCGAAGATCGCCCGGTTCCGAGCCGATCATCGCCGCCATTTCGAGCTCGGCGCCCGGCAATATGCGATCGTCGCCATCATCCTGGCCGGCCTGGTCGCCTTGTTCGTCTGGCTCTGGGATTCAGGCCTGAGCTGAGGCGGCGCGGAGTGCACCGGCCTGTTGCCGGTGAGGCCTGTCGGGCCGGGGACGCTGCCTGTCCCCGCCCCGGCAGTCCTGCTACCCTTGCCGGTGACCAGGCCGGACCGGCTGAACGGACGAGGAGCAGGCTCTC
>CBIGXQ010000127.1:0-6458 GCA_966193865.1 uncultured Sphingosinicella sp. | reverse complement strand
GCCTCGGCGCCGGCGCCTCGCGCCGCGAAGCGGCCACTCGGGTTGGAACTGAGGCGAGTCCCGGTCCGGGTCCGGAACGCCTCGGCAAGCCAGCCGACCTCCTTCATCGCCGGCGCCGACGCCGGATCCAGTGGGATCGAGCCGGCGAGCAGCTTCGCCCTTTCCTCGACCGGACGCTGGTTGACCCAGTCCATTTCATAGTCGCTGCCGAGGATCATCAGCAGCGTGCCGCCAGGGCCGACGGCGTCATCGAGGGCGTCCAGAAGCAGAGCGGCCCCGCCCTCACCGAAGTCGGTGCGGGCGAGGCCGAGCTTGCGAAGCGATGCGTGGACCATGACGAGGTCACCGGGCCTGATGCCCAATTCCCTCAGGTCGGCGAGCAATCGCCTTTTATCGATCCCGGAGGCCGAGGCCTCCGGCGTCGTCACCTAGCTGAGGTGGCGCGACAGATGCTTGTTCATCTCGAACATCGTCACGCGATCCTTGCCGAACACGGCGCGGAGCTTGTCGTCGGCGACGATCTCGCGCTTGTTCTGCGGGTTCTGGAGATTGTTCTTCTTGATATGGTCCCAGACCTTGCTGACGACCTGGCTGCGCGGCAACGCGTCGGGGCCGGTGATCGCCGAAAGTTCCTTCGACGGCGTGACCGGACGCTGCAACCCGCTCTGCCTACCTTGTGCCATAACTTCCCTCCCTGTGGATTCTGCCTTCGATAGAGCGCAAATCGCGGGCCTTGGCAATGGGTCTGCCGCTCTCAAAAAGCCGTTTTTCCACGGTCGGACCGGCTTTTCTGTGGATTGAGCTAGGTTAACGCGCCGCCAAGGCCGAACGGGACGATATGATTGGCCGAATCGTGACCGATGTCGGCGCGGCCCAGAAACGGGATTCCGGCGCGTCCGCACCAGTACCGGACGACCTCCTCCTCGCTCTGGCCGAAGTCCGGATCATTCTCGATGATGTCGTTGCAGCGGCCGAGCCTTATCCCGGCCACCTTGCGGATCGCGGAATTGCCGGTGAGGTGGAACATCGCCCGATCGGTCCGGTACATATGCTCCGACACTTCCTCGATCAGGAGCAGATGGTCGGCGAGGTCCGGCTCGAGCGCCGTTCCGAGCAGGAGGCCGAGCACGGTGATGTTGAACGCGGCATGGGCTCTTCCGCCCTCGAGGCCCGGCTCGAGCGAGTCCGGGGAGCGGCGAGTCAGCCAGGCAAGCGCCCGGGCAACGGCCGACTCGCCGCCGTCGCGCATGATGTCCTGAGGCATCGGCCCGTGGGCGAGGCTCGGGAAGCCGGCGCGATAGAGGCCGGCGAGCAGATAGCCGCCGTCGCTATAGCCCAGATAGGTCTTGTTCCGAGCCGACGGCCCCATCCGGGCGAGCGCCGGCTCGGCGATCCGGCAGGCGCCGTAGCCGCCGCGGGCGAACCAGACGGCGTCGATCGCGGGATCGTTGGCGACCTCGACCAGGGCGTCGGTCCGGTCCTTGTCGGACCCGGCGAAATGATTGTCGGCGAGGAAGCATTGCGGATGGAAGACCATCTCCGCCTCGGGAAAGTCGGCGGCTGCGAGCGCCCGGACGCGATCGGCGGCCTTCTCGCTGAAGCGGGAGCTTGGCGCCACCACCGCGATCCGCATCGTTCCTCCCATCCTCGTTTGAAATGCCCTTCGCTTCCCAATAGGGCGGCGCAATGGATCAGACCAAATCCTATTTCTTCTGCGGCATCGGCGGGAGCGGAATGCTCCCCCTCGCGCTCATCGTCGCCGGACGCGGCGATCGGGTCGCCGGTTCGGACCGGACTCTCGACCAGGGACGGCTGGCGCCCAAGTTCGAGTTCCTGAAGAGCCGCGGGATCGCCCTTTTCCCGCAGGACGGAAGCGGCCTCACCAGCGCCGACCAGATCCTAGTCACCTCGGCCGCGATCGAGGAGACGGTTCCGGACGTCGTCAAGTCGGAGGCGCTGGGCGCGCCGAGGTTGACCCGGCCCGAGCTTCTCGCCTCGCTGTTCAACGCCTCCGGAACCGGAGTCGCGGTCGGCGGGACGAGCGGCAAATCCACCGTCACCGGAATGATCGGCTGGATCCTCCACGCCACCGGGCGCGATCCGACGGTCATGAACGGCGCGGTGATGAAGAATTTCGTCAGCCCCGGCGCGCTCTTCGCCAGCGCCCTGGTCGGCCGAGGCGAGACCTTCGTCAGCGAGGTCGACGAAAGCGACGGCTCGATCGCGCTCTACCGGCCGAAGGTCGCGGTGCTCAACAACATCACCCTCGACCACAAGAGCCTGGACGAGCTTCGCCACCTGTTCGGCGATTTCGCGGCCAAGGCCGAATCGATCGTCGTCAATCTCGACGACGACGAGACGCGGCTTCTCGCCGCCGCTCTGCCGGCGGAGCGGCTTCGCACCTATTCCTTCCGCGACCCGAGCGCCGATCTGCTCGGCAGCGACATCGAGGAGGCGCCGTTCGCCATCTCCTTCGTCGCCCGGATCGGCGACCATGAGGTGCCGGTGAAGCTTGCCGTGCCCGGCCGCCACAATGCCGAGAATGCGCTCGCCGCACTCGCCGCGGCCGAAGCGTGCGGTGTCCCGATCGAGGAAGCGGCCGAGGCGCTGGGCGGCTTCCAGGGCCTTCGCCGCCGCTTCGAGCGGATCGGCGAGGCCGGAGGCGTGTCGGTGATCGACGATTTCGGCCACAACCCGGACAAGATCGCCGCCACCTTGCGCACCCTCCACGCCTTTCCGGGGCGGCTGCTGATGCTGTTCCAGCCGCACGGCTACGGTCCGCTCCGGACGATGAAGGACGAGCTGGTCGCGACCTTTGCCACCGGAATGGGGCCCGAGGACGTTCTCATCATGCCCGACCCGGCCTATTTCGGCGGAACCACCAACCGGGCGGTGGGAAGCGCCGACATCGTCGCCGGAGTCCGATCCCTCAACCGCGCCGCCGAGCATATCCCCGAACGCTCCGACTGCGCCGATCGGCTGGTCGAGCTCGCCCGGCCCGGCGACCGGATCATCGTCATGGGCGCCCGCGACGACACGCTGACCCAGTTCGCCGAGGGGCTGCTCGAGCGCCTCGGCTGAATTCAGGCGCCAAAAGAAAGGGGCGGACAGAAGCCCGCCCCTGAAGATGTCGTGCTTTGAAACGTCTTAGCCGGCGACGGTCAGGTCGACCTTCTCGACCCACTCCGGATAGAAGACCGGTTCGCGGTTCGACCAGCCCGGCGCGGTCGCCGCGGCCTCGCTGATCGACTGGAGAAGGGTGCGCCGGCGATCGGGGTGAAGGTGCGGGAGCGCCGATGCCGAGCAGAACGCGCCGGGGAGCCACGGCCGAACCGCGGCGCCGATCAGCCGCTCGTAGAGAAACCGGTAGGAAGCGAAGCAGGGCAGCCGGTCCTGGCCGAGATCGAACGCCGTCATCGTGATCAGCGGCGCCATCAGAGGCTCCATCGCCTCGAGCCCGCTATCGTCGGGGATATAGTTCCGGACATGGTCGAGCCGGCGATAGACTCGCTCCTGGGCGCGGATGCCTGCCGCTTCCGCCGGATCGCGCGACCAGCGCTTGACCGCGTCGCGGCGGTCGAGGCCGATATCCAGCGAGCGCCGGATGTAACGCTGGGTGCCCTTGGAGAACCCCGCGAACTCACGCATCTCAGCCAGTGCCACCGCTCCGCTGGCGGGCCGAGTCCTTGTACTCATGATCCCACTCCTTTTGCCCTCGACGGAGATCATGCGCCTCAACGGCTTACCAGGCCGTTAACTAAATCCCCGCTCCCTGTTCAGAATTGAATCAGAGTTCGATTCCCGCGGCAATGGTGAAAAGACCTTCCGGCCTCCTCCCGCCCGGAACTGTCACACGAAGGCCACAACTGCGGCCGACTTACGCTAGGACAAGGCCGCCGATTGCGGTGCCGCAACGACATCGTTTCGAGTCCCAACTGTGGATAAGGTGAGGCCCGGCGGCCCGGTCGGGCGATGCGGTGACGCGCGACCGGACCCTATGTTATGCCGTTGCTGGGGGCTCGAATGCGATCATCGACACCAACTGACGACGACGAACCGGAACTCGGACGGGCGGATTCGCTGGGCTATCGCCGTCCGCTGACCGGCTTTTCGACCAACACGATCGACTCTTCTGCGAATCGCCGCTGGCCGGAAGGCTTTTCTCCCGCTTCTGGGCTAACAGGCGCCATGGATCGAACCCTGGCCAAAGGCGAAGCGCGCCGAATGCCCGACCTCGGAATGGCGCTGAAGTCGATTCTCGCCTTCTGGCTCATTTATATCGGGCTGATCACGCTCCGGTCCCTGATCCTCCAATATCCCGATTTCTGGGGGATGCTGGCCAAGAGATGCGTGGTGACCCTGGTCGGCGCATTCATCACCTTCCTCGTCTACCTCGCTCTCGCCGCGGTCCGCCACCGAAGCCTGAACGTCACCGCCGCGACCGCGGCGATCCTGTGCCTCCCGGCGTCGCTGCTTTTCTCCGCCTTCAACTATTATGTCTTCTACGTCTTCTCGCCGCTCGATCCCGCCCGGGAGGATCCGTCGTGGAGCAAGATGAGCTCCGGCGAGATGGCGGTCCGATCGATCCTGGAAGTGAGCATCAGCTGGTATTTCCTGTTCGCCGCCTGGGCCGCCTTGTTCGTCGCGATCAGCTTCGCCAAGCAGTTGCGGCTGGCGGACCGGCGCGCCGGCGCGCTCGAACGCGAGGCCCAGGAGGCCCAGCTCCGGGCCCTTCGCTACCAGATCAATCCGCACTTCCTGTTCAACACGCTCAATTCGCTCTCGTCGCTCATCCTGAGCCGGAAGACCGACGTCGCCGAGCGGATGCTGATGAACCTTTCCACCTTCTTCCGGGCGACCCTGTCCGCCGATCCGACCGCCGACGTGTCGCTTGGCGAGGAGATCAAGCTCCAGCGCCTCTATCTCGATATCGAGCAGATAAGGTTTCCGGATCGGCTCAGCGTCGAGGTCGACGTTCCCGAGCCCTTATTGTCGGTTCGGGTTCCGGTGCTGATCCTCCAGCCGGTGGTCGAGAATGCGGTGAAATATGGAGTCGCCCGATCGCGCAAGCCGGTGACGGTCCGGATCAGCGCCTATGAGGAAGCCGGCCGGCTCCACGTCAAGGTCAAGGACGATGGCGAAGCCGCGGCGAGCGGCGACGATGACGGCGGCACCGGAGTGGGTCTCAGGAACGTCTGCGACCGGCTGACCGCCCGCTACGGCGCCCTCGCCGGCTGCCTCAACGGCGCCGATCCGGACGGCGGCTATACCGTCCACCTCTACATGCCGGTGTCGCGCGATGACTGAGCGGGCGCTTCGGGTGCTCGTCGTCGACGACGAGCCGCTTGCGGTCGAGCGGCTTCAGCTGCTTCTCGCCCGCTGCGCCCTGGTCGCGGTGGTCGGAACGGCGAATGACGGCGAAGCCGCGCTCCGGATCGCCGAGGCGGTCGAGCCGGACGTCGTCCTTCTCGACATCGCCATGCCGGGAATGGACGGGATCGACGTCGCCCGGGCGCTCTCCGCCTCGTCCGTCAATCCGGCGATCGTCTTCGTTACCGCCTTCGACAATTTCGCTGTCGCCGCCTTCGACGTCGCTGCCATCGACTATCTGATGAAGCCGGTTCAGGTGGAACGGCTCGAACGGGCGCTGGCGCGGACCCGGGCCTGGCTCGATTCCGGCGGCAAGTCCCGGCCCGCCTCGCAAACGACCCATGTCGAGGAATTCTGGGTGCCCGACCATAGCGGACTGGTCCGGATCTCGGCATCGGACATCGAGCGGGTGACGGCGGAGCGCGATTATATGCGGCTTCATGTCGGGCCGCGAAGCTGGCTCATCCACCGGACGATCGGAAAGCTGGAGCAGGATCTCGATCCGGCGCGCTTCCTTCGGGTGCACCGCTCGGTCATCGTCCGCCGCGACACCATCATCGGCCTCTATCGCGACGAGGGCGGCCACTGGACGGCGCGGCTGAAGGGCGGCGCCGAACAGAGGATCGGCCGTTCCTATATCGACGACGTCAAGAAGTTCGCCGGCCGCGGCTGATCGGGGAAAGGCTATCGGGAGACGATAGCGGGGCACCATCGCCTCCCGATGGTGAGCCAGGCCGCCGGTGGGCTCGATTGGCGACCTGGCTCACGCTTGATCTGCCGGGGTTCGAGTCGCGGCCCCGGCAAGTCGAAGGGCCTGTTCGGGTGCGGCCCACCGGGGAGGAGACCTGGGGAAGTCGCCGTTCGAGCGGACCGCGCTCTCTTCCTCGCCCGAAACGGCGGCCGCCGCTTGCCGCTTTCGACCAGCGACGCCTGCTTTCGGCGAAGCGCCGCTCGGCTCGACGAAATGCACGGTCCGTCCGTTCCTCGGCAACGCCGTCCCCACCTCTGCGTTGGTGAGTCGATCCGATGAAGGAGAAGATGATGCGCGAACATTCGGGCGCCGCCGAAGGCAAGAACAACAACCGCAA
>CBIGXQ010000126.1:0-6586 GCA_966193865.1 uncultured Sphingosinicella sp. | reverse complement strand
TTCGGGGGAGGGCAAGGGCTGACGCTCGCAGGGCAGGAGAGCGCGGCGGATCGCGGCATTGATGCTGGCGCGCGCTTCGCCGGTCATCGCCGCGGCCGGACGCGACGTCCTCGCCGGTGACGGATCGCTGCCGATCCCCTTCAATATGTCCCGGCCCAGACGCGGACGGCGATCGGCCGCGACGCTGCCCTCGTTCCTCGCCGGCGCCGCCGGCCTCGCCTCGCGCTGCCGAACGGGCGGCTGCTTCGGCTGCGGCTGGGCGGAAGGACGGGGCGGCTGAGCGACCGGCGGCGCCGGCTCCGGAAGCGCCGCGGCGGCATCCTCGGGCGGGCCGGTCAGCGGCGCCATGCCCTGCTCGGGAGGGCTGGTGACGGGTTCAGGGGCGGCCGAGGTGAGGCCGACCTCGTCGACGAACGAGACCTCGATCGGATTGGACGCGATCGGCGGGCCGGAGACGGTGGCGAGGCCGAGAGTCAGCACGGCGAGCAAGGCGACATGCCCGCCCAGCGCGACCCCGAACCCGGCTGCCTCCGCCCGATCCATCAGTTTCGCTCCTCGGCCTGGTTGCTGACGAGCGCGACCCGCCTCAGCCCGGCGCGGTTGATCTCGCCCATCACCTCCATCACCCGGCCGTAATGAAGTCCGCGATCGGCGCGCAGGAAAATCCTCGGCCCGCCTTCCTCCTGCGAGGAGGCGGCGATCTGGGCGAGGCGGGGCGCCAATGTCTCGTCGGGGACCGGCGAATCGTCGATGAAGATCGCGCCGGTCGCGTCGATCGAGATCGGCACCGGCTCATTGTCCTGATCGAGCGGAGCCGCCTTGGTCTCGGGAAGATCGACCTGGACTCCGGTCGCGAGCAAGGGGGCGGTCACCATGAAGATGATGAGGAGAACGAGCATCACGTCGACCATCGGCGTGACGTTGATCTCCGCCATCGGAGTCCTTCGTCCGCGCCGGCCGGCGCCGAGGATGGGCCCGATCGCCATCGTCAGGACTCCGCCTCGAGCTCGCGCGAAAGGGTGCCGTGGAAGCCGTCGGCGAAGCGCTGAAGCCGTGCCTCGATCCGGTTGATGCCGTAGCTGAAGCGATTGTAGGCGATCACGGCCGGAATCGCCGCGAACAGGCCGAGGGCGGTGGCGAACAGAGCCTCCGCAATTCCGGGCGCGACGACGGCGAGGCTGGTATTCTGGGCGCCGGCAATGTCGGTGAAGCTGCGCATGATCCCCCAGACGGTGCCGAACAGGCCGACGAACGGCGCGACCGAGCCGACCGTGGCGAGGATGTTGAGCCGCGACGCCAGCCGGTCGGTCTCGGCGGCGACGGCGCTGTGCAGAGCGACGGCGAGGCGCGATCTCGTGCCCTCGCGATCGATCCGGCTGCCGGCGGTGGATCGGCGCCATTCGGCGATCCCCGCGGCAAGCACCTTGGCTGCGGGAAGATCGCCGCGCCCGCGCTCCTCGTAGAAAGTGTCGATATCCTCGGACTTCCAGAAGTCGCGCTCGAAGCGCTCGCCTTCACGCGCCGCGCGGCGCATCTTCAGCCACTGGCCGACGATGATCGCCCAGGTCCAGACGCTGGCCAGAAGAAGCCCGATCATCACCGTCTTCACGACGATGTCCGCCTGCATGAACAAGGCGATCGGGGACATCACGTCGCTGGAGAAATTGGTGTTCGCCACTAAATTCCTTCTTTCTTCAACCGCTCGAACGTCTCCATCCATGCGAGCGGCTGGCGTTTCGGCCGCCCCTCTCCGGACAGGAAGGCCGCCGTGATCATCGCGTCGGCGAGAAGATGACTGCTGCGCATGACTCGCTGATGAATGACGCAGCTTGCCGCCCGCACCTCGATCACCTGGCTGAGCACGACGAGCGCGTCGTCGAGCCTGGCCGGGCGCCGATACTTGATCCTGGCTTCGGCGACGACATAGACGCCGCCCGTCTCCTCAAGCACCGAGCGCTGGTCGATCCCGGCGCTCCTGAGCATGTCGGAGCGCGCCCGCTCGATGAACTTCAGATAATTGGCGTAATAGACGATGCCGGCGACGTCGGTGTCCTCGAAATAGACGCGCAGCGCGAAATGGTGGGTGCTTCCTACCCACGCGCCTTCATAAGGTTGGTCGATCGTCCCCGGCACGCCGCGGCTCTACCGGTGCAGACCGCCGCCGTGAAGTCCGGCAGGGACAGGGGAGACGAAGCGAGGCGATTCCGCGTTGACGGGGTGTAACGCCTAGGTTACATGTCACCTACAGGTTACAAAGGAACAGGACATGGCTCCGACCAGCGCCGAAATCGAGACCGCCGATCGACTGTCGCGCCGACGGGCGCGGATGCTGCCCGCGCTCGCCGCAATCTTCGTCATCCAGCAGGCGGCCTATTTCGCCGAGCCGGACGTCGCCACCCGGCTTGTCGACGAGGTCAAGATCGGCGCCTGGCTGCTGCTTTCGATCGTTCTCCTTCTGGCGCTCGCGACCGGCGGCTTCTGGCTGAAGCCGAAAAGGGTGAGGGCGCTGATGGACGACGACGCCACCCGATCGAACCGCGCGAGCGCGCTCGGCCTTGGCTTCATCGTCACCATGACCGGAGCGATCCTGCTCTACGCCTTGAACCTCATCGAGCCGATGAGCGGCCGCGAAGCGATCCATCTGCTGACGACGATCGGTCTCGTCACCGCCCTTTTGCGCTTCTTCTATCTCGAGCGGCGCGATCTCAGGGAATGAGCGAAGGACTCGGCAACCGCCTCAACGCGCTTCGCGGCGAGCATGGCCTGACCCAGGCCGCGCTCGCCGAAAGGGTCGGCGTGAGCCGCAAGACGATCAACACCGTCGAGAACGGAGTCTTCATTCCGTCGACCCTGCTCGCCCTCAAGATCGCCCGAGCGCTCGACCGGCCGGTCGAGTCGATCTTCTATCTCGACGACCGAGGCGTTTCTCGCCCTGAAGCAAGCTAGCGGCGCGCGAAGGCGTCCCGCTGGAGCTCGACGGCGCGGATCAGATCGCCCATCGCCAGGTTCATGTCGGCGAGATGGAGGCCCCATCCGGACTGGACCCGGCCGGCGACGATCACGTCCCCGGGGATGCGGTCGGTCCGGGCATCGTCCGGATCGGCTTCGACCCTGACCGACAGATAGCCGACCGGCCCGCGATTCACGCAGGCGGCCGAGGCCAGCCCCTCGGTTCGGAGGAAAGGCGCGGGGGGCGGGCCCTGCGACGACCAGTCGATCGGGTTCTGGGTCGCGGTGATCGAAGGCCCGGCATACCAATAGCTGTCGAGTGGAGCGGAGCCGTTGCGGCCGAGCGCGGCGGGATGGGTGCAGGCGATCGTCATTCCCGGCCGCATGGATCGGCCGAAGATCGATCCCGATGGCGGCGGATTGGTCGCGCGGAACGAGACGAAAGTGATGACGCAGCCGGTCTGCCCGGGGCGGGTACAGATCGGAGTCTGGCGGAAGCTTCCGCCGACCGTCTCCCCTTCCGGAACCTCGACATTGAAGCCGATCAGGAGCGCGGACAGCATCCGATCGGCCGCCGGCGTGCCCTCGATCTCTCTCGCCAGCAGCTGGGTGAGGTGGATCGTCCCCTGCGAATGGCCGATGAGGACGAAGGGCCGGCCGCGATTATGATGTTCGAGATAGTGGTTCCAGGCGGCGACCACGTCGCCATAAGCGGTGGTGAAGATCGGGGTGACGTCGGCGCCGCTCGCCACCGCCGGAATGCTGGCCAAGGTCGCCTGTCGGTAGATCGGCGCGAACGGCCGGCAGATCGAGGCGAAGCGAGCGAACTGGATCGCCGCGACCGCCTGCTCCTCGGGGCCGACGACGAGGTCGGAATTCATCGCCGGATCGCGAGAGATGGTGGGATAGACGTAGAAGCAGTCGATCGCCGGGGCCGCCGCCGGAGTCACCTGCCCGTTCGAGCCATAGCCATTGGCGTTGAGCGCTGCGGTGGCCAGCGGCGCGGCGCAGGCATCGGCCCTTCCCGGCAGGCAGAGCCAGGCGGATTGATCGCCATAGTCCGGCGCCGACGGAGCTGGCGGCGTCTGGCCGGCGGCGGGCGCTGCGGCAAAGACGAGCGTCAGCGCCAACAAGATCAACTTCATTCTTCCCCCCGATTCACTTGGCGTCGAAAAGTCCCCCCTGGCCCTTCGGCTGCGGAAGACCGAGATGGGTCCAGCCCGGACCATTGAGGCAGCGACCGCGCGCCGTGCGGGCGATCAGGCCGAGCTGGATGAGATAGGGCTCGATCACTTCCTCGATCGTGTCGCGCGGCTCGGACAGGCCGGCGGCAAGCGTTTCGACGCCGACCGGACCGCCGCGATAGATGTCGGCGATCATCGTCAGATAGCGGCGGTCCATCGAATCGAGGCCGAGATGATCGACTTCCATCCGGGTCAAAGCGCTGTCGGCGGCGGCCCGATCGACCTCGGCCGTCCCGGCATCATGGGCGAAGTCGCGGACCCGGCGAAGCAGCCGGCCGGCGATCCGAGGAGTCCCGCGCGACCGGCGCGCGACCTCGCGGGCGCCGTCCTCGGTCAGCGCCAGGCCGAGCAGACGGGCCGCCCGGCGAACCACCTGCTCGAGCTCCTCGACGCTGTAGAAATTGAGCCGCACCGGAATTCCGAACCGGTCCCGCAATGGGGTCGTGATGAGGCCCTGGCGGGTGGTCGCGCCGACCAAAGTGAATTTCGGCAGATCGATCCTCACCGACCGGGCGGAAGGGCCTTCTCCGATCATCAAATCGAGGACCCGATCCTCCATCGCCGGATAAAGTATCTCCTCGACCGCCGGATTGAGCCGGTGGATCTCGTCGATGAAGAGGACGTCGCCATCCTCGAGATTGGTGAGGATGGCGGCGAGATCGCCGGACTTGGCGATCACCGGCCCGGAGGTCGCCCGGAACCCGACACCGAGCTCGCGGGCGATGATCTGTGCCAGAGTCGTCTTGCCGAGCCCGGGCGGACCGAAGAAGAGGACATGGTCGAGCGGATCGCCGCGGCTTTTCGCGGCGTCGATGAAGACGCGAAGATTCTCCCTCGCGGCCTTCTGGCCGACGAATTCGTCGAGGGTCTTCGGCCGAAGCGCCGAATCCAGATCCTCGGGCCTCTTGTCGCCGGCGATGATGCGGTCCTGCTCCACCGCCCAAGCCATAGCGCAAGCCTCGTTCCTGTCGAACAGCTTTCAGCGGCGGGGCCGCATCGAAGGCAGGGTCAGCGCGCCGCCTTGCGCAGCGCCTCGCGCACGAGCGCGTCGAAATTCGCGTCCGGCCCCAATTCACTCTCGGCCCTGGCGACGGCGGCGGACGCCTCGGCGGGCCGAAAGCCGAGATTGAGAAGCGCCGAAACCGCGTCCTGGCTGTGGCTGCCGTGCGGAATCGGTGCCCCGCCGGTCGAACCGAGAACGATCCCGCCGGCCTTGTCCTTGAGCTCGTTGACGATCCGTTGCGCCAGCTTCGGGCCGACGCCCTGGGCGCGAGAGATCATGCCATGGTCGCCGCTGGCTATGGCTCGGTGGAGGTCGTCGCCGGGAAGCGCCGAGAGGATGGCGAGCGCGACCTTGTTGCCGACGCCCTGGACCGAGGTCAGGAGGCGGAACCAGTCGCGTTCCTCGGCGGTGGCGAAGCCGACCAGGCGGATCGAATCCTCGGACACCAGCATCTCGGTGTGAAGGACGACCTCGTCGCCGATCGCCCCGAGCTGCGAAAGGGTCCGGGTCGAGGCGGAGACGAGATAGCCGACCCCCTGGACGTCGATCACGGCATGCTCGGCGCCGAAGCCGTCGAGAAGACCCCGCAATTTCGCGATCATGCCGCATTCCCCAGGGCCCGCCGGCTCGCGAGATGGTGGGCGTGAGTGATTGCCACGGCGAGCGCGTCCGCGGCATCGGCGCCGCCGATCTTCACGCCCGGAAGAAGCCGCTGGATCATCGCATGGACCTGCGCCTTCTCGGCGCCGCCGACTCCGACGACCGCCTTCTTGATCAGCCGAGGCGCATATTCGCCGACCTCGAGGCCCCGCCGGGCGGCGGCGAGCAGGATCACGCCGCGTGCCTGGCCGAGCTTCAGCGTCGATTGCGGATTGTCGTTGAGGAACACCTCCTCGACCGCCGCGGCGGCCGGCTGGTGAGCCTCGATCACTTCGCCGAGCGCCTGGTCGAGCCGCACCAGCCGATCGGCCAGCGCCTGCTTCGGATCGGTCCGTACCTGCCCGTTGGCGATATGGCCGAGCCGGTTGCCCTCTGCCCTGATGACGCCCCAGCCGGTGCAGCCAAGCCCCGGATCAAGGCCGATAATGATCACTCAAGCCCCTCCCCTTCAGGAGCAGCGGGTCGGGCATGCCCCCAGCACGCCCTGGACAGCGCGGGGCGCTGTCCACCCGATGCTGGGTCGGGGGTGGGGCGGGCGGACGAACCGGCCCATCGATCCGGGAGAGTTCGCAGAGCTTGCAAGATGAGGGTCAGCACGCCGTCCATATTGGACATCACTTCGTCATTGGTGAAGCGGATTGTGGTGAAGCCGCGTTCAGCCAGCAGTTGGTCTCGTCTTGAATCGACGTGGGGGCGATGAGTTTCGCCGTCTACCTCGACGACGAGGCCC
>CBIGXQ010000125.1:0-6599 GCA_966193865.1 uncultured Sphingosinicella sp. | reverse complement strand
TAGACCTGGGCGATACGGATGCTTTCGGCCTGGTTGCCATGACTTGCGGCGGCGGCGATGAACGGCGCCGGGGTCATGGTCGCGGCGATCCGCTCGAGCCGCCGCTCGAGGATCATCTCGCCGATCCGGCGAACGAAGGCTTCCGAACGCTTCTGGCGCGTATCGGGTCTGAGATCGGGTGGGCTCGCCCAGGACAGGGAAATGCGCTCCGGGACACCGGATTCCACGAAGATCCGCGCCTCCGGCTCGCGCCCGGCCACGCTTCCGAGGTCGGGCTCGGGGCCCGCCTCGCCCTCGCCTTGCCAGCTTCCGAACCGATTGCGGATCTTCGCTTCCATCGCGTCGACATCGAAGTCGCCGACGACGATAAGCGTCGCCCGCTCCGGCCGATAATAAGCTTCGTAAAACTCCACGAAACGCTCGCGCGGCGCGGTTCTGATCACTTCCGTGCTTCCGATCGGAAGGCGATTGGGCGCCAGCTGGCCCGGCATGTTGAAGGCGAGGGAATCGACGAGCATTCGAAAAGATGGCGTCGACCGGGTCCGTTCCTCGGAGAGAATGATCCCGCGCTCGCTATCGATGGCGGAAGCGGCAAGCGTCGCCTCGTCTGCGACTTCGCGCATCAGGAACAAGGCGGTATCCACCGTTTCCGAGTCGGTCTCGGGCAAATCGAGCTTGTAGACGGTCTGAGTGAAGCCGGTGGACGCGTTGGTATCGGGACCGAAGCGGAGCCCGTGTCGCTCGAGCCGGCGGACGAACTCGCCTTCGGGCACGTTGGTCGTGCCGTTCAGGACCATATGCTCGAGGAAGTGAGCGACCCCGCGCTGGTTCTCCGCCTCGTAAAGCGAGCCGGCGTCGATCCTGAGCCGCAACGACGCTTCTCCCGGAGGGGTCGCATTCCGGCGGATGGCGTAACGCATCCCGTTGGCAAGCACGCCATAACGGACGGCGGGATCAGCGGTCAGATCGCTTTCCTGGTGTGGCCAGACCGTTTCGGCCGGGGCTGCGGCGGAAGCTTCGGCGACCGAGGAAGGACTCGCTCTCTCGGTGGACGCCATGGTCGGGGCGCAGGCAGCCAGGCCCGCGGCAAGCGCGAGCGCGGAAACGAAAGTGCGATTCATTCGATACTCCTGGAACTCAAAAAAGGCTGCGCAGCCGGTCAGAACCGGACCCGGGCTCCCGCCGTGAACGTCCTGCCCCCGTTGAACTGGAACGTATTCGGGAAGAAGAATCCGTCTTCGCGTCCCGGAGTGCTCGCCGTCGCCGATCGGATGTCGGGATCGCTCGCGTCATGGAGCAAATCGTCGCCCTCCAGGAACAAGGTCACCAGCCCGCCCCATGGCCCGTTGAAATTGTAGCTCAGGCGAAGGTCGAGCGTGGAATAAGAGGGGATCACCGTGTTGAGATCGTGGATCTCGTAGCTCGTGACCGTGACGTCCTGGTGGGTGTAGATCAGCCGTCCTTCGAACCCGCCCCCGGCATAGGTCAGCGCGGCGTTATAGACCCAGGCCGCCTGGTCCTCGAGCGGACGATCGAGCGTGAAGTTGGTCAGGACGCCGGCGTCGTTGCGGCCAGAAACGAGAGTCGGGAAATCGCCCTTCGTATAGGTGACGTTCCCGATCACGCCGAAACCGCCGAGGAAGCCGGGCAGGAAATCGAAGCGCCGGATGACTTCCGCCTCGAGTCCCCAGATCACGCCCCCTTCGCCGTTGACCGGACGGGACAGGAGAAACTCCGTGTCTTCGTCGAAAGCGAGGAGATCGGGTCGGCTTGCGGCGAGCGGCTGCAGATAATCGACCAGGCGCTGGCGGACGTCGGCGGGCTGATCCTGGATCAGCAGGTTGGTGAAATTGTTGTTGGTCTTCTTGTAGAAGGCGCCGACGCGGACGAGCCCCGGCGTGTCGCGGAAATAATAAGCGAGATCGAGATCGAAATTGTCGGTCGTCGTCGGCTTAAGGTCAGGATTGCCTTCGCGCAGGATCATCCGGTTGGTCCTGAAGTTCAGGATATACTGGGTCTGGCGGCGAAGCTGCTGAAGGCTCGGATTGACGGTGGACCGGAAGTAGCCGAGCCGGGCGACGATGTTGCTCTGCGGCCGGTAATTGATGAGCAGGCTCGGCGTGAGCGTCGTATCGACGGCGGTCGTGTCGACGAAATCGATCAGGCCGGCATCGATGAACGTCTCACGCGGCTCCGTGCCGACGGGCAATGTCACGCTCGGAACGGTGATCGCCGTCCCGGTCCTGGTCGTCCTTTCCATCCGCAGGCCGCTGATGACGTCGAAATCACCGAATTCGACATGAGTCTCGAGGTAGCCCGCGAGCCGGTCCTCGACGGATTCGGCAGGACTCAGCGCGCTCGGACTGGAAATCGGGTCCAGCGCACTGAAATCGTTGAACCTGAACCGCTCCTCGTTGAACGGTGTCGAAGGATCGTCGGCGGTAAGCCCGGCGAGCGCGTCGAAAATGGTCGCTGCGCCACCCGCGTCGAGACTCGGAATGGCGAAATTCAGGCCGATCGGGGACAGCGACGTGGCCATCAGAAGCGCAGGATCGATCTGGTCGAGGAACGTGTCCCGCCCGGCGATCGAGATGAACGTGTTGAGGCTGCTCAACGCCGACGTCGTCACCGCGAAGGTGTCGTCGAGAGCGGAACGCTCGCTGCGATCATATTTGAAGCCGACCTCGACATAATCGAGCCAGGTTTCGGGCGAATAGCGGGCGCTGCCCTCGGCGATCCACGCATCGGTCGGGCTGTCGGTGATCGACCGGATAACGTTGTTTATCCGGTAGGAAGAGGGGTTCAAATAGGCGTCGATGCCCGCCTGCGAGAAGGCCGGGACCGGTACTCCGTTCGGGAGGCTGACGAAGCCGCCGTCGATCACCCGGATCGTGCGCGCCGCATCATCGTCGGGCGCCAGGACGATAGCAGCCGGATCAATCAGATCGCGGATATTGGTGAAGGTCCGGCCGAGCAGGTTGATCGCGTAATTCTCGGACTGGGAGCGAGCGCCGGTATAGCCGGCCTTGTAGCGAAACTGCCAGCGGCCGACATTGGTGTCACCGCGAAGGCTGACGACGTTGGTGGTGAGATCGAGGTCCGTCTCGGCCAAAGCGATGATCGGACGGAAGCTGTTCAATACCGTCCGGCGGCGGACTTCACCGCCCAGCTCGGGAATCGGCATGTCGACCCCAAGGGTCAGGAAGCTCGCGCCGGACCGGGTCGTGAGCGTCGTCGCCTGGCGCTGGTTGCGCTGCAGATCGAGCCTCAGGCGGGTATGATCGCCAATGTCCCAGGCGAGGTTCACCGAGGCGGCGAGAGTCGTCTCGTCGCGATCGCGAGCCGTATAATTGCCGGTGTTGATCAGCCGGCTGTTAATCTCCTCGTCGAACGGAAATTGCTGGCTCGCGGGGATGAAGGTGACGCTGGTGAAGCCGGCAGGCATGACGGCGGGGAGGAAGTCCAGGACGCTGACGTCGAAATTGCGGCGATTGGTATCGCGGTAGGAAAGGCTCCCGACGATGCCGAGATTCGGGGTGATCTTGCCGCCGATCGTGCCGCTGGCCTGCCACTCGTGGCCGAAGCCGTCGTCCAGGGCGCGTTCGCCTTCGACGCTCGCGCTGAAATGGAAATCGCCATAATCGAGGCCCGACCGGGTCTCGATCTCGACGAGGCCGCCGGAGCCGGTCGCCTCGTGGCTCGGGAGCAGCGACTTGTGGATGGTGATCGTCTGGATATTGTCGGCGAGATAGCCGGACAGGTCGATCGTCCGCTCGAAATTGGTCCCCTGAAGCTCGAGCCCGTTGACCTGGACGTTGATCGCCTCTGAGCTGAATCCGCGGACGGTGATCTTCGATCCTTCGCCGCTGTCCTCGGCCCGGCCGAAGGCGACCCCGGGAACACGCCGAAGCGCCTCCGACACGGTTTCGGCCGGGAAGCCGCCGAGCAGATCTTCCGACACCACCGTCGAGTTGTTCGGGGCGGTGCGCTGCTGGTTCAGCCCGGCCTGGATGGCGCTGTTAAAGCCAAGGACGACGATCGTATCCTGGTCGGCCACGCCCCGGACGAAATCGGCCGTCGTCGAAGCGCCCGAAGCGACGGTGACCGACTGCCGCTGTGGAGCGTCGCCGAGATAGTCGAGGACGACGACATGCTCGCCGGCGCCGATCCCGGGGAAGCGATAGACGCCTCGCGAGTCGGTCACCGCAGAACGGTCCGTGCCCTCGATCGTCACTCTAGCGCCGGCGATCGGCGTGCCGGTGGTCTCGTCGAACACCGTCCCGCTCAGCATAGCGTCGCCGATCGCGGCTCCAGCCGAGGCGGTCGGCCGGGCCGACATCGGGGTCTGGAGCGAGGCGGCCGTCGTCCGGGCCATGGCCGGCCCGTTGCCGCGTTCGAGCACGAACAGGCCCGGCGAGGTCCGGCGAAAACTGATCTCGGTTCCGCTCAGCAGCCGGCGGAGCGCCTCTTCCGGAGTGAACGTGCCGACCACGCCGGGTGACCGGCGGTCGGCGACGAGCGCCGGTGAATAGAGTATCTCGCGATTGCTGGTCAGCGCGAATTGCTGAAGCGCGCCATCGAGGTCGCGGGCGGGAATGTCGAAAGCGATCGACTGGGCGAAGGCCGGGGCCGGAGCAACGATGGCAATGGCGACGCCGGACAGCATCGCGGACCTGAACAAACCCGAGAAACTCATTCTTCCTCCCCACTGGCGCACGGCGCCGTTCAACCCGTCATGGTGAGTAAGACGCGCCGGGTTCCAAACCCCTCAAAAAATAAATTGTGCTGGGGCGGTCGGCAGTGTGATCATCGGGAGGAGCCGAAAATGGGAGCCTATTCCCAGCTCAGCACGATCTCGTTGCCGCGGCTTTCCGCGGAAACGGGGAAGGCCGTTTCCATCGCCGTGGCGAAGCTGCCGACGGATCCGGCGCGGAAGGCGCCGCTGACCCGCAATTCGGCAAGACTCGGATCGGCGAGAACGACCTTGCGGTTCGAATAACGATTGATCTCCTCGATCACCTCGCCGAGCGGTTCGTCCGAAAAGGCCAGTCGCCCGGTGCGCCAGCTCACCGCCTGCCGGACGTCGGCAGGCAGCACCACGATCGGCTGATCCGCACGGGCAACGAGCTGCTCGCCCGGGACGAGCGTCCTTGTGGCGCGAACGCCGTGGGGCGTGTCGCCGACCGGCTCGACCGAGACTCGACCCTCGATCAGGGTGACTCGCATTCCGTCGGAATCGACGCGCACGTCGAACGCCGTCCCAAGCGCGACGATACGCTGTCCCGCGGCTTCGACGACGAACGGCCGTGCGGAGTCATGGGCCACCTCGAACATCGCCTGGCCGCGGATCAGTCGGACCGCTCGGACGCGGTCGCCATAATCGACGACGAGCTGGCTGTCGGTGTTGAGCTCGACGACGGAGCCGTCATCGAGCGTCACCGCGGAACGTTCGCCGACGGCGGTTCGAAGCATTCGGGGCGCGTCGGACTGGGCGATCTGCCGTTCCGGCGCCGGCCCCCCAATCTCTCCCCTCGACATCAGCAGGACGCCGACCAGCAGAAAGACGGCAAAAGTCGCCGCGACGGCACCCATCGCGCGCCAGCCGGGAATTGCCCGTCGAGGCGCGGCGGCCAGTGCCTCGGTTCGCATCGCGACGATCGCCGGGTCGCCGGCGACCGCGCCGATGCTGGTCCACAATGATTCATATTCCGAATAAGCGGCCTGATGAGCGGGATCCTGGTTGAGCCAGCGAAGAAAGCGCGCTTGTTCCGAGCGGCTGATGGAGTCCGAGCGCCGCTTGGCGAACCAATAGGCCGCCGCTGCCTCGATCGAATGCTCCGTATCCTTCACTTGCTTCCGTTCCACCTTATTCGTGCCGCGACATGCCGAATCGCATCCATCATATGTTTTTCGACGCTACTGACGGAAATATCGAGCCGCCGCGCAATCTCCGAATATTTCAGTTCTTCGAACCTGTGCAGCACGAAGATTATCCGAGTCCTTGCCGGCAGTTCCGTCAGTGCCCGATCGAGATCGGCCAGTCCCTGCTTTCCCTGTAAGACGCGCTCCGGCGAAAGTTCCTCAACGAAATCTTCGGTGCGGTGCCCGATTTCGCGCATCGCCGAAGACCGGGTGCTCTCACGGCGGGCCCGGTCCCGAAGCAGATTGGCCGCGATCTGGAAGATATAGGCCTCGGGATTCTCCATCCGATCGGCGTCGCCCTGGGCCGCAATCCGGCAGAAGACGTCCTGGACGAGATCCTCGGCCTCCTCCGCGCCGTAGACCCGCTTCCTGAAATAGCTCTTCAGTGGCCCGCGGAATCGATCGACGATCGCGCGCATGCGCGCGTCGCTGGCGAAATCTCGATTCGGCGGTGTGGGGTTCACGGGAGCGCGATCAGACACCTTATGCCGGCAAGATCAACCCCCGATCGCCGAGCGCGCCTCGATGTGACGGCAGCGTCAACTTAGGTCTGGCCCCCTTGCCGGGCCTTTGCTAAGCGCCCATCTCTCTGGCTCTGGCACCCATAGCTCAGCTGGATAGAGCGCTGCCCTCCGAAGGCAGAGGTCAGAGGTTCGAATCCTCTTGGGTGCGCCATT
>CBIGXQ010000124.1:0-6668 GCA_966193865.1 uncultured Sphingosinicella sp. | reverse complement strand
CCAGGGAGCAGCCGCCATGATCGTCTACGGTTCGTCGATTTCGCCGTTCGTCCGAAAGGTGCTCGCCTTCGCCGCCGAGAAGGGCATCGAGATCGAGCTGAAGCCGAGCGGGCTCGGAAGCAAGGACCCTGAATTTCTCGAAGCCAGTCCGTTCGGCAAGATGCCGGGTTTTCGCGACGGCGATTTCGCCATCTCCGATTCGACGGCGATCATCACCTATCTCGAGGCCGTGAAGCCAGAGCCGAACCTGATCCCGGTCGAGCCGAGGGCGCGGGCGCGGGCGATCTGGTTCGACGAATATGCCGACACCATCCTGTTCGCCTGCGGCGGCAAGATGTTCTTCAACCGGATGGTGGCGCCGCGCTTCCTCGGCCAGCCGGGCGACGAGGAGGTCGCCGCCAAGGCGGAGTGCGAGGAGCTGCCGCCGCTGCTCGATTATCTCGAAGGGGTGATCCCGCCGAGCGGATTCCTGGTCGAGGATCGGCTCACCCTCGCGGACATTTCGGTGGCGAGCCCGTTCGCCAACTTCAAGCATATCAACGTCGCGATCGATCCGGCGCGCTACCCGAAGATCACGGACTATGTCGGCCGGATCCTCGGCCGGCCCAGTTTCAAGCACTGGGTCGATCGCGAGACGGCTTTCCTCGAACGCGCCGCCTGACTTTGGTCTCGCTTGGGGCGAAAATCACCCGCTCGGCGGCGTCGGGCGCGCATTGGCCCTGGCCGCCGCCGATCGCTGCTTCGGAGAGAGGATCCGGGACTTAGCCGAAAAGCAGCCACAGGATGATGAGGATGATGATCAGTCCGCCGACACTGATACCGAGGCGCATGGTGAGCTCCCTGAGGGTTGTTGCGGCACTCTAACAATCGAAAGCGATCCGCGTTCCCGCTCAATATGCGGGACTGGTCCGAGGGCCGCGATAGGTCCGCCAGAGCCCCATTCCGACCAGGATCGCCGCGCTGACCAGCGACAGGAGGAGCAGTGCACGCCAGACGGGCGGATCCCAATCGGGCCAGAGCAGGGTCGCCGTCGCGACCGCCCAGGCAAGGGCGAGAATCGGCAGCCAGCGGCCATAATCGCGGACCCGGAACGGGTGGACGAAGTGAATCGGCGCGAAGGTCGCCGCGGCGAGGACGAGGATCGTCGTCACCGCCACTGCCGGTCCGGGCTCGGCGACGAAGAAATAATAAGCGATGACGTTCCAGTTGGCCGGGAATCCGCGGAAATAATTGTCGGCCGTCTTCAGGTCGCGGCGGGTGAAATTGTAGAGCGCTGAGACCAGGATCAACGCGGCGAGGAACAAGGCCAGCCGCTCAGGCAGGACGCCGGTCCGGACGATCAGAAGCGTCGGTACGAAGACATAGGTGAGATAATCGATGATGAGGTCGAGCGTGTCGCCGTCGATTCTCGGCGCCCGCTCCTTGACCCGCGCCCAACGCGCCAGCGATCCATCGACGGCGTCGATGGCGAGGCCGAGCATCAGCCACAGCAAGGCCAGCCGGAACTCCCCTCGCTCGACCGCGAGCAGGGCGAGCAAGGCGATGACGACTCCGCTCGCGGTGAAGGCGTGGACGAGCCAGGCCGCCAGGGCCTTGCGTCGTGTCGTTGAGAGGGATTCGTCCAACGGCGCCTCGCTCGAGCTGAAGGAACGCGCAATACGCCACGAACCGCCATTGTTCCGGCAGGCTTCGCCGGCGCGCTCCTGCGCCGGACGCTACTGCGCCGTCCAGCCGCCGTCCATGCTGAGGTTCGCGCCGGTGATCGCGCTGGCTTCGTCGCGGCACAGGAAAAGCGCCAGCGCCGCCACCTGGTCGACGGTGACGAACTGCTTGGTCGGCTGGGCGGCGAGGAGGACGTCGTTCATCACCTGCTCGCGGCTGAGGCCGCGCGCCTTCATCGTGTCCGGGATCTGGTTCTCCACCAGCGTCGTCCAGACGTAGCCGGGGCTGATGCAGTTGATCGTCACCCCGCTCGTCGCCGTCTCCAGCGCCACCGCCTTGGTGAGGCCGGCAATGCCGTGCTTGGAGGCGACATAGGGCGCCTTGTTCGGGCTTGCGACTAGGCTGTGCGCCGAAGCGGTGTTGATGATCCGGCCCCAGCCTTTCGCCTTCATCCCGGGCAAAGCGAGGCGGATGGTGTGGAAGGCGGCGGAAAGGTTGAGGGCGATGATCAGGTCCCAGCGGTCGGTCGGGAACTGATCGATCGGCGCGACAAACTGGGTGCCGGCATTGTTGACCAGGATGTCGACCGGGCCGGCCTCCTCCATCATCCGCTCGATCGCTTCCGGCCTGGTGAGATCGGCGTCGCTGTAGCGGGCGCCCAGCTCCTCCCTTAGCCGTTCGATCTCCGCTTCGTCGCCGAAGCCGTTGAGGATGACATGTGCGCCTTCCGCAGCGAGGGCGCGGGCGATGGCGAGGCCGATGCCCGAGGTCGAGCCGGTGACGAGCGCAGTCTTGTCCTGGAGCAACATGAACGCACCTTCAGGTGGAGGAATGGGACGCCTTTCGCGCTTGACCAGGTCGAATGCAACCGCAAGTCTCGCCGAACATTCTGTTCGCGTAATCTTCCATCCAGCAGGGGGAATTCCCGATGCGCTTCGGCGGACGCAGGACGAGCGAGAATGTCGAGTTTCGCGAAGGCGGCCGAAGCGGCTTGGGCGGTGGCGGCCTGGGCGGCGGCGCGGGAATGCTCCTCGGCCTCGTCTTCAGCCGGTTCGGGATTGGCGGAGTCGTCGTCCTGGTCATCGTCATGATGCTTTTCGGCGGCAATCCGCTCGGCCTTTCCGGCGGCGGCGAGCAGGCGGTGGCGCCGCAGCAGCGAAGCAACGGCCAGTCGGCGGAGCAGGTCTGCAGCGTCGACGAGCAGAGGCGGTTCCTGTGCCAGGTGCTCGCTTCGAGCGAGGACCAGTGGGGCGCCCTGTTCACCGCGGCCGGTCAGACCTACCGGCCGCCCCGGCTCGTCTTCTATCAGGGCGGAGCGCCGACCGGCTGCGGCTATGGCCAGTCGGCGATGGGCCCCTTTTACTGTCCGTCGGACCAGGGCATCTATCTCGATACCAGCTTCTTCGATGAGCTCGCTCGACGTCTCGGAGCTCCCGGTGACTTCGCCCAGGCCTATGTCGTCGCCCATGAGGTCGGCCATCACGTCCAGACCCTCACCGGCACGGCGGGCGAGATCCGCCAGGCTCAGCAGGCGGTCGGCCAGGAAGCGGCGGCGAACGCCCTCCAGGTCCGGATGGAGCTGCAGGCCGATTGCTATGCCGGCGTCTGGGCGGCGCGCGAGCGGAGCACGCTCGAGGCGGGCGATATCCAGGAAGGAATGACCGCCGCCGCGGCGATCGGCGACGATACCCTGCAGCGGGCAGGGCAGGGCCGGGTGGTCCCGGAAAGCTTCACTCACGGTACTTCGGCGCAGCGCCAGGAAGCCTTGATGCGGGGCTTCCAGGGCGGCGATCCCGCCGCCTGCGACGTCTACACCGCCGGTATCTGAGCCATCAGCCTCAGCAAGCGCACCGCTCGACCGAGCGAATGGCGTCGCTTCGCGCCGCTTTCGTCGATGTTGCGAACGGTTCGCATCCGTATTGACTTAGTTGCGAATGACTTGCAATAGCGACTCAGGCAGCCGGGCGAACCGGCGCGATGACAAGGGGCTATTGCGTGATCGTTTCCACTGTCGGCGCCGGCAAGGCGAGGACCTCGTTCACGCTGGCGCTCGGTTGCGTCGGCTTCCTGTCGTCGCCCGCTCTCGCAAGCGAGGATTCCGCCCAGACGGACGTGCAGCAGCGCTCGGACCGTGAGATCATCATCACGGGCGAGCTCGGCGCCGAGGCGCTCGAATCGCCCAAGGCGACCAGCGACGTCGTCGACACCCCTCAGACCGTCACCGTCATCTCCGATCAGACGCTTCGCCGGCAGAATTTGCTGACCCTTCGCGACGCTCTCACCACCGTCCCGGGGATTACCTTCGGCGCCGGCGAGGGCGGCGGCGGCTATGGCGACGCGATCAACCTGCGCGGCTATTCGGCGAGCAACGACATCACCGTCGACGGCGTTCGCGACAGCGCCCAGTACAGCCGCACCGATCCGTTCAATCTCCAGCAGATCGAGGTCTATAACGGCGCCAATTCGGTGTTCAACGGATCGGGATCGGTCGGCGGGACGATCAACCTCGTGTCCAAGGTGCCGCAGCCGGAGGAGCTGACGATCCTTTCCGCCGGCATCGGCACCGACGATTATTACCGCGCCACCGTCGATTCCAACCATCGGCTCGGCGATTTGGTCGCCGTGCGGTTGAACGCGATGGCGCATCGCAACGATTATCCGGGACGCGACTTCGAAAATTTCGAGCGTTGGGGCGTAGCGCCTGCCATCACGGTCGGGATCGACAGGCCGACCAGTCTCACCCTGGCTTTCGTCCACCAGGAGGACGACAACACGCCGCTCTACGGCGTTCCCTATTTCCGCAATCAGATCAACGACGGCCCGCTGCCCGAAGCCGACGACAGCGACTATTTCGGCTATCGCAACCTCGACTCCCAGGAGCTGGCGGTCGACCGGCTCACCGCCACTTTTCGGCACGAGTTCAGCACCGCGGTCTCGGTCCGCAATCTCACCCGCTGGCAGCGGGTCGATGCCGTCACCGTCGCAAGCGCTCCCCAGGGTGTCTATTGCCTGTCGACGACTGGGCGCCAGCCGGTTCCCGCCGGGCCGACCGCCACCCAGGGTCTGGCCTGTCCGGCCGGTCTCGCTCCCGGATTCTTCCAGCCGACCGGCCCGCACGGAAGGGTCCGCGACCAGCTCAACACCCTTGTCCACAACCAGACCGACGTCACGATCGAAACCGGCGAGGGAAGCGATCTTCACAACATCCTCGTCGTCGGCGCGTCCTTGTCGTGGGAAGATTACCGGATCGAGACCGCCGAGCTTGCCCGCAACGCCAACGGCTCGGCCTTCACGCCGCTGCCGATCGACAATATCGCCAATCCCGGCGCCATCTATACCGGCCCGATCAACCATACGGTGACCTCGCGCCAGCGCGGGCGCTCCGACAATCAGGCGATCTACGCCTTCGACACGCTCGAGATCGGCGAACGGTTCGAGCTCAACGCCGGAGTCCGGCTCGAGCGGAACGACGCCTTGTTCCGCAATCTCGCCTTGGCCGTGGTTCCGCCCGGGACCAATCCCCTGAGTCCGGCCCAGCAGGCGACGCAGCGAAGCGAGGAGACGCTCTTTTCCTATCGCGCCGGCGCCGTGTTCAAGCCGACGCCTCGGACCAGCCTTTACATTTCCTATGCCAATGCCCGAACGCCCTCGTCGGAATCGGTGAGGCTCGGCTGCGGAATCATCGCGGCTCCGGGCGCGGCCGATCCCTGTGCCGTCGCTCCGGAGACGGCCCGGAACCTGGAGATCGGCGGCAAGGCCGAGCTGTTCGGCCGCCGATTGCTGGTGACCGCAGCCCTGTTCCGAAACGAGCGGACCAATTTCGCGGTGCCCTCCAACGATCCGTCGCAACCGGCTTCGTTCCAGGTGCTGGACGGGCGTGCGCGGGTCGACGGGCTCGCGCTCGGCGCGAGCGGCTCGCTCACCCCCGCCTGGACGATCTTCGCCAACTACACCTATCTCGACAGCGAGGTGCTCCAGAGCGTCTCCGATTTCTGCCTCGGCAGCCCGGGAGCGGCCGGCTGCACGAACAGCGCGACCTTGGTCGATCCCCAGCACGGCGACCGGCTCGTCCAGACTCCGCCACATTCGGCGAGCCTGTTCACCACCTATCGGCTGCCGTTCGGATTGGAGCTGGGCTATGGCCTCACCTATCAGGGCGCTTTCGCCACTCATCAGCGCACGGCGCTTCAGCGCACCCAATATTTCGCCGACGATTTCCTGATCCACCGCGCCTTCGCCTCCTATGCCTTCGGCAACGGCCTGACCGCGCAGCTCAACGTCCAGAACTTTACCAACGAACGCTATTTCACCAATGTCCGCAACAATGTGAACTCGACCAGCGGCGCGATCACGGGTGGCTGGGCGATGCCTGGTGAGGACCGATCGGCCGTGCTCAGCCTGTTCTACAGTTTCTGACCTCGAAAGGGCCGGCTCATGATGATCGCCATCCCTGATTTGCTCGCCAGCGAGGAGGTGGCGCGAGTCAGGGCGATCATTGACGCCGGCGACTGGCGGGACGGCAATGCCACTTCGGGGCCCCAGTCCGCGCTCGCCAAGCGCAACTGCCAGCTTCCCGAGGACAGTGTCGAGGCACGCGAGGCGGGCCGTATCATCCTCGAGGCGCTCGGGCGCTCGCCCTTGTTCATCGCCGCGGCGCTTCCGCTCAAGATCTTCCCGCCCTTGTTCAACCGCTATCAGGGCGGTGAGGCGTTCGGCACCCATGTCGACAATGCGGTACGGATCCACCGAGGCAGCGAATTCCGCGTCCGGACCGATCTTTCGGCGACCCTCTTTCTCGAGGATCCCGGCGCCTATGAAGGCGGCGAGCTGGTCGTCGAGGACAATCTCGGCGTCCATTCCGCGAGGCTGCCGGCCGGGCATTTGCTGCTCTACCCGTCGTCGAGCCTCCACCGGGTCGAACCGGTCACTCGCGGCGCCCGCATCGCCTCCTTCTTCTGGATCCAGTCGATGGTGCGCGACGATAGTGCCCGAACGATCCTGTTCGA
>CBIGXQ010000123.1:0-6685 GCA_966193865.1 uncultured Sphingosinicella sp. | reverse complement strand
CGACGGCTCGACCTCCAGCCAGTCGTTCGTCATCGCGATCAACGACGTCGACGAGTTCGACGTTTCACCGGTCGTCGACAACAACGCCGCGGCCAACCAGGTCGACGAGAACGCCGCCACCGGCACGGTCGTCGGCGTGACCGCCTTCGCTTCGGACGCCGACGCGACCACCAACACCGTCAGCTACAGCCTCACCGATAGCGCCGGCGGCCTCTTTGCCATCGACAGCGTCACCGGCATCGTCACGGTCGCAGGCGCGATCGACCGCGAGCTGGTCGGCGCCAGCCTGACGATCGAGGTCACCGCCACCTCGGCCGACGGCTCGACCTCCAGCCAGTCGTTCGTCATCGCGATCAACGACGTCGACGAGGGCGAACTGAATGACTTTGACGAAGTCGCCAACCAGCCAAGCGCTGTGATCATGACCTCAGGTGTGAATGGCAATCAAAGCCCACTGGCAGGCAGTCAATTCAACGACACCCTTATGGGAGGACAGGCTGGCGACACAATCTACGGCGGGGCCGGAGACGACACGATCTATGGATTTGACCCCACAACGTCCAACAGTCAGGCTGACGGAGATACTATCTACGGTGGATCCGGCAACGACACCATTTTCGGGAATCAGGACGGCGACATCATTTACGGTGGTTCAGGAAATGACATAATCCGCGGAAATGGCGGCAACGACACGCTCTACGGAGGTCAGGGCACGGACCAATTCATCTACGATCGGACATCCGACCCTGTCGATCTGATCATGGATTTCGAGCATGGCGTTGACAAAATCATCTTTGATAACTCCGCGTACACAGCGCTGGCGGACGGTCCTCTGTCGGCTTCCGCTTTCGCGACAGGAACTGCGACAACCGCAGCCCACCGCATAGTCTACAACAACCTCACAGGAGAACTCTTCTACGATGCGGATGGTAGTGGAGCAGGGACGCAGGTTCTGATCGCAGATTTCAACGATCTTCCGGTCCTGACTGCGTCCGACTTCCTGGTCATCTAATCAGCTACAAACCAGGCTGTCCCGCAATCTGAGGTCACGGGCGAGGATAAGGGGTTGCATTAGGGATAGCGCGGCCCCCGTTGGCATAGGTGTTGCGATCGGACCCCCGTTCAGATTTCCCGCATTGTAAATTAACGGCTACCCCCCTATATCGCTCTGGCTGACGTCGCCTGCGAGCGAGACTGACGCCTTCGGGCTTCTCTTTTCCCTTTCGAGCTACACCGGCCCCGCCGCGCCGTTCGCGCGCGGGCATTTTTTGCATGAAAGGATCCGATCATGGCTATCGGTACCGTTAAATTCTTCAATACCGACCGCGGTTACGGCTTCATCACCAACGAAGCCGGCGGCAAGGACGCCTTCGTCCACATCAGCGCCGTCGAGCGGGCCGGAATGTCCAGCCTGCGCGAAGGCCAGAAGCTGAGCTACGAGCTCGAGACCGGCCGTGACGGCAAGGTTTCGGCCAGCAATCTGAGCGACGCTTCCTAAAGCGTGGCGAAGGAGGCACTGCTGGTCGTCGAAGGGCTGATCGACGAGATCTACCCCGACGGCCGCTTTGGCGTCATGCTCGACAACGAGCATCGGATCATCGCCTACACCGCCGGCAAGATGCGGCGTTTCCGCATCAAGTCGGTGGTGGGCGACCGGGTCCACGTCGAAATGACGCCCTATGATCTGTCGAAAGGCAGGATCATTTTCCGGGAAAAGACTCCCGGCGGCCCGACCGGAGGCCCGCGACGCGGGCAGTTCCGGCGTTGAGCCGAAACATGATGACGATTGATGAAACGGCGGAAAATTCCGCCAGAGAGTGAAATGAACATAGAGACGATCGGGTCGACGCGGCCCAAGCTTCACCTACCGAAGGCCTTGCTTTCGGACGGGTCCGGCGAACGTCGCGCACCCACCCTTTCCAGCTTCGAGCTCAGGCGCATCGTCGCCGAGCTGCTGGGATAACCACCGGCCCTCTTCCGTCCGCGGAGGAGGGTCTTTGCATTTTCGGAGACCATCAAATGTCGAGAGAGATTCCCAAACCCTATCTGATCGCGAAGGGCGATGACGGGCGGTTCCGCCTGACCGTTCGCGAAACCCGCTACAACAGCCAGGGCTATCCGCTGGTGACGGCGACCCCGGTACAGGAAGATTTCCGGAGCGCTCACGCAGCCCGGACTTATGCGCGCGAGCATTTCGGCGCCGAGACCGGCCAGTTCGCCGCCAAATAGCGCCGCAACAGCCGCCGACATGAAAAGGGCCGCGCCCGAAGACGCGGCCCTCTCCTTTTCGATACCGGATCGCAATCAGCGCTGCTGATCGCTGTCCTTCTCCCTTCTCGGCTCGGCGCCCTGGCTTCCGCCAAGACCGCCCTGACGTCCCGGCTCGGACTGCTGCTGCTGACGGTCCTGCTGGCCACCCTGGCCGCCGCTCATCCCGCCGCCTTCGCGTTCGCGTTCGAAACCGGACTGGCCCTGGCCGCCCTGCTGCTGGCCACCCTGGCCGCCGCTCATGCCACTGCGGCCTTCACGCTCGAAATCGGACTGGCCGCCCTGCTGCCTCGATCCGCCTTCATTTTCCTGCTGCTGCTGGCGCTCGCGGCCCTGCTGGCCCTGACCGCCCTGCTGCTGCTGGCGCTCTGAGCCCTGCTGGCCCTGGCCGCCCTGCTGTTGCTGCTGACGGTCCTGACCGCCCTGCTGCTGTTGCTGACGGTCGCGCCCGCCGCTCTGGTCCTGTTGCCGTTGCCGGTCGCGGTTCTGATCGTTGCGTTCCTGCACGTGAAATCTCCTCTCAAAGTGCCGGATTTGACACGATGGAAGAACGTCCAGCCCGAGCGCCGCGTTCCGCTCCGTGGCGCCGCTGCGCTCGTCTCCGTGGCGAAACGATATCGCCTTGCGCTCAACCGATTCGCGAAGGTGGGAAACAATCGGGATTGCGGCTAGTTTGCCCGGCGATGACCTATTGCCTCGGCATGATGCTCGATGCGGGCCTGATCATGATCGCCGACACGCGCACCAATGCCGGAGTCGACAATTTCTCGTCCTTCAAGAAGCTTCACACGCTCGCCGACGAGCCCAATCGCAAAATCTTCGCCTGCACCGCCGGCAGCCTGTCGATGAGCCAGTCGGTGATCGGACTGCTCCAGGAAGGCCTGCCTCCACCCGGAAGCAGCGGCACTCCGGGCGACATTCCGCCAGGCGAGCTGAACCGCACCCTCGCCGACTGTTCCTCGATGTTCCGCGCGGCCCAACTGGTCGGCGAAGCGATCCAGATGGCCAATGCCACGGTCGGCCAGGCGCTTCGGGCGATCAACATCGAAAGCTGGGTGTCGCTTCTGCTCGGCGGCAGGATCGGGACCGGTCCCCCTTCCCTCTTCCTGATCTACAGCGCCGGCAATTTCATCGAATGCACGCCTGAGGTCCCCTTCCTGCAGATCGGCGAGACCAAATATGGCAAGCCGATCCTCGACCGTGGGCTCACCTATGCGACTCCGCTCCACGAGGCGATGAAGTTCGGCTTTCTGTCGTTCGACAGCGCGATGCGATCGAATCTCGGCGTCGCTCGCCCGCTCGATCTCGTCGTCATGCCGCGCGATCGCCAGGCGCCCCTGCTGACCCGCCGGATCGAGGAGGACGATCCCTATTTCGACGATCTTTCGGAGCGCTGGTCGCGCTATCTGTTCCAGGCGACCGAGGAGATCCCCAACCCGCCCTGGATGGACGCCGCCGGCCCCGCCTGAGCGCGCGCGTGTCGTCGGGCCCCGGCCCGGCCGCGGTTCAGTAGATTTCGGTGCGCAAGTCGATCGACTTTTTCGGATCGGCATCGAGGAACAGCCGCTCCCGGGGCTCGCTTGTCACGGCCAGCCAGTAGAGGTGCTGCTCGTAATAGGTCGACCGGTTGTGGCCCGACATCGAAGAGACGAATCTCCCGTTCCATTCGATCCGTGCCGTCTCCCCTTCCTGCAGGATGAACAGCGGCGTCGGCAGAAAGGCAGGCCATTTCGTCTGCTGTCGATGTTCGGACGGCTTGCGAAGGATGATGTCGGCCCGGTCTCCCCACCAGCGCCAGTCGAGCGCGTTGTCCCGATAGGGTTGAAGGCGCTCCCATTCATCGCGGCTGACCGGGCCTGATTCCTCGACGAGGTCGAAATTCTCCCGTTCGAGGGCCCGGATTTCGTGCCTGACGACTCCGTCGGCCTCCGTGACCAGCGGAAGCGGATAGGCATCGCCCATTCGCGGCCGCTGAACGGGTGAATCCGCGCCGCGGGAGCGCTTCGTCCACTTCGTCCAGATATGCTGGATGATGAGCATCGTTCCCGGCCGCCTCTTCCAAACGCCTTCACGATCAGGTCGCCGTCGGTCGAGTCTGGACGACTCGCCTGCGAATCAATCCGCCCTTCGGATCACTTCATCGACAGTCGCCACGGTCAGTCCGAAGCGCTTGAAGGTCATCCTGTTGCTGGCGGTGCGCCCCCCGGGCTGGAACGTGATCCACTGCTCGACCGAAGGTCCTTCGCGGCTTCGATAGCGAAGGTGGAGGACGTTACCGTCGATGTCGCCGGTCACGGGGCCCCGTGCGTCGCTGAGGGTGCCGGTGATTCGGTTCGGCCCCGCACGAACGAGGCGCCAGCGGCGATCGCGCGCCGGCTTCCCTTCCTCCTCCACCCGCTGGTCGAGGACGAGGGCGCCGGCGGCGTCCATTCGACCGCGGCTGTGGACGCGAACCGCGTGACTTCCGGAAAGCATCACCCGGACCGTGCCTTCTCCCTGGGTTCGGCCGACGAAGAATTGCTCGGGAGAGGCGGCGGCGGCCTGGGCGAGAAGCACGAGGCCGAGAAAGGATGAGAGGATCATCGGCCCGAGGTGCGCAGAAAATCGAGCCTTTGACAATGGCTTGGCTGCCCACCGTCAAGAATGCGGAAGGACGGCCCACACGCACACATAGGGGCCCCGCTTCTAGACGAGGCGGCTCTGCTTCACCGCCGCCTCGATGAACGACGCGAACAGCGGATGCGGGTCGAACGGCTTCGACTTGAGCTCGGGGTGGAACTGGACTCCGATGAACCAGGGATGGTCCGGGCGCTCGATGATCTCGGGCAGCTCGCCGTCGGGGCTCATTCCGGAAAAGACGAGGCCGCCTTGCTCCAGCCTTTCCTTGTAATGGACGTTGACCTCGTAGCGGTGACGGTGGCGCTCGCTGATCGTGTCGGTGCCGTAGATGGTTCGAACGACGCTGTTGCCGACAAGCTTCGCCTCATAGGCGCCGAGCCGCATCGTGCCGCCGAGATCGCCATTGGCCTCGCGCCGCTGAAGCCCCTCCTCGCTCATCCATTCGGTGATGAGGCCGACGACGGGCTCCTCGGTGTCGCCGAACTCGCTGCTCCCCGCGCCTTCGATTCCAGCAGTGTGCCTGGCCGCCTCGATGCAGGCCATCTGCATGCCCAGGCAGATGCCGAAATAGGGGACCCGCCGCTCCCGGGCGAAATGGACGCTGGCGATCTTGCCCTCGGTGCCGCGCTCGCCGAAGCCGCCGGGGACGAGAATCCCGTGGCAGGGCTCGAGGGTGGCCGCGACCTCGGCATCGGGATGCTCGAACAATTCGGCGTCGAGCCATCGAATGTTGACCTTGACCCGGTTGGCGAGTCCGCCATGGACCAGAGCTTCGGTGAGGCTCTTATAAGCGTCCTGAAGCCCGACATATTTCCCGACGACGCCGATCGTGACCTCGCCTTCGGGATTGAACAGACGGTCGAGGACGTCCTCCCACCGGGCCATGCTCGGTTCGGGCGCATCGGCGATTCCGAAGGCGTTCAGCACCTCGGCGTCGAGGCCGGCTTCGTGATATTGGGCTGGAACGGCGTAGATGCTCTTGGCGTCGAGCGCGGGGACGACGGCCTCCCGGCGAACGTTGCAGAACAGCGCGATCTTATCGCGGTCGCTCTCGGGGAGCGGCCGATCGCATCGCGTGACGATGATTTCCGGCTGGATGCCGAGGCTGGTGAGCTCGCGCACGCTGTGCTGGGTCGGCTTGGTCTTCAGCTCACCTGCGGCGGCGATGTAGGGCACGAGAGTCGTGTGGATGCTCAAGGTGCGGTCGCGGCCGATCTCGTTGCGAAACTGTCGGATCGCCTCGATGAAGGGGAGCGATTCGATGTCGCCGACGGTGCCCCCCACCTCGCAGATGATGAAATCGCAATCGGGCGAGATGTCGCCGCGGATGAAATCCTTGATGGCGTTGGTGACGTGGGGAATGACCTGGACGGTCGCTCCGAGATAGTCGCCGCGCCGCTCGCGCTGGATGATTCCCTGGTAGATCCGACCCGAAGTCACATTGTCGGACTGGCGGGCGGGAACCCCGGTGAAGCGCTCATAATGGCCGAGATCGAGATCGGTCTCGGCGCCGTCGTCGGTGACGTAGACCTCGCCATGCTGATAGGGCGACATCGTCCCCGGATCGACGTTGAGATAGGGATCGAGCTTGCGTAGCCGCACCTTGAAGCCGCGCGCCTGGAGCAGCGCCGCGAGCGACGCCGCCATCAGGCCCTTGCCAAGCGATGAGACCACGCCGCCGGTGATGAAAATGAACCGCGCCATGGGAGGACAGGCTTAAGCGGCCCGGCGCGAAAAGGGCAAGCGGGCGAATCAGATTTTTTAAGTTGGAAGTGGGACTGGGGACTGGGGATTGGGG
>CBIGXQ010000122.1:0-6760 GCA_966193865.1 uncultured Sphingosinicella sp. | reverse complement strand
CTGCAGGCTCGAACCCATATAGTCCGTCTCGTCCCAGACATGATCGTCGGCGTAGCGGATCGTGAGGCTGACCGGCGGCGGGAATTTGGCCTGATATTCGACGCAGACGATCCGGGGACGGGCGCCGGCGTCCAGCAAGTCCGTCATGACGTGGAGATCGTTCCCGTCGATGTCGAGCGAGAAGAAGTCGATTTCTGGAGCGCCGACGAAGCTCCGCGCCTGATCGTAGAGCGAGGCGATATTACCCCGAGTGACGAATGAGCTGATCGCCTGGAAACGAGGCGGGAAGGCCGTGCCGCCAAGGGTTCGGCCGATCGCCTCGACGGATCGGGCGTTGCCTTCGATCCAGCAGCCGCGCCAGCCTTTCAGGAGCAGATAGAGGCTGTTGCATTCGACCCCGGTCTGGACGCCGATCTCGAGAAAGGTGCGATCGCCGCCGACGCGCCGGAAGATCTCCTCGATGATGCCGTCCTCGTCGTTCTGCGAATAGACCTTGAACCCGCTGCAGGCGAGGTTGCCCGGGCTCTTCTCGGCGACCAGCGACTTGAGCTGTCGATACTCGGCCGCCTGCGCGATGGCGGCGCCCTTGTTAAGCTCGTGAGCACCCGTGAACATCTGCAAGCGGGGGCTGAGCCATTTCAAATAGCCCTTGATCATCAAGGCAATTCCTCCCTGGAGAGCGAGCGAATAGCCGCACCGCCCGTTTTTGCCACCCGGAAACTTGCTCTCGGCCGGCGGTCCCACCGAAATGCCCGGCACGAGCCGAGCCGCGCCCATTTCACAAAGCTTTGATCGGGCGCCGGATTCACTGGCCAGCGACGGAGCAAGGCGCTTCCCCCTCCCTTTATCAGGCTCTAGAGGGTGCCGTTCAGCGGGCGGGGATGGAGCCGAATGCCGGAAGAGACCAGGATTGTTCCCGTGATCATGTCGGGCGGCGCGGGCACAAGGTTGTGGCCGCTTTCACGGTCCGCCCGGCCCAAGCAGCTGCTTGCCCTGACCGGCGACCATACGATGCTTCAGATGACGGCGGAGCGGCTTGCCGGCTGGGATCGGGCGGGGCCTCCGATCATCGTCGCCAACGTCCGTCACGCCGACGACGTTCAGGCTCAGCTGGGCGCCATCTCCATTCAGCCAAGACGCCTGATCCTGGAGCCGGCGGGAAGGAACACGGCGCCCGCGCTTGCGCTGGCCGCTCTTGCCTGCGGCGCCGACGAAATCCTCTTTGTCATGCCGAGCGACCATTTCATCGGCGCACCGGAACATCTCCGCCATGCGATCGAGACGGGGCTCGAGCTGGCGCAGGACGACTGGCTGGTCACTTTCGGCGTGGAGCCGCAAAGCCCGGAGACGGGGTACGGCTATATCAGGCGCGGCGACGCCATGATCGAGGGCGGCTTCGCCGCCGCCCAATTCTGCGAAAAGCCCGATTTCAGGACGGCCGAGGCGTTCGTCGCTTCCGGGGAATATTACTGGAATGCGGGCCTCTTCCTCTTCCGCGCCGGCGCGATGCTCGAGGCGTTGCGCCAATATGCACCTGACGTGCTCCAGGCGGCGTCGGAGGCCTATCGCGCGGGCTCCGAAGCCGGCGACGCCCTGGCCATCGAAGAATCGGCCTTCTCCTCCTCACCGGCCATTTCGATCGATTATGCGGTGCTGGAAAAGGCGGAGCGGGTGGCCGTCGTCCCGGTATCGATGGCCTGGTCCGACATCGGCAGCTGGGATGCCTTGTTCGATCTTCTGCCCGGGGACGAGTCCGGAAATCGAGTCTCCGGCAAGGCCGTCCTGAGCGATGTCCGCAATTGCCTCGTCCAGGGCGAAGGCGTGAGCATTGCCGCGCTCGGAATCGAGGATTTGATCGTCGTCGCCACGCCCGAGGCGGTTCTGGTCCTGCCGCGGGGTCGCAGCCAGGAGATCAAGTCGCTCGTCGACGCGCTTCGTGCCGACGGCGACCCGAGCGCGCGATAGTCCCGCTCGCAAGCCTGTCCGCTTCCGAACCGGCTCGCGGGCGATACTGGCCCGGCCGATCGCTTGCAGCTAATGAAACGTCATGGACCGACTGATCCTGTTCGGCTGCGGGGGCCATGCCAAGGTCGTGCTCGACGCCATTCTCGCTCGAAATGGCGAGGCCGACCTCACGATCCTGGACGACAGCGAAGATGCCGAGCAGCGGTCCTTGCTGGGTCTGCCCGTCACTGGAGGGCGATCCTGGCTTGCCCAGGGCTGGCCGCAGGTTGCGGTGATGCCGGCGATCGGCGGCAACGCGCCGCGTGCCGCGCTGGTCGATTGGATCCAGGGTGAGGGCAGGACGCTGGCCACGGTGATTCATCCTTCCGCCATCGTCAGCCCGACCGCTCGCCTTGCCGGCGGCTGCTTTCTTGCGGCGGGGGCGATCGTGAACCCGGAGGCGGAGCTGGCGGAAGGCGTGATAGTGAATACTGCCGCGAGCGTCGATCATGACTGCCTTGTCGGCCGCTCCAGCCATATCGCGCCGGGAGCGCGGCTGTGCGGCAACGTCCATATAGGAGAGCGGACACTGATCGGCGTCGGCGCCTCGGTCGCGCCGGGGGTCAGGATCGGCAACGACGTGATCGTCGGTGCAGGCAGCGCCGTCATTCGGGACGTTCCCGATGGCGCGACAATAGGCGGGGCGCCGGCGAGACCATTGAAGTGAATGACCGCGCCTGGCGGGTGCGCCCTGGCTAATCCGGCCGCCACACCTCGCAATGAAATTGCCCGGGATAAGCGATGAGGATCCTGCTGCCGGGATTGAGCTTCAGCGGGTGACCTTCGTCGAGGTACCAAACTTCGCCCGCGCCAAAATCGCGTTCGGCGACCTGTCCGCCTCCCTCGAGCGCGATGAGCCATAATTCGCGGTCCGGCGGGTCCAGCTGCCCCGATTGGGCTCCGGCAAGCTGCTCGACCTGAAAGGCAGGCCCCTGGGCGAGACCCTTTCGGCCGGGCCCGATTTCCCTTGTGGGTCGGGCCTCCAGGGCCGGCTCCGCGCGGGCCGCGTCGATCGCCTGTTCGAGATGGAGCTCTCGCGGCCGGCCATAATCGTAGAGGCGATAGGTGAGGTCCAGATTCTGCTGGACCTCGACGAGCGAGAGCCCGGGTCCGATCGCGTGGATCGTTCCTGCGGGCGAATAATGGCAGTCGCCTGCCACTGTGCGCCGCCAGTCGACCAGCGCTTCGAGGCTGCCGTCGAGCGCCGCGGCTCGGAGCTGTTCCTTCGACAGCTTGCGCGTGAGCCCCAGGCCGATGGTTGACTCCGCCTCGGCCGAAAGGACGATCCAGGCTTCATCCTTGCCGCGTCGCTTGCCTTGGGCGCGTGCCGCAACATCGTCGGGGTGAACCTGGATCGACAGCTTTTCCGAAGTGAAGAGAAACTTCACGAGAAGCTCGGATTCACCCGTCGGCGGATCGAAGATGATCTCGCCGATCGGTTCGCGGTCGGCAGGATCGGCGAAGGCCGCCGGCAGATCTCGCCTGCCCCACGGCTTCTCGACACGTCGAGACGGCACGGCGAGGGCAGTCACGGCGCGATCGCTCACCCTGCCGCCGCGATCGCCGGCGTCCGACCGGCAACGGCACTCGTCGCGGCTTGCGCCTCGAGCCACGCAAGCAGCATCAGCACCGGCCACAAGGCGTATTGACCATTGGCCGTGCCTCGCAGGTGCTCCGCCCAAAGGCGGCGGATCGGCTCGGGCCGGAACAGGCCGCTGTCGCGGATCCGGCGCTCGCTCAGCAATTCCTCCGCCCACGGGCGAAGCGGACCGCGCAGCCAGTCGCCCACGGGGATTCCGAAGCCGGTCTTGGGCCGCTCGAACAGATGCCTGGGCACATGGCGTTCGAGGACCTGGCGGAGCAGCCACTTGCCCTCGCCGTTGCGCAGGTGGAGGGAAGAGGGAATCCTGAAGCTGAACTCGACGAGACGGTGGTCGAGCAAAGGCGCCCGGGCTTCGAGGCTCACCGCCATCGATGCGCGATCGACCTTGGTCAGGATATCCCCCGGCAGATAGGTGACCAGGTCGAGATAGCGCATCCACGAAACCGTGTCGGGAAAGCGGTTGCGAAGCTCGGGATCGGCCATCGGGCCCGAACGCTCCGCCCCGTCGATCACCACGGCTTCGGGATCGTGCCAGGAACTCGAGACTCGCCGATACTGGTCGATCTCGTCGAGCTCGAGAAGCGGAGCGAGCTTGTGGAACTTCTCGCCGATCGAACGCGGCCGGAAGCGTGCCGGAAGCGTGTTGAACAGACCTTGCCAGCGGTCAGGTGGCAGGGCCTGAAGCGATTTGGCCATCGCGATTCGCAGCGGCCGAGGCAGTCGGTTCAGGCGGCGAAGGAGGCCGCCCGCCGCGACGTGCCGATTATAGCCGGCGAACACCTCGTCGCCGCCGTCGCCGCTGAGCGCCACGGTGACGTGCTGCCGAGCCAGCCTCGACACGAGATAGGTCGGAATCTGCGAAACGTCGGCAAAGGGCTCGTCGAACATTTCCGGAAGCATCGGAATGACCGCCATGGCATCGGCGGATTGAACGATCAGTTCTTCATGATCGGTGCCGAGATGGTCCGCCATGGCGCGCGCGTGCCGCGATTCGTCATATTCGGCGTCGCTATAGCCGATGGCGAAGGTGCGGGTACGGCCAGGCCCATGGCGCTGCATCATCGCGACCACGGCCGAGCTGTCGATTCCTCCGGACAGAAAGGCGCCCAGCGGAACGTCGGAGACCAGCCTCACCCGAGTAGCGTCGCCGACCAGCGCTTCCGCCTCGTCCACCGCCTCTTCCGGAGATCCCGTGAACGGGTTCGACAAGCCGCTTTCGGCCGCATCGAGCGCACTCCAGTAGCTCGACCGGCGCACTTCGGCCGTCGGCAGGTGGAATGTCAGCATTTCCCCGGGACGGACCTTGCCGATCCCTTCGTAGATCGAATGGGGGTCGGGCACGTAGGACAGGCGCAGATATTCGGCGACGGACGAGCGGTCGATCTCGCGCGGCGCGTCGGGATGGAGGAGAAGCGACTTCAGCTCGCTGGCGAAGAGGAAGCATTTCGGCGTCCGCACCCAGTAGAGCGGCTTCTTGCCGAGCCTGTCCCTGGCCAAAGTGAGCGTCCGTTCGGTCGAATCCCAATAAGCGAAGGCGAACATGCCGATCAACCGGCGCAGCGTCTTCTCGACGCCCCAATGCTGGCAACCGTAGAGCAAGGCCTCCGTGTCGGAATGGCCACGGAAGCGGTAGCCCGCCGCCTCCAGCTCGGGCCTCAGCTCGGCGGCATTATAGGCTTCGCCATTATAGGCGATCTGGGCGCGTCCATCCGGAGTCGACATCGGCTGCGCGCCCGCTTCGCTGAGCTCGACCACCGCGAGCCGCCTGTGCGAGAGCCAGATTCCGGCGGAGCGGTCGCTCCACATTGTTCCGGCGTCGGGGCCGCGATGGCGCAGGGCATCTCCCATCCTTCGCGCCAGCGAGTCATTTTCCTGGCCGGACCTTCGCTGCGCCAGGTCGATGAAACCGGCTATTCCGCACATGCCAAAATCTTTCCTGGTCTCAGCGTCCCTTGGACGATTGGACAGCCACCAGCGCCCGCGTTATCGGCTCGCGACCGATTTAGCCAGCCGCCGCGGCCGCAGGCGAAGAGTGGAGCCATGATGCAGTTCATTGATCTCAAGGCGCAATATTCCGCGATTCGGGACAAGGTCGATCGCCGGATTGCCGATGTGCTCGAGCATGGCGGCTATATCATGGGGCCCGAGATTGCCGAGCTGGAATCTCGGCTCTCCGCTTATTGCGGTGTGAAGCACGCCGTGTCCTGCGCCAACGGAACCGACGCTCTCGTTCTCGCCCTTCGGGCTCTCGGCATCGGCCCGGGAGATGCCGTCTTCACCACGCCCTTCACCTTCTTCGCGACCGCCGAGGCGATCATCCTGGCCGGTGCTCGGCCGGTCTTCGCCGATATCGACCCCAGAACGTTCAACCTGAATCCTGGCGCGCTCGAACAGGCGATCCGCCGAACGGAGGAGGAGGGGAAGTTCAGGCCGAGAGCGGTGATCACGGTCGATCTGTTCGGTCTCCCCGCGGATTATGATGCCATCGAGCCTCTGTGCGAACGTCATGGCCTCGACCTCATCGACGACGCGGCCCAGGGATTTGGCGGCGAGATCAGGCAGCGCCGGGCAGGCGCGTTCGGCAGGGTCGCGACGACCAGCTTCTTTCCCGCCAAGCCGCTCGGCTGCTATGGCGACGGCGGCGCGATCTTCACCGACGACGACGAGATCGCCGCAATCCTTCGCTCGCTTCGGGTCCATGGCAAGGGCGACGACAAATATGACAATGTCAGGATCGGGACCAACAGCCGGCTCGACACGCTGCAGGCCGCGATCCTCCTGGAAAAGCTCGCCATCTTCCCGGTCGAGCTGAACCAGAGGCAGGCGGTTGCAGACCGCTATCGACAGGCGTTGCCGAACGGCATTTCGGCGCCGTTCGTGCCCGAAGACTATCTCAGCAGCTGGGCCCAATATTCGGTCCTTGCGCCGAGCGAGCCGGAGCGGCGGCGGATCATGGGCGAGCTGGCCACTGCCTCCATTCCGACGATGATCTATTATGCCAAGCCGCTCCATTTGCAGTCGGCTCTTGACGATCTCGGCTACCGGTCGGGCGATTTCCCGGTTGCGGAGGATGTGAGCAGCCGGATCTTCAGCCTGCCGATGAGCCCCTATCTCACCACGGCAGACCAGGACCGAGTGCTGGCTGCGCTCCAT
>CBIGXQ010000121.1:0-6957 GCA_966193865.1 uncultured Sphingosinicella sp. | reverse complement strand
CGCCGCTGTCCGAAGCCGCTGTCTCGTCCCCTCGTCGTCGCCGAAGGCGGCGAGTCCGGAGCGAAGGGCTTCCCGGGCTGCGTTCGGATCGTTCAGGACCATCCGCGACCGCATCAGCCGGATCCAGCCTTCGGCGTCGCGCGGATTCTGGCGAAGCCGGGTTGCGAGCCGCTCGACCATCGCTTCGACCATCGCGTCCTGCTGACCGGGCGGGATCGCCTTGGCCGCCTCCATCTGCTCGCGGGTCGGGCCGGGAATGGCCGCGGTCGCGGTCTCGGCGGCGGGCGGATCGGGCAGCCGCCCGGCAAGGTCTAGCCCATTCTCCTGGGCGATCGCCGTCACCGCCTCACGCACCTGCGCCTGCCAAGGGGCGCCGGCCGGCGCGTCGCGAAGCAAGGCGACGAGATCGTCGACGGCGCCTCGATGGTCGCCTCCCAGATCCTTGAGCGTGGCGAGATAGTAGCGGGCCTGCGGGTTGCCCGGCTCGAGCTCGAGCACCCGCCGGAACAGCCGCTCGGCCTCGGGCGGCGGAGTCTCGCCGCCGATCAGGAGCAGGGACTCGCCGACATAGGCGGTGTAATCGGCGTTTTGCGGGGCGAGCTCCATCGCCCGGCGGAAGGCCTGCTCCGCTTCGGTGAATCGGCCGCTGTCGCGATAGGCCATTCCGAGCATGAACCATCCCTGGTGATTGTCCGGATCCTGGCGAAGCCGCTCGCGAAGGCTTGCGACCATCGCCTCGACGCTCGCGCCCGGGGCCGCGGCGGCGACATTGGCGTGGGGATCCTCTCCGCCGCTCTCCCCGCTCGACGGCCAGAAGCGATAGCCCAGCGCCCCAGCGGCGAGGATCGCTGCGGCGATGAGGGCGAGAGTGGCTGTGGAGGGACGGCGGCTCGGTGCAACGATTTCGGGCATGCGCATGATCTTTCCGGCAATCGGCGCGCGGTCAAGAGGCTCGAGGATTGTTCTCACCCCTCCACCAGCCTGCGGCCGGTCCATTCGGCGAAGACTGAATGGTGGAGTGGTGAAGATATACTAAGCCATTAACACAAAAAGTGAATTTGCCGCTTTATCGGCCATTGCGGCCGTCGCCTTCACATCCTAGACTGCCGCCTTCACGGCTGCTCGCGCAGTCCGGGCGGCGGCGGCTCGGCCGCTCCGTCGCCCAAGGATGGGGGATCGAGACGTGTCTGCCGCTTTCAGGATCGCCATCGTGGGATCGGGGCCCGCCGGCCTCAGCGCCGCGGCGCGCGCCGCCCAGCTCGGGCTCAGCCACGTATTGCTCGAGAAGACCGACCACCTTTCCGACACCATCTACAAATATCAGAAGGGCAAGCATGTGATGGCGACGCCCAGCCAGCTCGTGCTCCGCTCCGACATGGACTTCGACGCCGGCAAGAGGGAAGTCGTGCTCGGCACCTGGGACAAGCAGGCCAGCGACCACAAGGTCAACGTGCTGCTCAACGCCGAGATCGCCTCGATCACCGGCTCGAAAGGCGATTTCACGCTCAGGATGAAGAAGGGCGACGAGATCAAGGCCGAGGCGGTGATCCTCGCCATCGGCACCCAGGGCAATCCCAACCTCGTCCGCTGCCCGGTCGAGGAAGGGGCGACGGTCCAGTACCAGCTCGACGATCCCGGCGAATATGTGGACGAGCATATCACCGTCATCGGCGCCGGCGACGCGGGGATCGAGAATGCGCTCGGCCTCGCCGCCGATCCCGAGCAGCGCAACACGGTCACCATTGTCAACCGGTCGGCCGAATTCGCCACTGCCAAGGACGCCAACGTCAAGGCCCTGGTCGCGGCCGAAGCCGCCGGCCGGATGACGATCCTCCGCGAGACCACCGCGAGCCGGATCGACAAGGGCTGGATCACTTTCGACACGCGCGACGGCGAGCTGAAGGTGCGATGCGACCGCGTCATCGCCCGGATGGGCTCGGCGCCTCCGCGCGCTTTCGTCGAGGGCTGCTGCGCCGAATTCGAGGAGAAGGAGGATCCGCGCAACCCGGGCAAGATGGTGAAGGGCGTCAAGGCCGGCACGGGAGTCCAGTTCTCGAGCGCCGACCGGGTCGCCTTCCCGAAGCTTTCGCCGACCTTCGAATCGACGGTGCCGGGGATCTTCGTCATCGGCGCTCTGGCCGGCTATCCCCTGATCAAGCATTGCATGAACCAGGGCCATGACGTGGTCGAGTTCATCAACGGCAATACCAGTCTGAAGCCGGCCGACGAGCCGATCCTCGAGGCCAAGCTCGCGTCGCTCCCGGGCAACCGAAGCGTGGAATATTGGCTGGAGCATCTGCGCTCCAACATCGCCATCTTCGAAGGCGTCTCGCCGCTCCAGATGCGCGAGTTCATGCTCGACAGCCAGGTCCATTATTATCGCGCCGACGACGTCGTGTTCGAGCGCAACGATCCCGGATCGTCGCTGTTCGCGATCGCGTCCGGATCGGTCCTCGTCGAGATCGATCCGAAGGACCGCTCGCGAACGGTTCCGATTGCCGCCGGCACGATCTTCGGCGAGGTCGGCCTGATCTCCGGCCGCCGCCGCGGCGCCACGATTCGCGCCGCCGAGGATTCGATCGTCGTCGAGATGTCGCGCCTCGCCGCTCTGAAGCTGATGTCGGTCGTTCCCGCCGCCAAGCGCGCCATCACCCGGATCTCGACCGAGCGACAGCTCCTCCAGATGTTCGGCTCCGGCCTCACCTCCGCCGATCTCACCGAGGTGATCGACAGCGCCGAGATCCTGTCGGTGAAAGCGGGCCAGCCGATCATCGAGGAAGGGGCTGAAGGCTACGACATCTACGTGATCCGCCAGGGCTCGATGGTCGTCGAGAAGAGCATCGGCGGCAAGCCGGTCTTCCTGTCCTACCTCCCGGCCGGATCCTATGTCGGGGAAATGGCGCTGATCGACGGCGGCCGGCGGACGGCGACGGTCCGGGCGGCGATCAAGTCGGAAGTGATCAAGCTGAACGGCGACGCCTTCCGCAAGCTGCTCGAGGCGAAGCCGCAACTGCTCGCCCGGTTCAGGCAGGACATGACGGGGCGCAAGCAGACCAACGATTATATCGAGGCGCGCAAGCACAGCTTCGGCGGCGCCGTCGATCTCTATTCCTCGGTCGCCAGCTTCCTCGTCGAGAACGGCATCGGCGAGGCGACCGACGTCCTCCTCATCGACGAGAAGCTCTGCGTCGGCTGCGACAATTGCGAGAAGGCCTGCGCCGACAGTCACGAAGGCCTGTCCCGGCTCAACCGCGAGGCGGGCAAGACCTATGCCCATCTCCACGTGCCGACGTCATGCCGCCATTGCGAGCATCCGCACTGCATGGCGGACTGTCCGCCCAACGCCATCCATCGCGGCCCGGACGGCGAGGTCTTCATCAACGACACCTGCATCGGCTGCGGCAATTGCCAGCGCAACTGCCCCTATGGCGTGATCCGGATGGACAAGGTGCCGCCGAAGAAGCCCAGCCTGCTGAGCTGGCTGTTCTTCGGCGCCGGCCCCGGACCGGGCGAGCCTTCGAAGGAATGGAGCAAGAGCCGGATCGACCCGGAGACTCCGAAGAAGGCGATCAAGTGCGACATGTGCTCGGGAATTGACGGCGGCCCGGCCTGCGTCCGCGCCTGCCCGACCGGCGCCGCGATCCGGGTCGCCCCCGAAGAGTTCTTGTCCGTAACGAGATTGGCGGGCTAGACTATTCGAGTCATCCCGGCTCAAGTCGGGATCCATGAGCTCGGAGGCCGGGATTTCGCCCGGCTCCCGGTCCAGGGGTGCCGGTTTCGCGGCGTGACGCTCGAAGGGGGAGCAAGCCACCACGATGGCGAGCAAGGGGGCGGAGCGGACTCGGCTGGCGGCTGGGAGCCATGAAGGCTTCCTTCGTCATCGCTCGTGGCGCTGGCTCAAGATCGCCGCCTTTCTGTCGCTGATCGCGATCGCTGCTTATTTCATGGCGGACGTCCAGCCGCGCCACAATGGCGGCAGCTGGCTCGGCTATACGCTGGGGACGATCGGGGCGCTCCTCATCCTGTGGCTGACCATGCTCGGCCTTCGCAAAAGGGCGATGACGGCAGGACGCTGGTCGCTGAAGTCGTGGACCTCCGCCCATGTCTATCTCGGCCTCTCGCTGATCGTCATCGCCACGCTTCACACCGGCTTCCAGTTCGGCTGGAACGTCCACACCCTCGCTTATGCGCTGATGATGCTGGTGATCCTGTCCGGAATCTACGGGATCATCGTCTACGTCACCCTGCCCGACGAGCTCAGCGACACTCGGGCGGAGATGACCCGGCCGCAGATGCTGGAGGCGGTCCAGCAGATCGACCGCCAGCTCCAGTCGGTCGCGCAGCCGCTCCGAATCGCCGATACCGAGATCGTTCGGCTCTCGCTCAACGAGGATCCGTTCCGAGGCGGCTTCATCCGCAGGATCTCCGGCCGCTACCGTGACTGCGGCAATGCCTCGGCGCTGGCACAGATGCGCGCCCGCCGCGCCGAGGCCACGCCCGAAGAGGCAAAGGTGATCGAACAGGTGGTCGAGCTTCTCGAGCGCAAGGATTCGGCGCTCGCCCGTCTTCGTCGTCACCTGCGTATCCGCGCCTTGCTCGAGGTCTGGCTCTACGTCCACGTGCCTTTGACCTTCGCTCTGATCGCCGCGCTCGCCGCCCACATCGTCAGCGTCTTCTTCTACTGGTAGGAAAGGGACCGGACCCAGGCATGGCTTTCCTTCTCCGCCAGGTCTCGCACAGTGCCGAGGGACGTGAGATCGTCCGCACCTCCCGGGTAGAGGGCGATCGGCTGACGCTCGGCCGCGATCCGGCGAGCCATGTCCATCTCACCGATCTCGCCGTCGCTCTCCACCATGCGGTGGTCGAGCGGGTGTCGCCGTCGCTCCTGTCGGTCAAGGCGGAGCAGGGGCTCTATGTCGAGCTCGACGGCAGCAAGACCGCCGAGGGCCGGATCGAGCTCGCCGGCGGCGGCTCGATCAGGATCGCGAGCCATGTGCTGGAGTTCATGCCCACCGCGCCCGACAGCGACGAGATCGCCGTCACCGTCGCCCGGGCCGGAGTCGGCGAGGAGGAGCTGGAGCGTGCGGACGTGCGCCGGTTCACGCTCGCTTCGGCGATGCCCGGCAAGCGGCCCGTGGCCTGGCTTCTCGTCGCCGCGATCCTCGCCGTGTTCCTCGCCTGGCCGATCTGGTCCTTCTACCAGCGTGAGCGCGACTCCCGGCAACAAGAGGGGGCGGAATATGCCCGCGCCTTCCACGCCGATCGGATGTGGCTGAGCGGGAGCCTCAGCAAGGGCCACGCTTCGCTCCAGCAGGATTGCCAGGCTTGCCATGTCGAGCCGTTCGTCTCCGTCCGCGACGAAGCGTGCAAGGCCTGCCACACCGCAATCGACGATCATGGCGATCATTCGCGTCTCGCCCGGGCGCGGCCTGACCTCGGCCGCTGGGATCGTTTCCAGCTCAGCGTCCAGGAGACGTTCGGGCTGACCCCCGGCCGCTGCGTCGATTGCCACACCGAGCATGAGGGGCCGCAGGAGATCCCGGCGACTCCGCAGCGTTTCTGCGCCGATTGCCATACCGACATTCGAAGCCGTCTGCCCGACACGAGGCTCGCCAGCGCCGCCGATTTCGGCCGCGACCATCCCGAATTCCAGCCCTCGGTTCTGATCCGCTGGGACGGTGAGACCCCGCGCATGCAGCGCGTGCCGATGGACCGCCGCCCGCAGGAGATGAGCAACCTCAAATTCCCGCACGCCCTCCACCTCGCGCCGGCCGGCGGAGTCGCCCAGATGGCGCGGCGGCTGGCGCCGACCCACGGCTTCGGACAGCAGCTCGAATGCGCCGATTGCCACGTCCCGACTCCGGACGGCACCCGGTTCCAGCCGGTCCAGATGGAGGAGGATTGCGGCATGTGCCACAGCCTCGCCTTCGATCGCATCGACGGCACCATCCGCACCCTTCGCCACGGTTCGCCGCAGCAGGTCGTCGCCGATCTTCGCGCCTTCTACCGCCAGGGCGGCCCGCAGCGGCCGGCAGAGCTCAGCGCCTCCCGCGATCGGCCCGGCACCGTCACCCAGATTCGCGAGGCGGTCCAGCGCGCCCGCGCCCGCGCCGGCGCCGGCGCTCGTGCCGACCGCGCGATCCGCGGCGTCTTCTCGCGCGGCGGCGCCTGCTTCGATTGCCACGTCGTCGATCCGCCCAGGCAAGGCTCGGCCGCTCCCCATATTCGCCCCGTGGCCTTTCCGACGCGCTATCTTCTCCATGGCTGGTTCGACCATCGCGACCACCGGATCGTCGAGCAGCCGGGCCAGCCTCGCGCCGAAGGCTCGGGAGCCTGCCTGACCTGCCATGGCGCTGATCGCTCGGCCGCCGCGGCCGATCTGCTCATCCCCGATCTCGCCAGCTGCCGGACCTGCCACGGTGGCGAACGGACGAGCGCGCCAGTGGCGTCGAGCTGCGCGATGTGCCACGATTATCATATGGACGAGGGGGCCCCGGCAATGCTTCTGCGCAAGCGGGTGCGCGGCCGGCGCTGGGAGACGACGGTGATCCCGGTCGAGCCTCGGCCCGCGTCGGGGCGCTGAAGATGCTGATCGCCCAGATCACCGACATCCATCTCGGCTTCGACCGCGACAATCCGCGCGAGTTCAACCGTCAGCGTCTCGACCGGACGCTCGAGGCCCTGTGCGCGCTCGAGCCTCTGCCCGATCTGCTTATCGCGACCGGCGACATCGCCGACGACGGCGACGACAGGCTCTCTTATGCGCGTTTCCGGGAGGCGACCGACGTCCTGCCTTTCCCGGTCCTTCACGCGCTCGGCAATCACGACAGCCGCGAGCCGTTCCTGGAGATATTCCCGGACACGCCCACCGCCGACGGCTTCGTCCAATATGCGATCGACCAGTTCCCGGTCCGGATCCTCGTCCTCGACACGCTCGAGCCGGGCCGCCATGGCGGC
>CBIGXQ010000120.1:0-7027 GCA_966193865.1 uncultured Sphingosinicella sp. | reverse complement strand
CCGACCAGCCTTCGGACCGCCTCCTCCGCATAGGCCATGACGTGCGCCATATAGGCGTCGATCAGGTCGCGGCCATATTCGGAGGCGACGCGTCGGAGCTCGTTGGCGCCGCGGGCGCAGGCCGCGACCTGCGCCTTGAGATCGGCGACGTTGCGATCCGGGTTGCGGGCGGGCCAGTCGCCGGAGGCGAGAAGCGAGCGCAGCTCGCGCTCGCGGAACCGGCCGGCGTCGACGAGCAGGAAATTGTCGATGAGGACGCCTTCCTCGTGCACCTCGCGGCTCTCCGGGGGCATCGAGCCGGGCGCGATTCCGCCAATGTCGCCATGGTGGCCGCGGGCAGCGACGAACCAGGCCGGGCTGTCGTCGCCCTCGACGAATACCGGCATGATCACGGTGATGTCGGGCAGGTGGGTGCCGCCGCGATAGGGCGCGTTCAGCACATAGACGTCACCGCGGAGGATCCCGCGCCCGTCGCGGCCTTCGCCGCGCGCCTCGATGATCGTCCGGATGCTGTCGCCCATCGAGCCGAGATGGACCGGGATGTGCGGCGCGTTGGCGATGAGGCTGCCGTCGCGGTCGAACAAGGCGCAGGAGAAATCGAGCCGCTCCTTGATGTTGACCGACGAAGCCGTGTTCTGGAGCGCCACCCCCATCTCCTCGGCAATCGCCATGAAGAGATTGCCCATCACTTCGAGCATCACCGGATCGACCTCGGTGCCCATGGCGGGAGCGGCCTCGCGCGGAGTCGCTCGAGTGAGGGCGAGATTGCCGAGATCGTCCATCTCCGCCTGCCAGCCCGGCTCGACGACGCTGGTCGCGGTCCGTTCGACGATGACGGCCGGGCCGCATACGACATCGCCCGGAACGAGCGAATCGCGGTCGTGGAGACCGGCGGCCAGGGCTTCGGCCCGGCCGGGCCCGTCGCCTCGCCCAGACCGGGCCTCGGCCCCGCCACGGGCCGCGGAGGAACCCAGGGCCTCGCCGCGCCCCACCGCTTCGACGATCGCCGTCTCGGCGACGATCGCGGCTTCGGAGACGAAACCGAAGCGGGTCCGATGCGCCTCCTCGAACTGGCGCTCCATGTCGGGGCCGGCCTCGACCTCAAGAGCGGTGTCGCTGCCCTCGTAGCGAAGAGCGACGCGGCGGCGTATTTCCGGCGATTCCACCCCCTGATGCCGAAGCGCCGCGGCGGCTTCCGCGGCAAGCTCGGCGAGGGTCGGTTCGAGGTCCCGGCCGCCGAGGGTGCGCTGGCGAAGCTCGACCATGTCGGCAAGACCCATGCCATAGGCGCTGAGGACCCCCGCGAGCGGATGGATCAGCACCCGGCCGATACCGAGGGCGTCGGCGACGAGACAGGCATGCTGACCGCCGGCGCCGCCGAAACATACAAGAGTGTAGCGGGTGACGTCGTGGCCGCGGGCGATCGAGATCTGCTTGATGGCATTGGCCATATTCTCGACCGCGATCCGGACGAAACCCTCGGCGACCTCGATCGCCGACTTGCCGGCGCGATCGGCCACCTCGCTGCACCGAGCCAGCGACGCTTCCGGGTCGAGAGGCTGATCGCCGCCGGGTCCGAAGACACGCGGGAAATGTTCGGGGCGGATCTTCCCAAGAACGAGATTGCAGTCGGTGATGGTGAGCGGACCGCCGCGCCGGTAGCAGGCAGGCCCGGGGACGGCGCCGGCGCTGTCCGGGCCGACCCGGAAGCGGCTGCCGTCATAATGGCAGATCGATCCTCCGCCGGCCGCGACGGTATGGATTTCGAGCATCGGCGCCCGCACCCGGACACCGGCCACCGCCCGCTCGCTGGTCCGCTCGTAGCTTCCAGCGAAATGGGAGACGTCGGTCGAGGTTCCGCCCATGTCGAAGCCGATGATCCGGTCCTGGCCGGCCTGCTGGGCGGTTCGCACCATGCCGACGATCCCGCCCGCCGGGCCGGACAGGATCGCGTCCTTGCCACGAAAGGCGGAGGCGTCGGTGAGCCCTCCGTTCGACTGCATGAAGAACAGCCGTCCCTTCTTGTCGAGGCCGGCGACGACCTTGTCGACATAGCGCCTGAGCACCGGCGAAAGATAGGAATCGACGACGGCGGTATCGCCTCGGCCGATCAGCTTGATGAGCGGCTCGACCTCGTGGCTGGCCGACACCTGGAGGAAGCCGATTTCCCGCGCCAGCGCCGCCAGAGCCGCCTCGTGGGCGCTAAATTGCCAGCCGTGCATCAGGACGATGGCGACCGCCCGGAAGCCGTCCTCGAAGGCGGCAAGGAAAGCGGCCCGCGACGCCTCGAGATCGAGCGGCCTCAGCACCTCGCCGGTCGCCGTCACCCGTTCTTCGACCTCGACCACCCGGGAATAAAGCGGCTCCGGAAGGTCGATCCGGCGGGCGAAGATCCGGGGCCGGGCCTGATAGCCGATCCTGAGAGCGTCGCCGAAGCCGGCGGTGATGGCGAGTAGGACGTCCTCGCCCTTGCGCTCGAGCAAGGCGTTGGTGGCGACTGTAGTCCCCATCTTCACGGTGCCGATCTCGCCGCCGCCCGCTTCGTCGACGATCGCCCTTATGCCGGCGACGGCCGCATCCTCGTAGAAGCCCGGATTGTCCGACAGCAGCTTGCGGACGACGATCCTGCCTTCGGGCGATCGGGCGACGATGTCGGTGAAAGTGCCGCCGCGGTCGATCGAGAAGGTCCAGGCGCCGCCGCTCATGGCGGCGAGCCCTAGCATCGCCGGTTTCGGCCGGAAAGCGCCGAAGGGCGGGAACCGCGGCCCGGCCGCCGCTTTGGCGCATCATGGCCCGTCCAGCGCAGAATCCGCACGTCACCGCCGCCAAGGGCCCCGAGGACCTTCCGGCGCGCAGCTGGAAACCTATCCTGGCCGCCACCTGGAAGGATTCGGGCGAGGACAATCTCCCGCTCGTCGCCGCCGGCGTCGCCTTCTACGCCTTCCTGGCCTTCGTTCCGCTGCTTACCGTCTTCGTGCTCAGCTACGGGCTGGTGGCAGAGCCCGCCTCGGTGGTCAGCCACATGAAGACCCTGACCAGCATCATGCCGAGCGAAACCGCCGGGATCATCGGCGACCAGCTGCGCAACATGACCGAGACCAGCGGCGCCAAGACGGGAGCGGCGCTGGTCGTCGCCCTCGGCGTCGCGCTGTACGGCGCGAGCAAAGGAGCGGGATCGATCATGACCGCGCTCAACATCGTCTTCGAGGTCGAGGAGAAAAGGCCCTTCATCAAGCGAACGCTCATGGCCTTCGCCATGACCGCCGGTGCGGTGCTGGTGCTGTTCCTCGCCATCCTCGCCGTCGCCGCGCTCAACTTCCTCGAAGCCCTCGCGCCCGATTTCGGCGGGCTTCTCCAATTCCTTCTGAAGGCCGGCTTCTTCCTGCTCGCCGGCGCGGCGGTGGTCCTGCTTCTGGCGGTCATCTATCGCTACGGCCCGAACCGGCCGGAAGCGGAGTGGAAGTGGATCACGCCCGGATCGGCGGCAGCGACGATCGTCTGGCTGGCGGCGACGGCCGGATTCGGCCTCTACGTGTCGAATTTCGGCAATTACAACGCGACCTACGGCTCGCTGGGAGCGGTGATCGTCTTCCTCACCTGGCTCTATCTCACTGCTTATGTCGTCCTGCTCGGGGCGGAGCTCAACGCCATCCTCGAGATCGAGGCCGCTCGAAGGGCGCGCGAGAAGGCGCCCGCCCCCTTGGTGGAAGGCCGCGCAGCGATGGCCGAGTCCCAGGCGCCGCCGTCCCCTGCCGGGCTTGCGGCCAGGTTCGGCCTCTTCTCGATTCTTCTCGCCCTGCTCGGCAGGAGCCGCAGACGAGCCTCTCCGCGATGATCGGCGCCGTCCTGTTCGACGTCGACGGCACCCTCGTCGACAGCAACCGCCTCCATGCGGCCGCGTGGCAGCAGGCGTTCCTCCGCTTCGGCGTTCGGCTCTCGATCGAGGAGATCAGGCGGCAGATCGGCAAAGGCGGCGACAATCTCATCCCCGCTCTGCTTCCCGAAGACCTGGCCAAAGAGAAAGGGGAGGCGATCGAGCATTTCAGGTCCGGCCTGTTCAGGCGGGACTATCTGCCCAGGGTCGCGCCCTTCCCCGGCGTTCGCGCCCTGTTCGAGCGGCTCTACGCCGACAATGTCAGGATCGTTCTGGCCACCTCGTCGCATAAGGAAGAGCTGGCTTTCCACCGCAGCCTGCTCGGTTGCGAGGACCTCATCCACGCGGCGACGTCGCGGGACGATGTCGACCGGTCAAAGCCCTGTCCCGACATCTTCGAGGCGGCACTGCGCAAGGTGGCCCCGCTGGATCCGGGCCACGCGCTCGTCGTCGGCGACTCGCCCTGGGACGTGGAGGCGGCGCGGGCCGCCGGGATCGAGGCGCGCTTCGCTGCGGCGGCTTTGCCGACGAGGAACTGAGCGAGGCCGGGCCGATCGCTCTTTATGACGATCCCGAAGAGCTGACGCGGCTCTATCCGTCGTGGCTGTCCGCTTGACCCGCGGGATCGCTTGGGACAGCCCGTGACGACCTTCGCGGAGCAAGAACATGGCCGAATCCTTCACCTCTGCCGATTTCCACAACGTCGTTCAGAAGCAGCTGCTCGCCGTCGTGTTCGACACGCTCGCCCAGTCGAAACTGGACTGGCACCAGGTCGCCCCCTTCCTCGAGGCGGCGCGGCAACTCTGCCGAAGCGAAGTCGAGGAAAATGGCCGGGCCCGGATCCACGCCGTCCGTGCCGAAGGAACCGACTGGATCGAGGCGGAGGAAGCCTATGTCGAGATCTCGGTCGCCGACCGCGACGACGGCAAGGAATGGCTGTCCGAGACCTGGTGGCTTTCCGATATGGTGGTGGCCGGGAACGACCGCGAGCAGGTGATCCAGATCATCGCCGCGCTCGAACGGAGCCTTACGAAGATCAGGCAGTGGCTGGAAAATGGCGGAGGCCTCGGCGGCTCCCTTGCTGGGACCGACGAGACCTCCTGAGGCCCCTTTTCACGCTGGCGGCGCCCGCGGCTAGTTGCCGGCGCCGGTGACGCCCGGCTCGTAAAGCTGGATGCAGCGATCGTCGCCCGCGCCCGGCGAGCAGGGCGGATATCCCGACTGCGATTCGATCGGGCCGCCGACCCCGGCAAATTCGCTATGTCCGGCCAAAACGACGTCATCGGCCGGATCGCTCGTCTCGCCAAGCGCGCCGTCGAGAACGCCGTCGCCGTTCATGGCCAGGCCGCCGGCGTCCGCCATCGCCTCCGCCGGCTCGAAGGGGCCGCCCATCGCCGCCGTCTTGCCATCCGCGAGACCATGGGCTTCGTCCTTCCAGCTCGCTTCGACCGGCTCATAGGGGCCGCCCATGGCGGTCGCCGCCGAACCGTCGGCGAGACCGCCGGTTTCCCGATTCCAGCTGGCAAGCTCGGCCCTCACGCCGGGTTCGTAAAGCTGGATGCAGCGGTCGTCGCCCGGCCCCGGCCGGCATGGCGGATAATTGTCAGCCGCCGGTCGCGGCGTCAGATCGTCGGCACCCGCAAGGCCGTCTTCGAACGGCCCGCCCATTCCGGTCGAGGCCTTTGCGGACTTGATGCCCACGATCTTCTCATTGTCGGCGAGGAGCATCGAACCGCCCTTCGCCGCCTTGATCATCGCCGGCTTGCCGGCGAACGACGCAGTGCCTTCCTTCTCCAGAGGCCCACCCATTCCGCTATGGGTCATGCCCTTCTTCAGCGCCGAGGTCTGGACGGACTTGGTCGCGAGCATCTTGTGCTGAGCGGGCGCAGTCGAAATCTTGGCGCTGGAAACGAGGGGTAGCGGCTTGTCATATTTGTCCTGGGCCGCCGCGCCGGTCAGCGCCGACGTGCCGAGAAGCAGCGTTGCAGCTGCGATGAAAGTGCGTGTCATCAAAGATCTCCGTGCCTTCACGGCGGGCGCTCGGCACCGCCGATCGAAAGCCCCATTGCTCGCACCCGGAAGGGTGCAATGTGGGCGAAAAACGGCTTCACGCCGCTTTTTCTCCGCGGCTTCAGCGCGTGACGGTCAGAAATCGCCCTGCAGCCGGATCGCGAGGCCATCGCCGGAGGGTCGGAATCCGGCGGCGACGAGCTGGGCGCGGAGGGTCGGATCGCCCGCTCTCACGGTGAATTCGGCGCGATAGCGGCCGTCGGCGCCGAGGCTCAGATCGAGCCGCTCGGTTCCGCTCTGGCTGGCGAGCGGAAGAAAAAGCATCCCGCCTTGGCAACGCGCCGTGCCGCTCAGGCCGGAGGCGAAGGAAAGACCGGCCACTTCGCGGGCGAGCAGCGCCTTCACGCGCCCATCGGCACTTTCGCAAAGCCCGCCGGCAAAGCGGACGCTGACATCGTCCAGCTCGACCGAGCCGACCGGCAATGGGGCAAAAGCGGCGCCGAGGCGCAGCTGCCCGCTGAAGTCGTCGAGGCCGAAGGCTTCGCCCGACACGCCGACGGCGCCGCTCAAGGGGGACTCCAGCGCCTGCCGTTCCACCGACAGGCGGGTCCGTCCGATCAGCAGCGGCAGGCGGTTCAGCCGAACCTCGACGTCGCCGATCGGCGCTGGACCGAGCTGCGCCTCGCTCAGCGCACCGAGCCAGATGCTTCCGGTCGCTTCGCGCGCGGCAAGACCGAACCGGTCGAAGCCGAACCAGTCGAGGGCCAAACGCAGCGGCAGAAGCACGATGAGAGCGAACAGGAAGATGAGCGCGAACAGCGCCGGCCGGCCAAGGCTCGGCCTCAAGCGCATCAGCGTCCGCCGGCCGCGACGACGGCCTGGGTCGACAGCGTCCGATCGAGATTGACGGTCGCTCGAAGGCTCTCGACCGTCACTCCCTGGCGTTCGAGGGCGGCGATCCAGGCGAAATAGGCTTCGGCCCGGGCGGCGTCGACGGCGACGCTGGCACGCGCCGGGCCTCGACCGATGATCCGTGCGCCGGTGAAGCCGGCTTCGGTCGCGGTCCGGCTGACCAGGGCATCGATCGGAAGCGCGGGCGCCGAGGGCGGCTCGGCCGACCGACGCGCACGATCGGCCTCGGCG
>CBIGXQ010000119.1:0-7091 GCA_966193865.1 uncultured Sphingosinicella sp. | reverse complement strand
ACCCCCACCCCCTCCGACTGGTGGTATTCCGGATCCGCCGCCGACGACCGGCAATGGCTGCAGCATCCGCGAGCGCCAGGACTGGGCCGGAGCGCAGCTCAACGAATGGTATCTCTTCCCCGAGACTCTTCCGGCCAATCTCAGTCCGGCGGGCTACTCCACCGTCAGCGCCTATATCGACGCTCTGACCGCGACCGCCCGGTCCCAGGGACGCGACCGATTCTTCACCTATCTGACCTCGATCGCCGAGGAGAATGCCTATTATTCGTCGGGCCAGACGGCGGGCTTCGGCTTCCGCCTCTCGCTCGATTCGGCGCAGCAGCGCCTGTTCATCGCCGAGGCGTTCGAGAGCGCTCCGGCACTTGCGGCGGGAATAGATCGCGGTACCGAAATATTGGCGATCGGGACCTCGGCCGGCAATCTTCGCACCATCGCCGCGATCCTCAACGCCGAGGGCGAGGCCGGAATCAACAATGCGATCGGCCCGTCGACGGCAGGCACGACCCGGGTGTTCCGGATCAGCAATGCCGCCGGAATCCGCGACGTCAGCGTCACCAAGATGGATTATGAACTTCTTCCGGTTTCCACCCGCTACGGCTCGAGGATCATCGACGATGGCGGCAGGCGGGTCGGCTATCTCAACCTGCGCACCTTCATCGGCAGCGCGGATCCGGCGCTCCGCGAAGCCTTCGCGACCTTCCGGGCCCAGGGCATCACCGACTTCATCGTCGACCTTCGCTACAATGGCGGCGGACTGGTCTCGATCGCCGAACTGATGGGCGATCTGATGGGCGGCAACCGGACCGGCTCCGACGTTCTCAGCTACACGACCTTCCGGCCGAGCAAGGCCGCGCACAACGAAACCCGCTTCTTCCAGCCTCAGGCGCAATCCGTCGTTCCGAACCGGATCGCGTTCATCGGCACCGGCGGGACCGCGTCGGCGAGCGAGCTCGTCATCAACGCCTTCATCCCCTATCTCGGCAACCGCGCCGCTTTGGTCGGCACCAACACCTATGGCAAGCCGGTGGGACAGATCGCCCTCGATCGGACCCAGTGCGACGATCGGCTCCGGGTGATCGCCTTCGCCACCCAGAATCGCGACCGTCAGGGCGACTATTTCAGCGGCCTCGCCAACACCGTCCAGGCAAGCTGCCGGGCGAGCGACGATCTCGCCTTTCCGCTCGGCGATCCGCGGGAATCCTCGGTCGCCCGGGCGCTGGACTTCCTTGCCCAGCGTCCCTGCTCGGCGATCGGCGGGATCACGGCCGCGGCGAAGCCGCCGCGAGAGCTGGTGACACCCGAACGTCCGAGCACCGCCCAGCGCGAAGTACCGGGCCTGTTCTAGACCGTCGGCCGCTCCCGCCGGTCAGCGCGGGATCAGCGGCCCTCGAACCGGGGCTGGCGCTTTTCCAGGAAGGCGAAGATCGCGGCCTTGAAATCCCGGCTGTTGCCGGCCTCCCTTTGAGCGGCCCGTTCCGAATCGAGCGCTTCGGTCAGTGACAGTTGGGCCGAGTCCCGGGCCATCTTGCGGATCAGTCCCAGCGCCACGGTCGGCCCCTGGGCGAGACGGGTGGCAAGCGCGACCGCCTCGGATTCGAGATCCTCGTCCGGGACCACCCGGCTGATCATCCCCCATGAAGCGGCCTGCTCGGCCGAGATCCGCTCGCCCAGCATCATCATCTCCATCGCCCGGGCGCGGCCGGCGAGGCGAGGCAGGAGCCAGGTCGCGCCGGCGTCGGGGACGAGGCCGATATTGACGAAGGCCTGGAGGAAATAGGCCGATCGGGCGGCGACGACGATATCGGCAGCGAGAGCGAGCGAGCAGCCGGCGCCGGCGGCCGGTCCGTTCACCGCGGCGATCACCGGAATGTCCAGCGCGAAGATCGCCTCGACGAGCGGATTGAAATGTTTCTCGAGCGCCATTCCGGCATCGTCGGGCAGGCCGCCACCGCCGCCGACAAGGTCTGCGCCACTGGAAAAGCCGCGTCCTTCGCCGGTGATGAGCAAGGCGCGGGCGCCCGAACCGGGGAGGCTTTCCACCGCCCGGCGAAGCTCGTCGACCAGCGCCGAATTGAGGGCGTTGAGCGAATCCGGGCGAGCGAGCCTGATCGTCGCCACCGCCGCGGCGCTCTGCTCGAGCTTCAGATGTTCGAAATCCATCCCGCCACGCTGTCACGACGGGCGGCCGCGGGCAATCTTGTTTCGCGTCCGGCTAGCGGTCGAGGCTCACCCGCCACACGCTGTTACCGACATCGTCGGCGACCAGCAGGGATCCGTCGCGAGCGATCTGGACGCCGACGGGGCGGCCCATCGCCTCGCTGCGTTCGTTGACGAAGCCGGTGAGGACATCGACGGGCATTCCGGTCGGGCGGCCGTTCACGAAAGGCACGTAGACGACCTTGTAGCCGCTTCGCGGCCGGCGGTTCCACGATCCATGCAAGCCGATGAAGGCGCCCGAGGCGAAGGCCGGGCCGAGCCGCGCCCCCTGCGAGAAGGTCAGGCCGAGCGGCGCGACATGGGAGCCCAGAGCATAATCGGGCGCGACCGCGCGGGCGACCATGTCCGGGCGCGGCGGCTCGACGCGGGTGTCGACATGAGCCCCGAAATAGCTCCACGGCCAGCCGTAGACGGCGCCCCGCTGGACCCGGGTCAGATAATCGGGGACGAGGTCGCTTCCGAGCTCGTCCCTTTCGTTGACGACGACGAAGAGCTCATCCGTTCCGGGGAGGAAGGTCAGCCCGACCGGGTTGCGAAGCCCTGAGGCGAAGATCCGGTGGGCGCCGGTTGCCGCGTCGATCTCCCAGATCGCCGCCCGCTCCACTTCCTCCTCAAGACCGTTCTCGCCGACATTGCTGTTGGAGCCGACCCCGACATAAAGGCGCCGGCCGTCGCGGCTGGCGGCGAGGCTCTTCGTCCAGTGATGATTCCTTCCCGACGGAAGCGCGGTCACCAGTCGAGGCGCCGAAGCGATGCTGGTCGCTGCGGGATCATAGGGAAAGGCGACGAGGGCGTCGGCATTGGCGACGTAAAGGGTCTCGCCGACCACGGCCATACCGAACGGAGAGGTCAGGCCGCTCAGGTAGATGGAGCGGAAATCGACGATTCCGTCGCCGTCCGAATCGCGAAGCAAAGTGATCCGGTCGGCGCTCGGAACGGCCGACCCCGCCTCGCGCATGAACATGCGCATGAAGAAGCCCTTGATCCCGCCGTCGCCAACTCCCGGCGGGGGCGGCGGAGCGGCGCTTTCGGCAACGAGCACGTCGCCGTTGGGCAAGGCGAGCAGCCAGCGCGGATGATCGAGGCCGGTGGCGAAGGCCTGGGCCCGAAGCCCTGGAGCGGCGAGCGGCGTGGCCCCGGCCGGCCAGCCGACCGCCTCGGCGATCTCGACCGTCGGGAACAGAGTCCGGGTCGGCTCGGGCAGCGCCGGGGCAGGCCCGGTGCCCTGGGCGATCGACAGATTGGCGGTATCGCCGCAACCTCCGAGAAGAGCGGCGAGAGCGATCGGCACGGCCGACATCGTCTTGCAGAAGTTCATCGCCGCCTCCGTTTCGGGCGGATTCGGACGATGGCTGAATGAGCCTGCGGCGGGGAAGTTCCGCCCTTATTCTATGATCGCGCCTTCGTCGGGCGCGTGGAGCCGGAGCCGGCTGACCCGGCGCGTGTCCCCTTCGGTCACTTCCAGCCGCCAGCCGCTCGGATGCTCCAATATCTCGCCCGTCTGCGGAATCCGGCCGGCAAGAACGAAGGCGAGGCCGCCAAGGGTCTCGACATCCTCTTCGACCGCTCCCAGCCGCGCGTCGATCGTCTCGGCGACGTCGTCGAGCTCGGCGCGGGCGTCGGCGTCCCAGATCCCGCCCTCGAGCGGGATGAGAAGCCCGGGAAGCTCCTCGTCATGCTCGTCCTCGATCTCGCCGACGATCTCCTCGACCACGTCCTCGATGGTCAATAGCCCTTCGGTTCCGCCGAACTCGTCGACGACGATGGCAAGATGGACCCGATCGGCGCGCATCCGGGCGAGCAGATCGAGAACGCCCATCGATTCAGGAACGTAGAGTGGGGTCCGGATCAGATCCCTGATGTCCTCCGGCGCCTCTGCCGAAGTTTCCTGGATCATGAAGACGTCCTTGACGTGGATCATGCCGATCACGGTGTCGAGGCTGTCTTCGTAGACGGGCAGGCGGCTGTGGCCGGCCTCGGCGAAGGCGGCGATCAGGCCGTCGAAGGTCGTGGTCGCCGGCACGGCGATGATGTCGGCGCGAGGGACGGCGACATCGCCGGCGGTCTTCTCGCCGAAATGGAGGATGTTTCGGAGCATCTGCCGCTCGACGTTCGACAGATCGCCGACCCGGGGAATCTCCCCTTCGCGATTCTCGATCGCCTCCTCGATCTCGTCGCGGAGGGTCGCCTCGTTCTCGTCTCCGAACAGGAAGTTGCGAAGGCCGCTCCAGAAGGAACCGCCGCTTTCGTTTCGGCCGCTAGGGTCGTCATCCATTGAGTGAGTGCGCCTCTGTCACCGGGTAAGGATCGGCGATCCCCATCGCCGCCAGCGCCCGCCGCTCCACCTCTTCCATCGCCTCCGCATCTTCCTCGCCGGTTTCGTGGTCATAGCCTAGCAGGTGCAAGGCGCCGTGCACCACCAGATGCGCGGCATGGGTCTCGACCGGGACGCCCTTGTCGGCGGCCTCGGCCGAGCAGATCCCCCAGGCCAGGACGATGTCGCCGAGCAGGTGGGCGCGGTCGAGCTCCGCTTCCTCCGCCATCGGGAAGGACAGGACATTGGTCGCCCTATCCTTGCCGCGCCACGCCGAGTTCAGCTCTCGAACCTCCTCGTCGGAAGTGAATTTGAGCGATATCTCGGCGTCGGCCGAGCCGAGGCGATGATGTCGGCTATGGGCGATCGCCGCCCGGACGGAGCGGTCGGCAAGCTCGGCCCAGTCGGTGCTTTTGTCCCATTCTTCGGAGACTTCGGAATCGACCTGGATCATTCGGCCTTGCCTTCATAGGCCTCGACGATCCGGCCGACGAGCGGATGGCGGACGACGTCGCCGGCGCCGAAGCGGATCGTCGCGATCTTGTCGATTCCCTCGAGCCTCGAGACCGCGTCGTGGAGCCCGGACTTGCCGGGCTCGGGCAGGTCGATCTGCTTAGGATCGCCGCAGATGACCATCCGGCTTCGCATGCCGAAGCGGGTGAGGAACATCTTCATCTGCGCCGGCGTGGTGTTCTGAGCCTCGTCGAGGATGATGAAGGCGTCCGACAAGGTTCGGCCGCGCATGAAGGCGATCGGCGCGATCTCGATCTCGCCCGACGCGATCCGCCGCTCGACCTGCTCGGTCGGAAGCATGTCGTAAAGCGCGTCGTAGAGCGGGCGAAGATAGGGATCGACCTTTTCCTTCATGTCGCCAGGAAGGAAGCCGAGCCGCTCACCGGCCTCGACCGCCGGCCTCGACAGGATGAGCCGGTCGACGCTTCCGCCGATCAGCTGCTGGACCGCCTGGGCGACGGCGACATAGGTCTTGCCGGTTCCCGCCGGCCCCAAAGCGAAGATCATGTCGTCGCGGGCAAGCGCCTCCATGTAGACCGCCTGGGTCTTGGAGCGCGGGACGATCGTCTTCTTGCGGGTCCGGATCATCACCTTCGGCGGCTCCGCCACGTCGGGCGTGATGATCCCGTCGAGGGTCGGCTCGCCGGACATGCCGATGATCGCGTTCACCGTCTCGGCGTCGATGTCATGGCCTTCGTCGAGACGGTTGTAGAGCCCGATCAGGACCTCGCGGGCGCGGGCCGCATCCTTGGGATCGCCTTCGATCTGAACCCTCGCGCCGCGGGCGGCGATATAGACCCCGAGCCGGTCCTCGATGGCGACGAGGTTGCGGTCGAACTCGCCGAACAGGGGCCCCAGGAGGTGCGGCTGCTCGAACTCGATCTCGACTCGAGCGCGCGGACCCGCCGCTTCGGCTTTCTTCTGCGCCATCAGGCGGCATTCCTCATATATTGTGCGCCGGCGAGGCTGTTCGGCCCCGCCGAAAGGATGTCGACCTCGACCAGATCGCCGATCCGGGCCGAGGTCTCGAGGTGGACCGACTGAAGCCAGGGCGACTTGCCGATCAGCTGGCCGGGCTTGCGGCCGGTGCGCTCGAGCAGGACGCTCGTCCGCCGGCCGACGGCCTTGCGGTTGAAGTCGAGCTGCTGAGCGTTGAGCAGGGCCTGAAGCCGCTGCAGTCTTTCGTCCATCACCTGCGCGGGCACCTGCCCGTCCATGTCCGCCGCGGGGGTTCCGGGACGGGAGGAATATTTGAACGAGAAAGCCTGCGCATAGTTCACTTCGCGGACGATATTCAGGGTCTCCTCGAATTCGGAATCGGTCTCGCCCGGAAAGCCGACGATGAAGTCGCCGGAAATGGCGATGTCGGGACGGGCCGTGCGGACTCGCTCGATGATCCGCAGATAGGATTCGGCGCTGTGGCTCCGGTTCATCGCCTTCAGCACCCGGTCGCTTCCCGACTGCACCGGCAGGTGGAGATAGGGCATCAGGCTTGCGATCTCGGCATGGGCCCTGATCAGCCCCTCGCTCATGTCGTTCGGGTGGCTCGTCGTGTAGCGGATCCGTTCGAGCCCCGGCAGCCGGTCGAGCTCGGCGGCGAGATGCTCGAGGCCGCGATCGCCGTCGCGCCAGGCGTTGACGTTTTGGCCGAGGAGGACGATCTCGCGGGCGCCGGCGTCGATCAACGCTTTGGCCTCATCCACGATCGCCGCCCAGGGGCGGGAGATTTCGGCGCCGCGCGTATAAGGCACGACGCAATAGGTGCAGAACTTGTCGCACCCTTCCTGGACGGTGAGGAAGGCGCTCGGCGGCTGGCGCCGGCGGGCCGGCAGGGCGCCGAACTTCGACTCGATCGGCATGTCGGTATCGAGCGCGCGGCGGCCGGCCTTCGCCTCGCGGACGAGCGCCGGCAGATTATGATAGGCCTGGGGGCCGACGACGATGTCGACGCCCGGCGCCCGGCGGCTGATCTCGGCACCTTCCGCCTGCGCGACGCAGCCGGCGACGGCGATCATCGGCTGCTCCCCGTCCTCGCGGTTCAGGGCCC
>CBIGXQ010000118.1:0-7107 GCA_966193865.1 uncultured Sphingosinicella sp. | reverse complement strand
CGACCTGCTCCTCGACCGGCATCGGGCTGTATTGCGGCTGCTTCAGAAGCTCGGTCAGCCGCGCGCCGCGGTTGAGCAAGCGCTGGGTCGATGCGTCGAGATCGGAGCCGAACTGGGCGAACGCCGCCATCTCGCGATACTGGGCGAGCTCGAGCTTGATCGATCCAGCCACCTTCTTCATCGCCTTGGTCTGGGCGGCGGAGCCGACCCGGCTGACCGAAAGGCCGACGTTGATGGCGGGGCGAATGCCCTGGAAGAACAATTCCGTCTCCAGGAAGATCTGGCCGTCCGTGATCGAGATGACGTTGGTCGGGATGTAGGCCGAAACGTCGCCGGCCTGGGTCTCGATGATCGGAAGCGCCGTCAGCGAACCATTGCCATTGGCGTCGTTCATCTTGGCGGCGCGCTCGAGCAAGCGGCTGTGGAGATAGAAGACGTCGCCGGGATAGGCTTCGCGGCCCGGCGGGCGGCGCAGCAGAAGCGACATCTGGCGATAGGCGACGGCCTGCTTCGACAGATCGTCATAGACGATGACGGCGTGCATGCCGTTGTCGCGGAAATATTCGCCCATCGTGCAGCCGGTATAGGGCGCGAGGAACTGGAGCGGCGCCGGCTCCGAGGCGGTCGCGGCGACGACGATGCTATATTCCATCGCGCCATTCTCTTCGAGCGCGCGGACGATCTGGGCGACGGTCGAGCGCTTCTGGCCGACGGCGACGTAGATGCAGTAGAGCTTCTGGCTCTCGTCGTCGCCCTGATTGGCCTGGCGCTGGTTGATGAAGGTGTCGAGAGCGACGGCGGTCTTGCCGGTCTGCCGGTCGCCGATGATCAGCTCGCGCTGGCCGCGGCCGATCGGCACCAGCGCGTCGAGCGCCTTGAGGCCGGTCTGGACCGGCTCGTGGACCGACTTGCGCGGGATGATTCCGGGCGCCTTCACCTCGACCCGGCGGCGCTCGGCGGCGTCGATCGGGCCCTTGCCGTCGATCGGGTTGCCGAGGCCGTCGACGACCCGGCCGAGAAGACCCTTGCCGACCGGAACGTCGACGATGGTCTCGGTCCGGCGAACGGTGTCGCCTTCCTTGATCTGCGAGTCGGAGCCGAAGATGACGATTCCGACATTGTCGGCTTCCAGGTTCAGGGCCATGCCCTTGATTCCGCCCCCCGAACCGCTGGCGAACTCGACCATCTCGCCGGCCTGGACGTTGTCGAGGCCGTGGACCCGGGCGATGCCGTCGCCGACGCTCAGCACGGTGCCGACCTCGGAGACCTGGGCCTCGGTTCCGAAGCTGGCGATCTGATCGCGGATGACCTTGGAAATTTCAGCGGCGCGGATGTCCATTTTCAGCCTTTCATCGCATGCGCGAGGGTGTTGAGTTTGGTGCGGATGGAGCCGTCGATCCTCTGCGAGCCGATCTTGACGACGAGACCGCCCAAGATGGCGGGATCGACGTTCATCTCGACGGCAATGTCGCGGCCCATCCGGGCACGGAGATTCTGCTTGATCGCCTCGACCTGCTCGTCGTCGAGCGGCCGGGCGGAGGTGACTTCGGCGGTGATCTCGCCGCGATGATGGGCGGCCAGCAGGTTGAACGCCCGAATCACGTTGCCGAGCTGGGAAAGCCGGCGGTTCTGGGCGAGCACGCCGAGGAAGTTGGCGGTCAGCGGATCGACCTTGAGCGCTGCGGCCGTCGCTTCGGCGGCTCGAACGGCTTCGTCGCGGCCGACCAGGGGGCTCGTCGTCAGCTCGCGGAAATCCGCCGATTCGGCGAGCGCCTGGCGGACCGTCGACAGGCTCGCGCCGACGGTCTCGAGCTGCTTCTGGTCACGGGCGAGCTCGAACAGAGCGAGCGCATAGCGTCCCGCCAAGCTTGCCTGAATGCCGCTGGAAATATCCACGCGCGTTGTAACTCCCGGATCGGATTTTCGTCCCATGCGCGATACGAGCGCGCGGGGCGCTCCCGATGGGTCGCGGGCGCCCTAGCAGGGGCTTTGTTGCGATGCAAGATGGAGCATCCGGGTGCGAGCAACAGTCGCTTCGGACATGGCTGACGGGGCTTCGTGCCGCGTTCCACTTTGATCGCAAGAGGCGGGACGCGAGCGGCTTCGGAACCGGCGTAGAGGATCGCCCAGCAAGGGAGATCGAGTCATGAGCTACACAATCGAAGGCCTGTCGCCGCAGGGGTTCAAGGGCCTGTTCGGCCTGCCGGACGAAGAGCTGGCGAAGCGCGGGGCGGTCAGGGTGATCGCGGATGCCAAGCCCGGCTTTCCGTGCCGGGTGACTCTAGAGGATGCCGAGCCGGGCGAGAGCCTGCTCCTGGTCAACCATGTCTCGAACGACGTCTCCACGCCCTATCGGAGCGCCTTTGCCGTCTTCGTCCGCGAAGGGGCGGAGATGGCGGCCCGGTTCGAGGACGAGATCCCGCCGGTTTTCGCCGGCCGGCCGCTCGGGCTTCGCGGCTTCGATTCCGACGGCATGCTCCGAACCGCCTTGCTGGCCATGCCGGGCGAGGCCGATTCGAAGATCAGGACCCTGTTCGAGCGGTCGGACGTCGCGACCATCCATGCGCATAATGCCGCCCATGGCTGCTTCGTCGCCAGCATCGAAAGGCCGTGACGATGACCCTTCTTGAACTGGCGCCGGCGCCGGATACATCGGACCAGGTGGAGAATGCGCAGATCAGCGACGATGAGGCCTGGGCGGCGGTCGGCGCCCGCGACCGTCATATGGACGGACGCTTCGTCACCGGGGTCCTGACGACCGGTATCTATTGCCGGCCGTCCTGCGCCGCCCGCCACCCGCGCCGCGAGAATGTCCGGTTCTTCGCCGACGGCGCCGAAGCGCGCGCGGCCGGGCTCCGGCCCTGCCGCCGCTGCCTTCCGGACGATGTCAGCCGCGAAGCGGCGGCGCTTGACCGCGCCTATCGCCTGCTCGGCCAGGCGGACGAGGCACCCTCCCTCGAATCGCTGGCGGCCTTTGCCGGCTATTCGCCGCATCATTTCCACCGGCTCTTCAAGCGGGCGACCGGGGTCACTCCAGCGGCTTATTATCGCCGGCTCCGGGCGCGGCGGGCCGAGGCGGCGCTCGCGGAGAATGCGCGGATCACCGACGCCATCTACGATGCCGGTTTTTCCGGGCCGGCCCGTTTCTATGCCGAGGCAAAAAGCCGGCTGGGAATGACTCCGTCCGCCTGGCGTGATGGCGGCCGCGGCGAGACGATCCGCTGGGCCACCGCCGAAACCGAACTCGGCACGATGCTTCTCGCGGCGACCGCCAAGGGCATTTGCAGGCTCTCCTTCGACGAGGATGAATCGGAGCTTCGCCGCCGCTTCCCCAAAGCGGAGATCGAGCCGGGCGGGCCCGGCATGGCCGACCTGATCGAGCGCGCGGTCGCGGCGGTGAACGCGCCGGAGAAGCCGCACGATCTGCCGCTCGACGTTCGCGGCACCGCCTTCCAGGAAGCGGTATGGCGAGAGCTCAGCCGGATCCCGGCCGGGGAAACCCGGACCTATGCCCAGATCGCGGCGGCGGTCGGCCGGCCCGGCGCGGTCAGGGCGGCGGGATCGGCGAACGGCGCCAACAATGTCGCCGTGCTCATTCCCTGCCACCGCGTGATCAGGAGCGACGGAAGCGCCGGCGGCTACGCCTACGGCCTCGAGCGCAAGGCGAGGCTGCTTCAGCGCGAGGCGCGGAAGCTTTAGGCCGGCTGGGCGACCGCCTGCGGTGGCGTGACCGAGCGCTTGCCCGCATTCCATCCGGCCCAGCTCGTCACCGCGCCGATGAGGAAGCCGAACCCGACGACGACGACGCTTGGCGTGTAGCCGAGCGCGACCAGCATCGCCTTCAGCATCGCCGATTCCGTCATCAGCCCCATCGTCAGCATCTGGGCGAAGATGAAGAGTCCAGCGACCAGGAACGGCTTGGCGCGGTCGCGATAGCGGATCCAGAGCATTGCGATCACGGCCAGCTCCAGGAGCATAGCAGCGACGATCGACAGGATGATCCGGTCGAAATCCGCAGGTCCGCTGATCGTGAATCCCGGCACGAACATGATGAGCAGCCGGCTGAACGGCGATTCGAACAGGATCAGAGGAGTGGTCAGCATGTAGCCGGCGTGGGTCCAGACCTTCCGCCTGAATTTCAGCGCCCGGTAATAGACGACGACATAAGCGGCGATGGCCAGAGCCAGCCCCACCAGGAACGAGCCGCCGAACTGAATCCGGATAGGCCCGTCGCCGGCGACATAGCCTTTCGCGGTGACGTCGATGATCGCGGCGAGTCCGGCGATCAGGAAGGGGAAGAGGAACAGGCTGGACTTGCCGACCGTCCGGTGGAGCGGCAATTGGCCGTGGTGAACCGACCAGCTTTGCGCCGCGACCATGGCGACCCAGACAAGAGCGGCGACTCCATGGGCATGGAATTGCCAGGGAACTTCGTTCCAGGCGGCGAAATAGCTCGGCCAGAAGCCGGCCACGATCACCACCATCACGAAAAGGACGTAATAATGTCCGCGCGGGTACGGCATGAGCCCCTCCTCACACTTTCCGGGGCCGGCCATAACATGAATCGGAGCGATACCCTAAGGGGTTCCGATGCGACGAAGGGCCGCTAGAGGGGCGCCGAAATCACCGTCAGCTCGAGCGACTTCCGTCCCACTCGGAGGCAAGCGAAGCGAGCACTTCGAGCGGGATGTCGCCGTTCAGGAGGACGAGGTCGTGATAGGCCTTGATGTCGAAGCGCGACCCGAGGCGACGTTTCGTTTCCTCCCGGATCCGAAGCATCTCGTTATGGCCGATCTTGTAGGCCGTGGCCTGGCCGGGACGGGCCACGTAGCGGTCGATCTCGCGCTCGGTCGCGCCGCGATTCCGGCCGACCGTGTCCATGAAATAACGGATAGCCTGCTCCCGGTCCCAGCCCATGGCATGGATCCCGGTATCGACGACGAGGCGAGCGGAGCGGAACAGGAAACTCTGGATCATGCCGATCCGGCTCAGCGGATCGTCGCGATAGAAGCCGAGCTCGTCGACCAGCGTCTCGGCATAGAGCCCCCAGCCTTCGGCGAAGGCCGAGATACCGGTGGCGCGGTGGAACATCGGAATGTCGCCGGCCGAGTTGACGATCGCGCCCTGCCACAAATGGCCCGGTATCGCCTCGTGTGCGGTCAGCGTCGGAAGCCCGAAGCGCGGGCGGCTGTGGACGTCCTGAAGGTTGATGTAGAAGATTCCCGGCCGGGTGCCCTCGATGTCGGTGGACTGGGCATAGGCGCCGGCCGATCCGACCTCGATCGCGACCGGGACCCGGCGCACCTCCATCGGGCTGGTCGGGATCGAGGAGAAGATCTCCGGCATGCGCGGGCGAAGCCGGTCCATCCAGCCGGAAATGTAGGTGAGAAGCTCCTGGCGGCCGGAATCGTCGTTGGCGAAGAGCTGGCCGGGGAGGCGCTCCAGAGCGGCGATACGCTGGCCGATCGGCCCGTCGTTGATCCCCTGCTGGCGAAGCAAGGGATCGGCCTCCGCGGTCAGCCGAGCCACTTCGTCGAGCCCGAGCTGGTGCACCTCCCGGGCCGACATGCCGGTGCTGGTATAGACCCGAAGCGTGTGCGCGTAGAACTCGTCGCCGCCCGGCAGTCGGCCGATCCCCGCCTGGCTGGTCGCCTGGCGGCGCTGGTCCTGGAGCAGCTCCGCCTGGCGGCCGAGCGCCGCCGCCACCGGCCCGTCGACGATCCGAGTGGCGCGGGCTTCCCAGTCACCCGGCAGGTTCTTCTCGCGAGCCCGGCTGACGAGCGATCGGACGAGGAGGTTTTCCGAGCCGCGATCTGCGAGCGCCGTGGCCGTCTGGCGGATCGTCTTGTCGAGGATGAAGTCGGGCGGAATGATCCCGGCGGCGGAATCCTCCCGAGCCATGGCGACTTCGCCGTCGATCACGCCCGGATAGGCCTCGAGCCGCTCGAGATAGGCTTCGGCGTCGGCCCGGGTCTCGATCTTGTGCTGGACGTCGAGGAAATTCGGAAGCGAGACGTAGGCGCCGTAAAGCTGGGTGATGATGTAGGGCGCAGCGCCCGATCCGTAGGTCAGGGACTGCCTGTCGACCGCCCGTTCGCCGAACCAGAGGGCGGTGTCGCGGAAGGCCCTTTCCCGCATCGGCAGGCTCTGCGGCTCGATCGCCCGGAGACGGGGAAGCGCTTCGACGAGGGGCGCCCACCAGCCGTTGCGCCCGGTGACCGAAGGATCGCCCAGGCGCGACTTGAGCGCCGCCCGGGCGCCGGTGTCGAGACCCAGGCTGGTCGCCGCCTCGGGCTCGAGCCTGAGCATCTGCTCGAAGACGATATCGTAGATCCGGCGCACCTGAGCCGCCGAGTCCGTGCCCACGCCGCCCAGTCCGGTCGTTCGGGCACAAGCGGCGACGCCGACCGCGGCCGCGCTGGTCATGAGGAAGGTTCGGCGTGAAATCGAAGACATGCGCGCTCCTGATGGATGCGGCACGAAAGGGACGTGACGCTTCTCCGGTCGCTGCTAGGGCAGGCCCAGAAAGGGCGCAACCCGCCAGGCCGGGAAGCCATTGGCGGTGGCGCCGAACCCGATTCAGGCCTTCGGCTCGCCCTCCGCCGGCGCTGCCCCCTGATTGACGCAGCTATAGACGAGCCGTTCGTTCGGCACCCGGGGCAGGATCGCGCTGATGTCGCGGAGCTGGTCGGCGAGGATCGTCCGGTCTTCCGGGTCGGCGGTGCAGGTCTTCACCTCGACGCCCTGGCGAAGGCCCCGCACCCGTTCCATCGACTGAGAATTGAGCAGATAGCGAGTGACCACATATTCGCCCTCCGTCGGCCGGAATTCGTGAACCGACACCGCTTGCTCCTCGGCGGGGACGAGGATCCGGGTCCAGGTGTCGCCGTTGCGGGCATATTGGGTCCGGCCGTTGACGCAGCCGCTCGGACTCCAGTCGAGCTGAACGTCCTGAGCGGCGGAGACGGTGACTCGGCTCCGGTCCTGGACGAGGGTGCACAGGTTGCGGCCGGCAAAGCGGTCGGCGCCGGCCGGCGCGTCCGACTTGGCGGCCGGCTCCTGATCGGCGATCGCGTCGAAGCGGCTCGGCCGGGTGAAGAAGACGAT
>CBIGXQ010000117.1:0-7123 GCA_966193865.1 uncultured Sphingosinicella sp. | reverse complement strand
GGCTGCCCGTCGGTGGAAGGCTCCCGATATTCGATCATGAAGGTGCGGACCGGGCTCTGCTCGACCATGTCGGAGAAGTCCTGCTCGTCCATCTCGACCATTCCGCCATCGGGGTGGCGGGCGCGAAGATAGCGGCGGAGCAGCTCATATTGCTCCTCGGTAGCCCACGGCTTGCAAGCGGTGACCTCGAGGTCGGCGTTGCGGCGGAGCACCCGCCGATGCGTGGCGCTGGGCTGGAAATCGGCGGCGATGACCCGGACCGAGATGCAGGCGGTGCAGTCGAGGCAGCTCGGCCGATAGGCGACGTTCTGGCTCCGGCGGAAGCCGATCCGGCCGAGAGCGTCGTTCAGCTCGCCGGAATGGGGGCCTGACAGCTCGGTGAACACCTTCCGCTCCGTCTTGCCCGCCAGATAGGGACACGGCGCCGGCGTGGTCACGAAGAAACGTGGGAAGCGAAAAGGTGCGCTCAAGACGACTCCACCAACAACGTGGTTGCCTGAATCTTTATGAGCCGATGCCGCCCGGTTGGGAAGCGTGGGTTCGACGACATGACGCGCATTGCGGCGACCCGTTCCATCGCGGGACGCAAGCGCCGGTACTTGTTACGCCATCGCTGGGCCCGAGCTATTCGATAGCGACCGGATGGACGGCGAAGCCCTGCTCGTGAAGCGTGTCGACCAGCCGTCGGATCGCCGCCGCGTCGCGAGCCTCGCATTCGACGTCGATCGCCGCATCCTTGGCCGGAAGGCTGGTGAAGATTCGCTGGTGATGGACCTCGACGATGTTCACCTGATGCTCGCTGAACTGCGCCATGACGGCGGCCAGCGCCCCCGGCCGATCCTGGAGCTGGATCCGAAGCCGGGTCATCCGGCCGGACCGGGCAAGGTCCCTCAAAAGGACGTTGGCGAGGAGATGGGTGTCGATATTTCCGCCCGACAAGATGAGGCCGACCTTGCGCCCCCGGAACCGATCCTGATCGGCGATCAAGGCGGCGAGGCCGACCGCTGCGGCGCCCTCGACGACGGTCCGCTGGGTTCGGGCGAGAAGCCCGATCGAATGTTCGATGTCGCGCTCGGCGACGAGCAATATGTCGTCGACGATGTGGTTGATGATGCCCGAGGTGAGCATGCCCGGCGCCTTGACCGCGATACCCTCGGCGATCGTGTCGCCGGCGCAGGGCAGATCCTGGCGAGCGAACTTGGCGTACATGCTGGGATAGAGCTCGGCCTGGACGCCGATGATCTGGATTTCGGGGCGAAGCGCCTTGGCGGCGATCCCGATCCCGGAGACGAGCCCACCGCCGCCGATCGGGACGAACAGGGTGTCGAGTTCAGGCGCGTCGGCAAGCAGCTCGAGCGCCACCGTGCCCTGGCCGGCGATCACCTCGAGATCGTCGAACGGGTGGACGAAGGTGAGGCCGCGGCTGTCCGCAAGCCGGAGGGCCTCGGCATAGGCCTCGTCGAAGATCTCGCCGTGAAGGACGACTTCGGCGCCATGGCTCTCGGTCTGGCTCACCTTCACGATCGGGGTCGATTCCGGCATGACGATGACCACCGGAACGCCGAGCCGGCGGGCATGATAAGCGACCGCCTGGCTGTGATTGCCGGCGGAGGCGGCGATGACCCCGCGAGCTCTTGTCGACTCGTCCATCAGGAGCAATTTGTTGAGCGCTCCGCGCTCCTTGTAGGCGCCGGTATGCTGGAGATTTTCGAATTTCAGCCAGACGCCTGCGCCGACAAGGTCGGACAAGGCCCGGCTCGGCAGGGTCGGGGTTCGAAGCACCGCACCGGCGATCCGATCCGCGGCGGCTTCGATCTCGGGAAGGCCGATCGGCAGGCTCATCGGCGGCGGTCTAGAGCCTGGTCTGCGCAATTGGAAGCATCGTGATCGCCCGAGCAGGACCGGCTCTCGACTCTGGCGCAGCCGGCAAACAGGCCCTATCGCCGGGCCGATGAAGAAGCTTCTCCTGTTGCTGGCCGTCCTGTTCCTCGGCGCCAGCCCCGCTTTCGCCGACCTGCTCGTCGACAATGTCAACGGCTACACGCTTCGCGACGACGGGCGGCTGGTCCAGTTCAACGGCATGCTCGTCGGCGAGGACGGCCGGGTGAAGCAGCTCTATAGCGGCCGCGAGCGGCGGCCGGAGCGGCCGCGTTACCGGCTCGACGGACGCGGCCGGACCCTGATCCCCGGCCTGATCGACGCTCACGGCCACGTCCTCGGACTCGGCTTCAACGCGATCCTTCTCGACCTGTCAGACACCAACTCGCTTCAGGAGGCGCAACGGCGAATCGCCGAATATGCCGCCGCCAATCCGACGCCGCGCTGGATCGTCGGCCGCGGCTGGAACCAGGAGCGCTGGGGCCTCGGCCGCTTTCCGACCGCCGCCGATCTCGACGCCGTCGTCGCCGACCGGCCGGTCTGGCTCGAGCGCGTCGACGGCCATGCCGGCTGGGCGAACAGCGCGGCGATGCGCGAAGCGGGGATCAATGCCCAGAGCCGGGCGCCCGAAGGCGGCCGGATCGAACGGACCGGCCGCAATCCCAGCGGCATCTTCGTCGATGCGGCGATGCCGCTGATCGAGCGCTCGGTGCCGGAGCCGGTGCCGGTTCAGCGCGATCGCGCCTTCACCCAGGCGCAGGAGATCATGCTGTCCAACGGGCTCACCGCCGCCGCCGACATGGGCACGACCAGCACGGACTGGAACGTCATCCGGCGCGCCGGCGACGAAGGGCGGCTCAACGTCAGGATCCTCTCCTACGCCTCGGGGATCGACAATCTGCTCGCCGTCGCCGGCCGCGGGCCGACCCCCTGGCTCTACGACAGCCGCCTCCGGATGGTCGGCGTGAAGCTCTATCTCGACGGCGCGCTCGGCTCGCGCGGCGCCTGGCTCAAGCAGGATTATCGCGACGCGCCGGGCCAGCGCGGCCTTCCCCTCACCTCCGAGACGGAGCTGAAGAATTTGATGAGCCGGGCGGCGATGGACAATGTCCAGGTCGCGGTCCACGCGATCGGCGACGCCGCCAACGCCCAATTGCTCGACGCGATCGACGAATTGTCCGCGACCTATCGGGGCGACCGCCGCTGGCGGATCGAGCATGCCCAGATCGTCGACCCGGCCGATCTGCCGAGATTCCGGGCGCACGGAACGATCGCCTCGATGCAGCCGGTTCACCAGACCAGCGACTGGCAGATGGCGGAGGCGCGGATGGGCATCGACCGGCTCCAGGGCGCCTATGCGTGGCGAAGCCTGCTCGGCCATGGCGTCCCGCTCGCCTTCGGGTCCGATTTCCCGGTCGAGCATCCCAACCCGTTCCACGGCCTCGCCGCCGCGATCAGCCGCCAGGACGCCCAGGGCCAGCCGCCCGGCGGCTGGCTCCCGGCGCAGCGGGTCACCCTGGAGCAGGCGTTCCACGCCTTCACCCGAGGCGCGGCCTATGCCGCCTTCGCCGAGGACCGGCTGGGAAGCCTGGAGCCGGGCCGGCTGGCCGACTTCCTGTTCATCGACCGCGACATCTTCCGAACCTCCAATCCCAATGAGATTCGCGACACTCAGGTGCTTGAGACGTGGCTCGGCGGAACCAAGGTCTGGGACCGGGGCTCGAGCCGGAACACCGAGCGAGCGCGGCCGTAGAGCTTCAAATAGTCTAGGGGTTCGAGGTGCCGCCGAGCGCGATGAGGCGGCCGACAGTCAATATCTGCGGGAGGATTTCGGGTTCGCGCCCTGGCGCGTAGAAGAGATAGAAGGGCACGCCCGACCGGCCATGCCGTTCGAGGAAGCGGCCAATCTCCTCGCCGCCACGGGTCCAGTCGCCGACCATCACCCTTATGCCCTTGCTCCGGAAGGACTGGACCACCTCCTCCTGCTCAAGAGCCGCTTTCTCGTTGACCTTGCAGGTCAGGCACCAGTCGGCGGTGAAATAGAGAAAGACCGGGCTTCCCGCCGATCGAAGCTCGGCCAGGCGCCGCTCGCTGAACGGCTCCGCCGCGAGCGGGTCGATGGAGACGGCCGCCGGCGCCGAAGCGGCGCGGATGAAGGGCAGAGGCGCGAGCAGGGCGATCAGGACCAGAAGCAAGGGCGCCCATGACGCCCGACCTTGTCTCCGCCCCAGCCACCACAGGCCAAGGCCGAGAAGCAGAGCGGCGCCGAGACCGAGCGCCATGCCGTCGACGCCGGACTGGCGGCCCAAGATCCACAACAGGCCGAGCGCGGTGAGGAACATCGGGATCGCAAGGATCCGCTGGAACCGCTCCATCCACGGCCCCGGCTTCGGCAGCCGGCGACGAAGCGCCGGGACGAAGCCGAGCAGGAGGAAGGGCAGAGCGAGGCCGAGACCCAGGCCGGCGAACACGGCCAAAGCCGCGACGGCCGGCAGGACGAGCGCGGCGCCGAGCGCGAATCCAAGGAAGGGCCCGGTACAGGGCGTCGCGACGAAGGCGGCGAGGGCGCCGGTGAAGAAGGCACCGCGCACTCCACCGCTTCGCGCGGCCCCCTCCCCGACCCCCAGGGCCGGCAAGGCGAACAGGCCGGCGAGGTTGAAGGCGATGGCGGTGACGAGAAGGAGCAGGAGAAGGATGACCTTCGGCTCCTGAAGCTGGAACGCCCAGCCGGCGGTCTCGCCGGCAGCCCGAAGAAGGAGCAGAAGGCCGCCCAAAGCGAGGCAGGTGAGGACGACGCCGCCGCCATAGGCCAGCGCCTCGCGGCGGGCGGAACCGTCGCTCTCGCCGGCGCGGGCGAGGCTCAGCGCCTTCAGGCTCAGGATCGGGAAGACGCAGGGCATGATGTTGAGCAGAAGGCCGCCGGCGAGCGCGCCGAGGAGGGCGACCATCAAGGTGGAGAGATCCGCTTCGGCGGCCGGGCTTGCGGTCGCGACCGGCGTGCCGGCGGCAGGCACCGATCCGGGATTGGCGACCAGGCTGAGCCCCAGGCCGGGCCCGATCTCGAGCACGCCCTCGATCGTCGAAAGGCTTCGTGCCTTGGCCCCTGCCCGGGTCTCGACGATCAGGAAATCGCCGTTGCGCGACACGCTCTGGAACGCGCTATGATCGATCGAGTCGAGCGTGACCGGATAGAAATAAGGGGAATCCAACCCCATCGAGGGCGGCAGCGGGATCGCGATCCGAAGCCTTTCGCCGGCGACCGCGAATCGGCCCGGCGCCGCCAGCGGGCGCGGCAGCTTTTGGCGAAAAGAGGAGAAATCCGCGGCCCTTTCGCCGCCGCTTCCGACGGCCAGCTCGGTCGCGACGACCGACCGCTCGGGGACGCAGACGGTGTCGGTGCAGACGAGATAGTCGAGCTGCGCCCGGACCGGCACCCTTGTGCCGACGGCGATCCCGGCGGGCGCGCGAAGCTCGGTCAGGAGCGCGTGGTCGCGCTCATAGACATAGTTCATCAGGCCGATCAGGGTGAGGCGGTCGGGAACCGGATATTGAAGCGGGCCGGCGCTCCAGCCCTCGGGCAGCTGCCAGGTCACGCGCGGCTCGGCGCCGGCGTCGCCGGGATTGCGCCAATAGCCGTGCCAGCCCGGATCGGGCCGCATCTCGAAGGCCAGGGTCACTGCCGCGCCGGGCGCGACCGTTCGGCTTTCGGCAGCGAGCGTGACCTGCATGTGCCGCCCGCCCGATTCCGGCTGAGCGGAGGCGGTGCCGGCGGCGAGCCAGGCGAGGAGCAGGAAAAGAAGGGCGCCGAAACGATTCACCCGGGCGCTATAGCCCGGGCTCGGCGCCGCGCAGTAGATCAATCGAGATTCGGGCGAAGCCAGCGTTCCGCTTCCTCGACCGACACCTGGCGCCGGGCGGCATAATCCTCGACCTGATCGCGGCCGATCCGGGCCACGCCGAAATATTGGCTGTCGCGATGGCCGAAATAGAATCCGGAAACGGCCGACGTCGGGAGCATGGCGAAATTGTCGGTCAGGACGACTCCGGCCGGTTCGCCGCCGAGCATGTCGAACAGCACCGGCTTCAGGCTGTGATCGGGACAGGCGGGATAGCCGGGCGCCGGCCGGATCCCGTCATAGCGCTCGCGGATCAGCTCCTGGTTGGTCAGATGCTCGAGCCCGGCATAGCCCCAGACGCTTTCGCGGACATGGGCGTGAAGAACCTCGGCAAAGGCCTCGGCGAGGCGGTCGGCGAGCGCCTTCAGAAGGATGTCCGAATAATCGTCATTCTCGGCCTTGAACCGGGCGAGATGCGGCTCGAGACCGTGGATCCCGACCGCGAAGCCGCCGATCCAGTCCTCGGCTTCCGGATCGATGAAGTCGGCCAGGCACATGTTGGGCCGGCCTTCCCTTTTCTTCACCTGCTGGCGAAGGAAGGGCAGCCGGGTCCAGTCGTTGCCGGCGAGGACGAGGACGTCGTCAATCTCGCGTCGGCAACGCCAGAGCCCGACGGTGCCGCGCGGGATCACCCAATGCTCCGCGATGATCCGGTCGAGCATCGCCTGGGCGTCGTTGAACAAGGCGGTCGCGGTCTCGCCGACCACTTCGTCCTCGAGGATGGCGGGATAGGTCCCAGCCAGCTCCCAGGCGCGGAAGAAGGGAGTCCAGTCGATCGAGCCGCGAAGGTCGCGGAGCGGCCAATCGCCGAAACTGTGGATTCCGGGGCGAAGCGGCGGCGACGCCTTGCCGGTCGGATCATAAGCGAAGCCGTTGGCGCGAGCCTCCTCCAGGGTGGAGAGCTCGTTCTGGCCTCGCCCGGCGCGGGTCTCCCGAACCGATTCATATTCCTGCGCAGTGCGAGCGATCAGCGGCGCCTTCTGAGTGTCGGAGACGAGCGAGGAGGCAACCCCCACCGCTCGGCTGGCGTCGAGGACGTGAAGAACCGGTCCATCATAGGCAGGATCGATCCGAAGGGCCGTATGCACCTTGCTCGTCGTCGCTCCCCCGATCAGCAGCGGCACGTTCAATTCGGCGCGTTGCATTTCCGACGCCACCGTCACCATTTCGTCGAGCGACGGGGTGATCAGGCCCGAAAGGCCGATCATGTCGGCCTGATTCTCCTCGGCCGCCTTGAGGATGTCCTGCCACGGCACCATCACGCCGAGATCGATGACCTCGAAGCCGTTGCACTGGAGGACGACGCCGACGATGTTCTTGCCGATGTCGTGGACGTCGCCCTTGACCGT
>CBIGXQ010000116.1:0-7140 GCA_966193865.1 uncultured Sphingosinicella sp. | reverse complement strand
GAAGGCGAGGGCATGCGCCAGAATGTCGAGGCCCATTGCGACGCTCTGGCGCGGCCCGAGCGCCTGGCTGAGAAGCATCTCCGCCTCGCCGGTCAGCCCGATCCGCCAGAAGCCGGCTTCCGCCACCTCGTCGAGCGCCCGGGCGAGATTGACGACGCGGATCCAGGGCACGGTCTCGAGGGCGCCGCTCGCGGACTTGGCGAGAGCGCCGGATTCGGGCGGGGCGTGGCGGTCCTGGGTGACGATCCCCAAAGCGTCGAACGCGGCCGCCGAGCGGAGGATGGCGCCGACATTGTGGGGATCGGTGACATGGTCGAGCAGGAGCAACGGCCGCCCTTCCTCGGCGCCGTCGAGCAGGTCGGCGAGGGGCAGATCGGGGAGCCGCTCGACCTCGGCGACGATGCCCTGGTGAGGCGCGTCGCGCGGCACCAGCCGGCCGAGATCGGCGGCGTCGGCGAAGGTGACCGGGATCGACTTGTCGATGTCATAGTCGGCGGCCGCCTCGCGGGTAACCCAGATCCGGGCGATCTCGCGGTCGGGATTGGCGAGCGCCGCGGCGACGGCGTGACGGCCCCAGAAACGGGGGCGGTTCTCGGGCTTGCTTGCCTGGCGGGCCTTGCGTCGCATGAGCGCTCCCATGATCGGGAAGGCCGCGCTTGGCAAGAAAAGAGGCCCCCGCCGCGCGTTGACAGGCGGCGGCCCATCGGCCAAGGGCGCCCTTCCAAGTGTCGGGCGCCCTTCCTATATGGCGCCCTCACGGACAGGTGGCCGAGTGGTTAAAGGCAGCAGACTGTAAATCTGCCGGGCTTCGCCCTACGCTGGTTCGAATCCAGCCCTGTCCACCATCTTCCTCTCTGTCGTGCTCCGCCTCGGCCCTATGATGATGCCCGCCGAGGGCGACCGGCTGCTCATGGTCGACGACGCTGACGTTCGGGCCATCGCTGGGCTGACGACCGTCAGATCAGCAGAAGAGCCGCTCCATAAGCGAGCAGGCCGAGACCGAGCACGAGCGCCGTCCACATCGGCAGCTCGCCCCAGAAATCCGCCGCACAGAAGGTTCGGATGCCGCGACGGCGCAGCTGCTCGCCGATCGCGAGCATCGGCCCGGCAACCGAGGCATAAAGCAGCAGCTGCACCAGGCTCAGATGCAAGATGCCCATGTAGAAGGGCAGCATGGCCGCTGCCAGCAGGGCGCCGATCACCTCGGCCCAGACGTCGAAATCGGACAAGGTCATGGCCAGGCCGTCCAGGAAGAATCGGGCTCGGCCGAGCCTTCGCTTCGAAATTCCCCGGAAAGATAGACCATCGCGACGACGAAGAGCAGGATGAGCGCCTGGAGCAGGACGATGGCGAGAATCAGTGCAACCTTGCTCTTGCCGCCTTCGCCGGACCTGGCCCGATGCTTCGTCGAGTTCATGAGACGGTCGCCGCCGGGACCAGGTGACGGAGCCGGCGCGCCCGGCTTCGGCTCGCAATATAGCTCCGCCAGACTGAACGCGCGGCTTTGACCAAGGCCTCGTCGGAGCCGATCCGAAGCAGATAGTCCTCCATCTCGCGCCAGCTTGCCGGGTCCGGGAAATCCACGTCGCCGCGGGCGAAAGCGATGAACTGCCAGGCCGCTTCGGTGCCACGGCCGAAATCGTAGCGGCGATTTCTCACATAGTGCCGGAACGAGGCCGGTTCGGCGGCTCTCGCAAAGGCATGGGAAGCCGAATGGGGAGCAAAGGCCTGAAGTGCCTGATCACACATTGAGCCGATACCCCACGCCGGGCTCGGTCAGGACCAGGCGAGGCTCCGAGGGGTCTTCCTCGAGCTTCTGCCGAAGCAGTCCGATATAGGTCCTCAGATATTGCGGGTCGGCGGCAGGATCACCCCAGCCGGCGAGGAGGAGTCGCCGGTGAGTCACGACCTGTCCGGCATGGTCGGCAAGGCAGCGCAACAGCTCGAATTCCTTGGGCGAGACCTTCACATTCTCCCCAAGCAGCCGGACTCGCCTTCGTGCGCCGTCGACCTCGATCGTGGCCGTCTTCAGGATCGCTCCGGCGCCGCCGCGCCGGCGCTGGGCGGCGCGGATCCGGGCCATCAGCTCGTCGATGCCGAACGGCTTGTCGACATAGTCGTCGGCCCCCGCGTCGAGCGCCGCGACCTTTTCCGCCTCCTGGTGCCGCGCCGAGATGACGATGATCGGCACGTCGCCGATCCCCCGCAGGCTCGGGATCAGATCCTTCCCGTCCGCGTCCGGAAGGCCGAGGTCGAGCAAGATGAGGTCGACCGCCTCCTCCCTGGCGCACCGAAGACCCTGGACCGCGTCGGCGGCCATGAAGACCGTCCATCCCCGCGCCACGAGCACCGGCTGAAGGGCGCGAACGATGGCAGGCTCGTCGTCGATGATGAGAATCCGGGCACTCACGATATTTTGCTCGCGTCGGTGACGGGAAGCTCGATCGTGACGACGGTCCCCGTCTCGGAATCTTCCGGGACACCGGCCCAGATCCTGCCTCCGAAAGCCTCGGTGAAGCCCTTGGCGATAGCGAGGCCGACCCCCGTGCCTTCACCGCTGCCGACGCTGTCGTTGACGCGATGGAAGCGCTCGAAGATCCTCTTATGCTCTCCCACCGGAATGCCCCGGCCCATGTCGCGGATGGAGATCAGAAGGCGCGACGAGCGGAGCCTGGCCGAAACCGTGATCGGCGTCGCAGGCGGGCTGTAGCGGACGCTGTTCTCGAGGACGTTGTAGAAGACCTGCTCGAGCATTACCGGATCCGCCCGGACGAGTGCAGCGGGAACGTCGATCCGCTTGACGATCTCGTGCCGTCCCTCGAGCTGTCGCACCTGGCTGATCGCCGCTCCCAGCGCCTCGATCGCGTCGCACGGCATGAATCGATCGCGGTCCAGCCCCGCCTGAAGCCGGCCGAGATTGAGGAGATTGGTCGTGTAGCGGTTCAGCCGCTGGCATTGCTCCTGAATCATGTTCAGCATGTCCGCCTTCGATTCCTCCGGCAGCTCCTCGCCGTAGCGGGCGAGGCTGCTCGCGGAGGCAGAGATCGCGCTCAGCGGGGTGCGCATGTCGTGCGAGACGGAGGACAGCAAAGCGCTCTTGAATTCCTCGGATTTGCGGACGAGCTCGGCCTGGGAAAGCCGTTCCAGCAAGAGGCACCTTTCGACGGCGATGCCGACGAGGTTGGCGAGCGCCGCCAGATCCTCGTCACCGAAGCTTCGCCCGGATTCTTCCGCCCATTCGACGACGAGGACGCCGAGCGGCGCTTCCGCGCTCGTCAGCACATAGGTGCCGCGACGACCCGGGCCCGATACCGCCGTTCGCCCCGCAAAAGCCTCAGAAGCGAGTTCCGTGTGACGGGCGTCGTGCTGGAGAGGACGAAGCTTTTGGCCATCGCTCACGTAAAGCTCGAACTGCAGCTGGCCGTCGCTGCCGGCAGAAGCCTGGATCGCCTGCGGAATGTCGTCGACGCTGACCGCAGCCTGCAATCTTTCGCTCAACTCGAGCAGGGCACCGATCCGCTGGCGGGCCCGGTCCGCCGCCAACGCCCTGTCCTTGAGCCGCCCCGTCAGCAGGCCGAAGGCGACGGCGCCCGCATTGAAAGCGATCAAAGGGACATAATCCTCGAGACCGGCCAGACTGAACCGGAAGGTCGGCTGGATCAGGAAGAAATTATAGGCAGCCGAGGCGATCAAGGCGGCGATGAGGCCGCCCCATACCCCTTCCAGAGCGCCGGCGATCGTGACTCCGAGCAGGAAGACGATCGCCGACGTGATCGGGCGGCCGGAGCCTTGCGCCAAGGCCGAACCCGCCGCGGCCGCCATGAAGGCGCCGACCGCGGCGGCATGAACAAGGGGATGGCGCTCAGCGACGGCGTGGAGGAGCGTTCGGCCCAGATCGTCGTCGCTCCGTCCGATCGTCCTTCCTCCTCTCATCCGACTGAACATGTTTCGGAGATGCTCGGGAGATCCTGTTGGATTCAAGGCCGTCATGCCGTTGAATCGCCCAAAGCTTCCCGACAGCGACGAAACGGCCCGCCTGGAAGTCCGTTCAACGCGCCGCGGTCCTCATCGTGGATGAAGGCGGCCGTCTCCGACCCGAACCGGCGACCGATCGACGAGGGCCTCTCGTCCAGCAGCCAGATTCCCTGCGACGTCGTGATCCGGACCCGGTCTCGCTGATATTCCACCAGGAAGCGAGCACCGCCCTTGCAGACGAATTCCACGGGTCGAGCCCGATCTTCGCCGTCCGGCGCCGTCATAGCGCAGGCCGCGAAAAGCAAAGCGAGGAAAGGTAGCAAGCCGGCAAGTGCAGAGGTGGGTCGTCTCATGACGCCATCGATAGGCGACCTGGGCGAACGCCGTTACCATGGCTTCTATATGCCGAGTTGAAGCGATCGGTCGCGCCGCCTCGCCCAATCGACCTTTCCGGCTTGCCCCTTCGGAAGATTTGCGGCCTTGAGGCCCGGAGTGCGGAGCAAGGAGAGGTGATGCCCGATTTCGACGTCCTGATCATCGGCGGCGGCCATGGCGGCGCCCAGGCCGCGATCGCGCTTCGCCAGCGCGGCTTCGAAGGCTCGATCGGGCTGGTCGGGGCCGAGCCGGACCTTCCCTACGAGCGCCCCCCATTGTCGAAGGATTATCTCGCCGGCGAGAAGGCCTATGAGCGCTTGCTCATCCGGCCCGCCGCCTTTTGGGAGGAGCGCGGAATCGCGCTTCTGCTCGGACAAAAGGTCACGGCCGTCGATCCCGACGCCCGCAGGGTCCGGCTCGAGGATGGAAGCGCCCTCGCTCATCGCCAGCTGATCTGGGCGGCGGGCGGGATCGCGCGGCGGCTGAGCTGCCCAGGCCATGACCTGGCCGGAGTCCATGTGATCAGAAGCCGGGCCGGGGTCGACGCCCTGATCGGCCAATTGCCGGGCGTTCGGGACGTGGCCGTGATCGGCGGCGGCTATATCGGCCTCGAAGCCGCCGCCGTGCTGTCGAAGCTCGGCAAGAAGGTAGTCGTGCTCGAGATGCTCGATCGCGTTCTCTCGCGGGTCGCGGCGGAGCCGATCTCGCGCTTCTTCGAGGCCGAGCACCGAGCCCACGGCGTCGACATCAGGACCGGGGCCGCCGTCCAGTGTATCGAAGAAAAGGACGGCGCCGCCTCCGCGGTGAAGCTCGGCGACGGCTCGTCGGTCCGGGCGGACCTGGTGATCGTCGGAATCGGGATCGATGCCGCGGTGGAGCCTCTCATCGAAGCCGGCGCCGAGGGCGGCAACGGCGTTCATGTCGATGAATATTGCCGGACCAGCCTGAACGGGATCTTCGCGATCGGCGACTGCGCCGCGCACCGGAACCTTTTCGCCGGCGGCGCTCGCGTCCGCCTGGAATCGGTCCAGAACGCCCACGATCAGGCCGTCGTCGCCGCTTCGGCGATCCTCGGCGATCCGCAGCCTTATTCCGCGATCCCCTGGTTCTGGTCTAACCAGTACGACCTCAAGCTGCAGACGGTCGGGCTCGCCCACGGTCATGACGAGATCGTCGTCCGGGGCGACCCGGCAACCCGAAGCTTCTCAATCGTCTATCTTCGCCAGGGACGAGTCGCCGCGCTCGACTGCGTCAATATGGTCAAAGATTATGTCCAGGGCCGAAGGCTGGTGACCGAAGGGGCGGCGCCGCCTCGGTACAAGCTCGCCGACATCGAGATCCCGCTCAGGGCGCTCTAGGCGCCCCCGTCCCGTACCCATCGACGTTGCTCTCGCCGCTCTCGTCGTCGGCCTCGTCGCCGAGGCGCGGAGTCGCCGGCGCGAAGCGGAGGACGAGATAGCCGGTGACGGCCGACAGGAAGGATCCGAGCAGGACTCCGATCTTCGCTTCGTCGATCAGGAGCGGCCGCTCCGGAAAGGCGAGCGCGCCGATGAACAGGCTCATCGTGAAGCCGATCCCGCACAGCAGCGAAACGCCGTAGACCTGGAGCCAGGTCGCGCCCTGAAGCCTCCCGGCCAGTCCCAAGCGGACCAGGAGCCAGACCGCGCCGAAGATCCCGACCTGCTTGCCGAGGAACAGGCCGGCGGCGATTCCGAGCGGCAGCGGCGCGAATATCTCGGCCAGGCCGATGCCCTGAAGCGACACGCCGGCATTGGCGAAGCCGAACAAGGGAACGATGAGGAAGGCCACCCAGGGCGCGATCCCGTGCTCGAGCCGGTGAAGCGGCGATTCGGCCGAATCCGGCGCTCCGGGAGTCCGCACGACCGGGATGGTGGATGCGGCGAGAACCCCGGCGACCGTCGCATGGACACCGGACAGGAGCACCGCATACCAGAGCAGGACGGCGAGGATCAGATAGACCCAGAGCCGCTGAACGCCGCTCTTGCCGATCGCGTACATGGTGAAGAGGATGAAGGCGGAGGCTCCGAGCGCGAGGCTGTCGAGGGAATCGGTATAGGCCAGAGCGATGACGGCGACGGCGCCGAGATCGTCGGCGATCGCGACCGTGGTGAGGAACAGCTTGAGCGACGTCGGCGCCCTGCTTCCCAGGAGAGCGAGAACTCCGATCGCGAAGGCGATGTCGGTCGCCGCCGGGATCGCCCAGCCGCGGGCGAGCCCCGACACGCTCGAAGTGAGGCCGAGATAGAAGAAAGCTGGAACGACCATGCCGACGGCGGCGGCAATGACCGGCAGCCGGCGGCGGTCCCAGGTCGAGAGCTGGCCGTCGAGGAACTCGCGCTTGATCTCGAGCCCGACGAGAAGGAAGAAGATCGCCATCAGCCCGTCATTGATCCACAGATGGACGGTCATCGGGCCGAGCTTCGGCGTGAGCTCGGGTCCGATCTCGGCGTGAAGCATGTCGTGATAGGCCTCGGCGAGGCCGCTATTGGCGACGATCAAGGCGAGAGCGGCGGCGCCCATCAACAGGAGGCCGCCGGCGGCCTCGCTGTCGAGAAAATGGCGCAGCGCCGATCGGGCGCCGGCGCGTCGGAAGGGTAAGGCCATCGTCGCTCCGCAGGTTCGCGGCATCCCTACGGGCTGGTGACGGAAGCGAAAAGGGCGCTTGCAAAAATGGCCGCGCTGCCTAGGTCTATCGTCGCCGGCTGGCCCAGCGGGCGGGTATAGCTCAATGGTAGAGCACTAGCCTTCCAAGCTTGTGACGCGGGTTCG
>CBIGXQ010000115.1:0-7153 GCA_966193865.1 uncultured Sphingosinicella sp. | reverse complement strand
ACTCTTAATCAGCGGGTCCCAGGTTCGAGCCCTGGTGCGTCCACCACTCCCGAACCTTCTGTCTCACACTTTCAGAAAGCCCCCGGCAGGAGAAAACCTGCCGAGGACCTCTCCGAGTTTCTGTCAGAGGGTGTACCGTGGCTTATTTAGCGATTGCGCAGATGCTGCTTTCGGATCGCCTGAGCCAAGGCCTGCGAACCGCTGGATGCGTCACATTGGGCGGCATCGGCTGCCTGCCGAGCAAGCACAGCGGCGCTGACGTTACAGACGTTCGCGGCGATGCCGATCGGCACCTGCACGATGATCTGATTGTCGTTGAGGATGTCGAGGTCATTGAGAGCCGTGATCTCGATGTCCGTCAGTATGTCTTGGAGAATGACGTCACCAACGGCGACGTTGACGAGGCCGCCCTGGACCGGAACGTTGACCTGGGCGGAAGCCGGCGCAACCATCGTCGCGGTGCCGAGCGCGAGGCTCGCACCAATCAGCAGACGCTTCATCATTTTGAGCACTCCTTGGTTCGTTTGTATTGCTAGCCCGCAACCGATGCGCTTCTCGCAGCGATGCGTCCTAACCGCGGGGCCACAAACTCGGCAGCTGCGCAATGGACCCACACTCGCAGACGAACGGACTGAACAACGAGATGAGCCGAACGCGGTTAATCGTTTTGGATCAATCGGTTGATCTATTTGAGCAAGATCGGGTTCTCGTGCCTCCGGCGGCCCAGCAAACTGGCTACTCTGCTGTGGTCGTTAGGCCGAAAGATCCCGCCCGCTCGAATCCCGCAATCGCCAGAACCCGCCGATTTTGAGGCGGCGGCTGAGTGCGAGCTGGGCTCGAACTGCTGCTGGTACATGCAGCCGCACTCGCTTCTGGACAGCTGGATCTCAGCCGATCGATGCTGCTTCGGGGCTTCCCCGCTCGCGAGGCTGATTGAGAAACGCGCTGGGCATGTGTGAGCTGCAGGCCATCACCCAGGTGATCGCTTCGCGGTCATATTCGTCGCCGGAACGCCATTGCTCGAAATAGGCATTGAGCTTCTCCACCCGCTCCGGCCAGATCTCCGCCGCCTGAAGGCCGATCGAGACGCCGTAATTGGCGAAGGCGATGCGGACATGGGGGGCATAGCTCGCGCGGGCGAAGAAACCGGGCGGATCGGTCCACAGCAGATCGAGATTTTCGAGGGCCTGATTGGTCTGCACCTTCGCCCATTCCTCGTCGGGGAAGAAATGGGCGAGCCAGAGCATCATGCCGAGGCCGAGATCCTGGTCTATGTCCAGGTTGCGATACTGGCGGTCAATGATCGCCTTCATCTCGGCGATCTCGCCTGCCAGCTCCTCTTCGCCGAGCAACCGATAGGACACATAGCCGTCGATTGCGTCCATCGCGCCGAGGCCGTAGCCTGGCCACGGGCCGGAAAGGTCTTCTTGCGTCTTCCACAGGACACCGGTTCCCGGAAGAACGAAGGCGGAATGGACCTGGCGGACGAGGTCGATGCCGAGCTGGCGATAATCGGGCCGGTGCTCGCCGAGTCGGGCCAGCGCGAACATCCACATGGCGAGATAGTGGAAATATTGCCCGCCGCGGTCAGGCGCCTCCCCGATCCGGAGGCCGCGCGGGCGGCCGAGCACGCGATAGACGTCGGCGACCAGCGCCTCGGCCGCCTCGAGCCATTTCTCGTCGCCCGTCTCGCGAAAGAGCGACACGTAGTTCACCACGCCGAACGCGTCGGTCCACAAATATCTGAGGCCGTTGGGCCAGATTCGCTCGGCGCGCATCCAATCGAGCTTCTCGAGGACGTAGCCCAGCGCTTCCGCGGAGTGCTTGCTGCTCATGATCATGTGCCCGCCTCCTTGTCCGAGGATGATAGGGCTGGCTGTTTTCGGCCGCGACGGGATCAGTCGGATCGCCGCCGATCGCGACGGACGCTTATCATAGTTGGTGGGGCAGCTGATTCCTAATCAGCGGATCCCGGGATCAAGCCCTTCGGTCAGCACCCGCTGACGGACAGATCGTGGAGTCGCATCAGTCCAGGTTCGTGGACGGATCCCGGTCATAAAAGTCGACCTGCATCTGCATGGCGCCGAGCGGCTCGACGAGATGAGGCTGGTTCGGAAGCACGAGCCCCGGGTGATCGGGGTCGATGATGGTTTCCGAAACGGGATCGAGCACGCGGTAGCGAAGCTCGCCCTTCAACACGCGGATCACACCCCAGACCCCTTCCTTGGTGCGATGCTCCCGTCGAAGTCCAGCCGGCAGGCTATCCTCATCGAACACCGGGGTGCTCTTATAGGGTCTCGGCGGGTTGTTCATGGCTGGATCCTCGGCGGCCTGGTCACGATTTCATAGGTCATCCCGCTCTTTGTGTCGCGGCCGGACGGATGCGAGCCGGGAAGGAACGGACCGGCCCGACGAGCGTGGCACCGACGCGCTTTTCTTCCAATCGCATCGGGAGCTTGCCTGCGGTCCCATCCTGGCCACGATCGACCGAAACCGGCGATCTGCGTGGGAACTCCCACCCGGCGGGGCCTGTTCGATTCAGCATCACGAACAGGAAGGCAGACCATGCAACAACCTCCATCCCAACAAGCGGGCGGAGCGGGCAGCGAGCTTCGTTCCGATGCACAGCACTTGAGCAGCTCGGCGGCCAATCGCCTCCACAGCGAAGTGGATTCGCGCAAGCACATAGCGGCCGATCAGGCCAAGTCGGTTTCCTCGGCGATGCAGCGGACTGTAGGCGAGCTGGACGACGGCACCCCCGCCTGGCTCAAGTCGACGCTCCAGAAGAGCGCCGAGCAGATCCAGCACTTTGCCGACACGATCGAGCGGAAGGACTCACGCCAGCTGGTCGGCGACGTCGAGAATTTCGCGCGCGAACGACCGGGCGCTTTCCTCCTCGGCTGCGCCGCTGCCGGTTTCGCTGCCGCGCGGATTCTGAAGGCCGGCGGCGAGCCCGCGAGCGCGATTGGCCAGTCACCGTCGCAGTTCAGGCCGGCCGATGAACCAGCATTCAGCGCCTCCTGGCGGGAGCCGGGGTCGGCGCAGAATTCCACGGGAGAGTTCGTATGACGCCCCCTAAATCAACCGTCACCGATCCCAGCGAGCCGCTGATCCTCAACCCTTCGCGCCAGGAACCGGGCTCGGCAATGGGTTCGGGCGGCAGCGACGCCATGGCCCGCGCCAGCAATACGGGCAGCGGCGACAATGTCGTCGATCTGCTCAAGCAACTGGCCGGTCAGGGTTCGCAGCTTGCCGAACAGCAGCTCAATCTGCTCAAGGCGGAGATCCGGGAGTCGACCGCCGAGGTCAAGACCGCCGTCGGAAGCATGGCGGGCGCGGCCGTGGTGGGAATCGCCGGACTGGGCGTTGTCCTCATGGGACTCGCCTTCCTCCTCGGCGACGCCATCGAGAATCTCGGTCTCGCGACCCTCATCGTGGGCCTCGCCACGCTCGCGCTCGCCTATGGCCTCTACCGGGCCGGGGCCAGCAAGATGAGCGCGACACATCTTTCGCCGGATCGGACCCGGCGAACCCTCAATCGGACGCCCGATGCCGCTCGAGGCGACCTCCACATGGAGAACAGATGATGACCGATCCGACCACTGAAGATCCCGCTGCGATCGAGCAGGATATCCGCCGCACCCAGGAAGACATGAGCCGGACCGTCGACAGGATCGGCGACCAGCTCAATTTCCGAAATCTCTTCAACGCCCTGCTCGACAAGGCGGACGAGAATGATGTCGATGCGCGAATGCTCGTCGACGGCGCTCGCCGCAATCCGATCGCGCTCGGTCTGATCGCGGCCGGCGCGATCTGGCTGGTGAGCGACAAGGACAGCAAGTTCCCGACCCTGAAGAGCGACGGAAGCCGCAAGCCATGGAAGTCGCACGACAAGGATCTCGACATCCACCATCGTGACTATGTCTCGCACATGGCGTCCGTCGAGATGCGGGAAGGCGAGGACCCGATCGCCTATCAGCGCCGCCGTGACATGGCCCGAGCCAATTTCTTCATGCTCGAGCGCGGTCATGACGAGGACGACCGCAGCTTTCGGCAGCGGCTCGACGACATGGGCGAGATGTTCCGTGAAAAGCGCCGCGCCTGGTCGGATTCCGCAAGCCGATCCGGCAGGGCGACGACGGAGACAGGACGAAGGAGTCTCTCCAAGGCGCAGGACCTCTACGACGGCAATCCGCTGATCGGCGGACTCATCGCCGCGGCAGCTGGCGCCGCCCTGGGCAGCTCGATCCCAATCAGCCGTCAGGAGCAGGAGCAACTCGGAAGAGTCGGCGCAAAGGCGCGCACTATGGCGGACGAGCAGGTCCGCGAGAAAAAGGACGAGCTCGTTCGCGAGGCAGACGAGAAACTTCAGGAGCGTGAGCGCGCAGCCCAGCCTGCTGCCGGCTCGCCGGAGTTCAGCGGCGGCGACACCCAAGGACAGCGTGAAGAGCCGTTCATGATCGGCGACCGCACTCGCTGACCGACGGCCCTAATCCTCGATCAGGGCCCGGCGACGAGCCGAGCCGCTACAGGCCGAGTGGAGTAACGACCGCTCGGCCGAGCGGTTCGTCAGCAGGGTCGAACAGGCCCGCGACATCCTGTCCCGCAACGGCGGTCACAGTGCCAGCCAGCCGCGCATGGCCTCGACCTACTGAGACGTAAGGAGGGGCGTCTTGTTGGCGCTCCTCCCTTCCAATGTGGTCTCCAGAAGCATCCCGACGGTTCCTAGGCCGGAAATAGTGCGCGAAAACATCCGCGCCGCGCACCATTGAGGGTCCCATTCATGATAGCCGCAACTTTGTCGCGACAAGGGCGCCCTTCCCCTCATCTGCGCACTTTCGATATCGGACCACTGGTCGCAAAATATCGATAATCAATATATACCTTGCCGTAATTCGTGCTTTGGGTTATCGTATATCGATAATTCGAGGATCATGCCATGCCTGCATCCGATTCACCCGCACTTCCCGTCGCCTACGTCGCGCTCCGTATCCTGATCATCCTGAACTGGGTCATGGGATTGGCGATACTGGTTTTGCTGACGGTCATGCCGAACCGAGAGTGGATCATGAGCGCCTTCGAGCTTTCGCCATCGCCGGATACGGAGCGATTGATCCTGGGGTTGCGCACGATCGCCACGATCGGCCTCGCCACCATCCCTCTGAACTACGTCGTGCTCAAGCGGCTGCTGTCAGTCGTCGAGAGCGTTCGCGAAGGCGATGCATTCATCGTCGCCAATGCGCGGCGACTTCAGGCGATCGCCTGGGCCTTGCTTGCGCTCCAGATTCTCAGTCTCGTCATTGCCGCCATCGCCAAAAGCGTCTCGACCCCCGACCATCCGGTAGAGCTCGATGCCGGCTTCTCCGTCACCGGCTGGCTCGCCATTCTCCTCATCTTCGTCCTTGCGCGCGTCTTCGCCGAAGGCGCGCGCATGCGCGAAGAGCTGGAAGGGACGGTCTGACATGGCGATCGCCGTCAAGCTCGACGACTTGCTCCACGAGCGCCGAATGACGCTGACCGAGCTCGCCGACCGGATCGGGATCACTCTCGCCAATCTGTCAATCCTCAAGACGGGCAAGGCCCGGGCGATCCGCTTTTCCACGCTCGAAGCGATTTGCGCGGCGCTTTCGTGTCAGCCGGGAGACTTGCTCCAGTTCGAGCCAAACGACGACGAGGGCGTGTCCGCCCCCTAGGAAAATCGGGCCGCCCACATTATGTGGCGCGCTCCCATGGAAATCGAACTCCCCACCCCGCCCAAGGTCGGCATGGTTTCGCTCGGCTGTCCGAAGAACCTCGTCGATTCGGAGCGAATCCTCACAAAGCTGAGGTCCGACGGCTACCAGATGTCGCCGGATTATGCCGGCGCCGACGTCGTTCTCGTCAACACCTGCGGCTTTCTCGATTCCGCCAAGGAGGAGAGTCTCGAGGCGATCGGCGAGGCGATCGCGGAAAATGGTCGAGTCATCGTCACCGGCTGCATGGGCAAGGAAGCCGAGCTGATCAGGGAGAAATTTCCGAACGTCCTCGCCGTGACCGGCGCCCATCAATATGAGGAAGTGGTCGGCGCGGTCCATGTCGCCGCGCCGGTGCCGCCTTCCGCCTATCTCAACCTGGTGCCGGATTCAGGCCTCAAGCTCACTCCGCGTCATTATTCCTACCTGAAGATCTCGGAAGGCTGCAATCATCGCTGCGCCTTCTGCATCATCCCGTCGCTTCGCGGCGACCTGGCGAGCCGCCGCCCCGACGCCATCCTCCGCGAGGCGGAGAAGCTGGTCGCGGCCGGGACGAAGGAATTACTCGTCATCAGCCAGGACACGTCCGCTTACGGAGTCGATCTCCGCCACGCGAGCTGGCCGTGGAAGGGCGGCGAGGTCCGCGCCCACATGACCGACCTTGCGCGCGAGCTTGGCAAGTTCGGCGCCTGGGTGAGGCTCCACTACGTCTATCCCTATCCGCACGTGGACAAGGTCATTCCGCTGATGGCGGAAGGCCTGGTCCTCCCCTATCTCGACATCCCGTTTCAGCATGCGAGCCCAAGGGTGCTCAAGGCGATGAAGCGGCCGGCCAACGAAGCGAAGGTGCTCGAGCGGATTCGCGGCTGGCGCGACATCTGCCCCGACATCACGATCCGATCGACCTTCATCGTCGGCTTCCCAGGCGAGACCGACGAGGATTTCGACTATCTTCTCGACTGGCTGGACGAGGCTCAGCTCGACCGCGTCGGCGCGTTCCGGTTCGAGCCGGTCAAGGGCGCTGCCGCGAACGGGCTTCCCGGAATCGTGCCTGAAGAAGTGAAGGAAGAGCGTTACGCCCGCTTCATGGCGAAGAGCGCCGCCATCTCCGCCGCCAAGCTCCAGGCGAAGATCGGGCGAACCGTCGACGCGATCATCGACGCGGTCGACGGCGAAGGCGGCGCCACCGGCCGCTCAAAGGCCGATGCGCCGGAAATCGATGGCGAGGTCCATCTGCGCGATGCAGCCGGGCTCAAATCCGGCGATATCGTCAGGGTCCTGATCGAGGATAGCGACGAGCACGATCTGTTCGGCGTCCCCGTCGCCTGACGGCGATCATCGGCCCGTCGCCTGACGGCGATCATCGGCCCGTCGCCTGACGGCGATCATCGGCCCATCGCCTGACGGCGATCGTCGGCCCG
>CBIGXQ010000114.1:0-7280 GCA_966193865.1 uncultured Sphingosinicella sp. | reverse complement strand
TGAAGCGCGAGATCGGCCTGCTTCGCGAAGCTGTGGAGCAACGCGCGCCAATTGCCTGAAGTCGCAAACGGCCGCCCGTCCCGATAGAGGACTGGGCCGGTTGCGAAGTCGGGCCCCTGCGGTTAGGCTCCTGTTGTGCGGATATTTCCCACTTTCGAACGCATGCGGCTTCACGAGGCCGCCTCCTGGTTCAAGCGCGGCCCTCGGGAGGTCGCGCGCGCATAGCGCCCACTCCCGGGGGGTTAATATTTCAGGCCGCTCCTTCGCGCCGCTGCATTCGTAGCGGGCCAGGACGGCGCGCAGGCGCATTCGCCGCGCCATTCGCCACCAGCCGTCAGAGACTCTCCGCCGGGGGAGCCTAGGAAGATCATCAATGACACAAATTGCTATCGCCGAGGATATCCGTCTTCGCCTCGCCCAGTCGATGCCGGAGGTCGATCCCCGGCGCGGCGCCATTGCCCGCAAGATGCAGGAGCGACTTCAGGAGTTCGAGACTCCGGACGAGGATTTCGGTCAGGCCGAGGTCACCGCCATCCTCCTCGTCGAGCTGCTGGTGGATTGCGCCAGCGATCTGGCGGCGTTCGGCGGGCTTCGCGATCTCGATCAGGTCGCTCGCCAGCATCGCCGTCTCGACGTCGATGGCCGCCATTATTCGCGCTTCGGCCTGGTGCTGGCCCCGGTGCTTCGCGAGGTGCTGGGAGTGAGGTTGCCGCCGAAGACTGCTTCGGCCTGGTGCGATGCCTTCTGGCATATCATCCGCCAGATGTCGCCGAATGAGACGGTTCGACCCCGTTACGGCTGATCTGGATGGGGCGGCTCCGATTTCGACGTCAGAGGATCGCCATGTGACGGTTGTCGAAGGCACGACCATAGTCGGCAGCAATCGCGACCTTGCGTTCGATCGCTTCGAGCACCGTGACCGAGAAATCGACGCCGGCGAGCCGCGAGCAGCTTTCCAGATTGCCCGGCGAAAAGACGTTCACCTCGAGGATCTTGTCGCCGACGATGTCGACTCCGACGAGGAACATCCCGTCGGCCATCAGCTTGGGCCGGATCAGCTCCGCCACCGCGAGCTCGGTCTCGCCGATCTCGACCTTTTCCGCTTTCCCGCCGGCATGGATGTTCGAGCGGATGTCGTCGGCCGCGGCGACCCGACGAAGAGCGGCATATTTACCGCCTATTTCCAGCGGTCGCCCATTCATCAGGAACAGCCTGATGTCCCCTTTCTTCGCAGCGGGCACATAGGCCTGGGCGATGATATAGCCGTCGCGACTGATCGCTTCGATCATCTGGTTGAGATTGCCCTGGGTCTTGGCATCGACCTTGAACACGCCCGAGCCGCCTGACCCCTGGAGCGGCTTCAATATGATGTTCCCGCCATGCGTCTTGGCGAACGCCTTGATGTCCGACGCGTGGCGGGTGATCAGGGTCTCGGCTCGGGCTTCAGCCGGAAAGCGCTGGAAGTAGAGCTTGTTGGTGGCTCGGCCGAGGGCGTCGGGATCGTTGAGGACGATGACCCCCCGCCGCGCCGCTTCACGACCGAACAGGATTCCGGACTCCATCGCCCATGGCGCCTGCTGGGCGTCGATCGAGGGATCGTTGCGGAGCATCAGAACGTCGAGCTCGGTGATGTCGACCGGCTTGATCCGGATCGCTTTGTCGTCCTTCAGGGCCGCGAAAAAGTCGGAGCGGCCCTCATATTTGCGTCTCGGTAGCATCCGACCGTGCACGCTGAGACTGTCGTCGGGATTGAGGACGAAATCGCTCGGCGTGACGTAGCAGACATCGTGGCCGCGCTCCGCCGCCCGGTAGGCGAGAACCGTCGTCGTGTAATTCTCGAACTCGCGCTCGATATCGTTGACGAAAAATCCGATCAGCATGTCTTTGCTCACTCCAGGTCGAGAAGGTTTTCGAAAGCAGCGCCTTCGCGCGCATGGCGAATCCGTTTCTTCGCATCGCCGCGGCTCAGGAATTCGGGCGTGAAAAGGGGCGGCCGGACCAGGCGGCGCACCAGCAGCTCTTCGATCGCGGCGGCATGACCGGGCGCGATCTTGCCGATCCAGAACGGGACCAGCGAATGACCGGCGGCCAGCCGCTCCATAATCGTCCGAAAGCCCTGAAGATAGATGAAGTCCTTGGCGAAGCCGCCGGAGCGGAAAACGCGCAGGGCTACTTCGAAGGCAGGCCGCTTCGACAAGCCGCAATCCTTGACCAGCAAGCGGTACACCTGCACGAAATCGGCCCCGTCGAGCATCGCCGCGACCGCGACCACCCGCCCCGCGAGCAACCGAAGCCGGCTCGCCGTGAGACCGCCGACCGCCCATTCCGCGAAGACTCCAAGCCCCTCCTGGACGCCTTCGTAGAAAGCGAGGCCGGTTCGGAAGACGGTCAGTCCCTGAGTCGCACCGTTGAAATAGGTAAGCAGGTGGACGCTGACCTCGTGCGCCAGAAGCGCCTCGAGCCGCCGCTCGCTGACCGAGGCGCTGGCGGAGATCAGAAGCTTTCCGCCGGAGACCATCAGGCCGCCCACGTCGTCGCGTATCTGGATCTCCGGAGCGAAGCTCGGATCGACCTCCTGGTAATGCGCAACCAGCCGCCGGGCCGCCTCGGCGACCTCGGAAGCGTCGAGCCGGCGCGCCGGTCCGTCCTTGCGCCGCGGCGCGGCCAGTATCGCTCTGGCATCGGCGAGCAGGGCCGTCGCGACGGGACCATAATGGAGGAGCGACGCCGCCTTGAACGCTGGCGTGTTGCGGGTCGACAGCATCGTCAGCTGGTGATCGATCTCCTGCCTTTTCTCGGCCAGCAGCCGTTCGAGCAGGGGGTCCTCGAGCACCGAGAGGTCGACCGCGTAGAGGTCGCGCTTGGCCGAGTCCGGATCGACCGCGAGCGGGCGGTAGCGCAGCTCCGGCGCCTTCGTCTCACCTTGCGCGAAAAAGGCCTCGGCTGCCTCGGTCCCGTTGATCGGCGAGATTGAGAGGAGGAAATCGAAGCTCCTCGCCACTCGATCGAGCTTGCGGTCGGCATCGAGCGCCGCGGCGAGAAACGCGCTCCGGCCGAGCGCCCGATAATGTTCGGGAGCGCCCGCCTTGCCGCTCTCCATATAGGCGAAGGCGGCCTGGAGGAGGGCGTCACCGCAGGCGGCGGCGAGCTCGTGGGTAAGCTGCGGATAGAAGCTTGCCTCGCCAGCCCTGTGCACAGGTGGGATGATGATCTTCACCCGGTCGGTCTCGATCTCCGCCGCTGGCCCCTTCAATTCAAGCAATTCGACCTCGGGACGGCGCAGGTCGAGTTCGATCTTGCCCAGCGCGACTGCGAGCGCCTCACCGGCGACTCTGGCCAGCTCGGTCTCCGAAGTCGCGACCCGGAACTGGAAGTGCGGCAAGCGCTGCGAGTCGGCGGGCACCGGTCGCCATGGCCCTTCTTCGACGTCGATGATCAGGATCGAGCCGAAACGTGTCCGAAGCGCTTTCGCGATCGCCTCGAGCGCTCGGCCGGCGTCTTCATCGTCCGCCGGCGACCAGACGAGATAGGCCGGCCCGTTGACCGCGACTCGACGCGCGATGCTTGTGGACGGTTCGCCGGCGCGGTTGACGAACAGGAAGGGCAGCCAGCGATCGAGATGGGCGCGTCCATGCGCTCCGAACGGCTGCCGAAGCGCGCCTTGCGTCCCGAATTCGGGGGCGAACGGCTTCGGCAAAGGATTTACGACGCTCTTCATCGTTCGAGCATCGTCGCGGCGATCTTCGCCGTGTCGGCGATGAAGCGTCGCATCTCCGTCACCTCGGCGACATTTGCCGCTCCCGTCCACTCGTCCATGTAGAACTTCTTGAATTCGATCGCGATCGCGCAGCCGCGGCCGGGATAACGTTCGTGGACGAAACGGGCCTGCTCGCCCTTGCCCTGGAAGGCGACATTCTCGCGCACGTCCAGCCGCCGGCCATTGAAGTCGTACGCGCTCATCCATTCCATCAGCGGATCGACCAGGAACGACCATGATTCACGCGGCATCGAGAAGGTGCCGATATTGACGTCCGGCGACTCCGATTGCGCCATGGGCGCTGCATCGGGTCCGTCGCGCCGATGATTGTAGCTATGGACGTCGAGCAGGACGAAACGATCGTGGCGTTGCAAGATCCCGTCGAGCAAGGCGCCCAGCATCCGGTAATATTCGCCGTGGAGGAGCAACGAGCCTTCGACCAGCTCATCGCTCGGCTCGCCGTCCTTCCAGACTTCGAGACCCCAGCTTTGCTCGGGAGTCCGGTAGCAGGCGAGGTCGGCGCCTCGATTGAGGTCGAACTCGAAGCGCGAACGATGGGCGACGACGTGGGTCGGAACGCCCCGGACAGCCTCCCCGGTGAACGGATCCTCCTCCCGAAGCCGATCTGCATCTTGAAGCTTCATGGCGGCTGCGGCTTCCGCGCGCAGCTCATGCCCGTCGTGAATGGCGGTCGCCAGAACCGGCCCGGGCCCCTGCCGGATCGTCCACAGCGACGGGCTCTCGATCGGTTCGCTCTTTATCATGGGTTAGGGTCAGCGCTTCGGCGCCGCTTAGGTTGCGTGTTCGGCGATCGGGATCGAATTTCGGCGCTTCGAAACGCGTCGAGACGAACTTGGCAGGCTTTTGGATCAACTGGTCTCGAGTCTTGGCTCGCCTTTCCGCGCCTGCAGCCCGTGCAACAAGGCGCGAATGACGAGGCCGGCGGCAAGCAGGACGAGACACCACAGGATCCCTTCCAGCCCCGTTCCATAGGCGGCGAAGATGATGAACAGGAAAGCGCCGGCCAGCACGGCCCTGGTCGTGGGCGTCGGATTCAGCTGCCAGGCGGCGATCGTGCCGGCGAGATAGACGACCAGCACCGCAGCCGTCGTCAGCAGGATGAGGAAGGTGAACAGGCTGGCGCTGGTGCGGCTGGTGTTGGCGAGGATCAGGAGGATGCTTAGGGCCGAACCGGCGATCTGGGAGGCGACCGGCGTGTTCCCGCGCCATGTTCGGGCCATGACGTGCGGCAGGTCCCGCCTCAGGGCCAAAGCATAACCGAGCTCCCCGTTGACCAATATGCTTCCGTTCAACGCTCCGAAGGCCGCGACCGCGATTCCAAGCGCGGCGAGCGATGCGATCGGCCCGCCCCATGCCGCCGCAATGACGTCGGCGAACGGCGCCGGCGAAGCGGCGACGGTTTCGGCGGAGAGCAGCAGCTGCACGCCGGTGCTCGCGCACAAATAGATGATGGCCACGAACAACGTACCGCTCAGGATTGCGCGGGGAATCGTCCGCGCCGGATCGCGTATCTTGCCCACCGGAGTCGTGGCATTTTCGAAACCCAGCAAGGCGAAGAAGGTGAGCGCGGCTGCAGTGGCGATGCTCCCAAAGGCAATCGGGGCCGGAGCGAGACGTTCGAAAGCTTCGGGGCCGGCGCTGCGCATCGCCAGCAGCAGGATCACGGCCAGGAGCGGCAGCAGCTTGATCACCACCGTCGCGATTTGCACCCAGCCGGCGGAGCGTGCGCCGAGCGCGTTGACGATGGTCAAAAGGACGACGCCGGCAACCGCGGCCGAGATGACAAATCGCGGGCCGGTCAGGCCTGGATCGACCCACGACAAGGCGGAGGCACCGGCAATCGCCACCGCCGCCGAGGAGACCCAGCTGGAGATCCAGAACGCCCAGGCCACGAGGAAGCCGGCCGTCGTCCCGAGCTGGCGCTCGATATTGGCCTGAATCCCATCGCCTCCCAGCTTCGAGAGCCGGGCGAGGGCAAAGGCGATGCACAAGGCTCCGATGCTGCTGATGATCCAGCCGACGACGGCGTTCGCCCCGAGCGGCGCCAGCGACATCGGAAGCATGAAGATCCCCGCCCCGATCATCGTCCCGACGACGAGGGCGCCGGTCATCCAGAAGCCCATCAGCCGATCGTTGCCGTCGCTCATGTGCAATTCCCCCGGCACGATAGTGCCTGCATGCCGAAGGAATGAAAATGGGGAAAGCGTCAGGCAGGCCCCGGCTTCGGAGCGACCCGTCCAACTGGTCTTTTGGCCTTCAGCTTGTTCGAGGAATCAGGTTCTTTACGTCTCGAGCCTGCTCGCCACGGTGGAGACGCTGGAAATCCCCGGATCAGGGTGCCGCGGTGGCCGATTGCAGCAGGGTCGAGCGACAGCGCCGAGTGAAGCCGCCCTGCGCGATCAGCGTCGCCGAAGAGACGACGGACTTCGACCGGCGACGCCGGCATCGGCCTGAAGGTGCGGACTCGAGCGCCGCGATATGGTAGGATGACTCAGCCGCCTGGAGCTGTGGCGGTCAGGGTCGGGCGTAGGGTTCCCCTTCCGCCCGGCCCGTCGCCGCACCGGGGGCGTGGCGAGCCCCGCTTTCACCTCTACTGGTTGTTGCCGTCGCGGTTCACGTCGACATCGACGTCGATGTCGCCGACCTCGTTGCCGATCGCCTCGCCGGTGGATTCGGCGACGTTGCCGATACCTGCGCCGATTTCTTCGGCCGTGTTCGCGGCGTCGGCGGCGGCGTCCTCGAGCGCCTGCTGGTTATATTCCAGGGTCATCTGGTCGTTCGCCTGGTCGTTCTCGACGTTGCAGGCGGCGGCAAGCAGCAGTGGAAGCACCAGGATGATGCGCATTTCGGACTCCTTCTCGTTTCGGGGGTAACGTGCCCCGATCCGCTCGGCTCCACAAGCCCGCGAATTGGCAGAGGTGGAGGCGTGAATGCCGGCGGCCGAAGCCGCCGGCGGCTCACGGTTTACGGGCTGACCGGCTCGTCGTCGAACGGCCAGGTATCGGTCAAGGCGAGGATCAGGAGGATGACTCCGACGATCGCCACGGTCGGAATGATGAAGCCGCCGCGCAATTCGCTGGCATCCTCCATCGGGGCGCCCGATCGGGCCGGCATGTCGGCGGCGCGGCTCTGCGCCAAAACCGGACCGGTGGCGACCAGCGCCCCGGCAGCTAACAACGCAACAAAACTCTTCCTCACATATTCCTCCTCTGCCGATAATGGCGGAGGGTGAATTACCCATCCTGCCGGCGTTGGTCAGTCCTTTTTTGCGACGGCCGTCGAAAATCGTGACGTTTCGGTCGAAAATTCACGCCGCACCATCGTCCCCCGATCCGTCGTTAGCCGGCCGGAGCGGTGGCGGCTCCTGGGCGGGTGACCGTCTGCGCGCATGGCCGCGCAGCGCCTGCAGGAAATCCTGATCGGCGGCATAGCCGATCTCGCGGCAGATGCCGTTGAAGGCGCCACGGGCGCCGGTGCCGCGGATATAGGCGTCGAGCGGATG
>CBIGXQ010000113.1:0-7412 GCA_966193865.1 uncultured Sphingosinicella sp. | reverse complement strand
AAGGCAAGGAATATGTCGTCCAGGACGGCGACATCATGCTGTTCCGGTTCAACGTGTGAGCGGTTGGGCGATGGGACTCGGCCCATCGCCAAATCCTTGTTAGGGATCGGCCATGTTCAGCCGCCGCCACTTCATCGCCGGAGCCGCCGCGACCGCGCTCGCGCCCGCCATCCTTCGCGCCCAATCGCTGTGGCGCCATTATCCGTTCAGCCTCGGAATCGCCTCCGGGGACCCGGCCCCGGACGGCTTCGTCATCTGGACCCGGATCGCGCCCGAGCCGCTGGCTCCCGACGGCGGAATGGGGATCGGGGTCGCTCCGGTGAAATGGGAAGTCGCCGCCGACGACCGTTTCAACGACATCGTCGCCAGCGGCGAGGCGCCGGCCCGGCCCGAGCTCGCCCATAGCGTCCATGTCGAGGTCAGCGGTCTCCAGCCGGACCGGCCTTATTGGTACCGGTTCGAGATCCAGGGCGAGCGTTCGATCCGAGGCCGCGCCCGGACCCTTCCTCTGCCGGGCTCGAGCCCGCAATCTTTGCGCTTCGGAGTCGCCGGCTGCCAGCATTATGAGGAGGGCTATTATGCCGCCTTCCGGCACCTCGCTCGCGAGGACCTCGCCTTCGTCTACCATTATGGCGACTATATCTACGAATATGGCGGCGACGCCCTCCGTCCCAGCTTCGGCGGCGACCTGATCCAGCCGGTGCGGCGATACGAAGGGCGGATGCTCTACGACATCACCGATTATCGGCAGCGTTACGCCCAGACCAAGATGGACGCCGATCTCCAGCGCGCCCATGCCGCCTTCCCCTTCCTGGTGACGATGGACGATCACGAGGTCGAGAATAATTGGGTCGGGATCCTGCCCCAGGACGACACGCCGCCGGAGATCTTCCGGCTGAGGCGCGCGCAGGCCTTCCAGGCCTGGTACGAGCATATGCCGGTTCGCTGGTCATCGCTTCCGCGACCGGAGGGAATCACTCTTCACGACAGCCTGCGCTGGGGCGATCTCGCGGCGATCAACCTGCTCGACACCCGCCAGTATCGAAGCGACCAGGTCTGCAACGACCGCTGGGCGACGCCCTGCCCGGCCGTCGGCTCGGCCGATACCACGGTGCTCGGCGCGGATCAGGAGGCGTGGCTCGCCCGCAACCTTTCCCAGGACCAGGCGCGGTGGAACGTGCTCGCCCAGCAGATCATGATGATGTCGCTCGATCGGCGGACCCGCGAGGAGCCGGAGAAGTTCGTCAACCTCGACAGCTGGGCGGGCTATGAAGGCGCCCGGCAGCGGCTCCTCGCCCGGATGCGTGGGCTCGACAATGTCGTCGTCCTGACCGGCGACGAGCATCAGAATTATGCCGGCCTCCTCCACCATCGCGACGAGCCGGTCGCGGTCGAGTTCGTCGCGACCTCGATAAGCAGCGGCGGCAACGGCCAGGACCAGAGGCCGGGAAGCGACCGGATCCTCGCCAACAACCCGCAGCTCAAGTTCATCAACGACCAGCGCGGCTACGTCACCTGCGAGGTCAATGCCGAGGAATGGCGGACGAACTTCATGGTCATGGACCGGGTGACGACCCCCGACGGCGCGATCAGCAAGCGCGCCACCTGGGCGACCGGTCATGGACGGCCGGAACTGAGACTGGTCTGACGGAAAGACCGCAGCGGCGAGCGAAGCGACAGGGGAACGGAGTGCGCTATTTCGAAGACATCGCGATCGGCGCCGAAAGTGATTTCGGCTCCTACGAGGTCACTCGCGAGGAAGTGATCGACTTCGCCCGCAAATATGATCCTCAGCCGTTCCACCTTTCAGACGAGGAAGCGGCGAAGACCCATTTCGGCCGGCTCGCCGCGAGCGGCTGGCATACCTGCGCGATGACGATGGCGGTGATCGCCCGGAAGGTCGTCGACGACGAGCAGGCCGGGCTCGGCTCCCCCGGGGTGGACGAGCTTCGCTGGCTGAAGCCGGTCTATCCGGGCGACACGCTCCACGTGCGCGGCAAGATCATCGAGAAGACCCCGTCGCGAAGCAAGCCGGAGATCGGATCGTTCCGAACCGAGACGATCGTCACCAACCAGGACGAGGTGCCGGTGATGCGGTTCACCTCGATCGTCCTGATCAGACGCCGTCCGGACGGCTTGGCCTAGGCCTTGATCGCTCCAGGCTGAATCAGCCTGAAGCGATCGATCAGCCCCTAGTCGCGGCGGTCGCGGCGGTTCTCGCGCCGAAGCTGGCGCCGGTCCTGCCGAGATTCGCGCCGAAATTCGCGGCGGTCCTGACGCCGTTCGGTGCGGAACTGATCGCGGGTCACCTCGCCCTGGCGAAGCTCGCGCCGATCCTGACGGCGGTCCTGGCGGAAGGCACGATTGTCGACCCGACGGTCCTGGCGGAAGTCGCGCCAATTGTCGCGCAACTCGCGGCGGTCCTCGCGGCTATCGCCGCGCCCGCGCCAATAGTCGCGGCGCCCGCTCCAGTAGCTTCGCTGGCGGTCGTCCCAGCGATGCGCCCGCCGGTAGCGATCATAGACGTAGATGCCGGTGCCGGGATAATAATAGTCGCCGTACCAGCCCCAATAGGGGCTGCTGGCATAATAATCGTAATAGGGGTCGTAATAGGGATCATAGCCATAGCCGACGCCGATCGAGACGCCGCTATAGCCATAGCCATGTTCGCCATAAGTGGAGCAGCCGCCGAGAGCGACGGCGGCGGCGAGGGCAAGGGCCGGAAGACGGAAGTTACGCATCGACAGATCTCCAAACACGCGATTGTCGTTGACGAACAATAGCTTGGCAGAGGCCTGGAGGGAAGCCGGAATCAGTCGCCTTCGAATTCGACCAAAGCGTGGACCGGGAAACCCTCGTCTTTGAGCCGGGCCGAGCCGCCGAGATCGGGCAGATCGACGAGGAAGCTGGCGCCCGCGACCTCGGCCCCGGCCCGCCGGATCAGCCGAGTCGCGGCGAGCGCGCTGCCGCCGGTGGCGATGAGATCGTCGGCGATCTGGATTCGGGCTCCGGTCGCGCAGGCATCGACATGCATGGCCAGCCGATCGCTTCCATATTCGAGCGCATAGTCCTCGGCGATCGTCGCTCCGGGAAGCTTGCCATGCTTGCGGATCAACAGGATCCCGGCGCCGAGGCGCTGGGCAAGGGCTGCCGCGACGACGAAGCCGCGCGCTTCGATTCCGGCGACGAGGTCCGGCTTCTCCTCGATCCGGAAGGCGAGCCGCTCGATCGCGGCGGCGAAGCCGCGCGCGTCGAGCAACAAGGTGGTGATGTCGCGGAACTGAATCCCCGGCTTGGGAAAGTCGGGGATGGTCCGGATCAGCGCCTTCAGATCGTCATTGTCGCCGATCATCGGGTGCCTCCGGACCCGGGCCGAGCCCGGTTCAGCTGTTGACGCCCGCGTCCCGGCTGGCCGCCTCGCGCTTCGCGATATTCTCCGGATCGAGCGGTCCGGTGACCCGCACCGTGCGCTTCGCCGTCGCCCAGACATTCTGATAGGCGAAATAAGCGAGGATCGTCGCGAAGATGAGGAACACCAGGGCGACGATACCGGCGGCGTGACGGCGCTCCAGATTGGGCTCGGCTGCCCAGGTCAGGAAGGCGGCGACGTCCCTCGACATCTGATCGCGCGTGGCGGCGGTGCCGTCGGCATAGGTCACCTGCCCGTCGGCGGTGATCGGCGGCGGCATGGCGATGTTGAGGTTCGGGAAATAGGGGTTGAAATAGAGCCCCTGCCCCGGCCGGTTCTCCGCCGGGAGCGCCTCGCCATGATGGTTCCGATAGGCCGCCGGATCCTGATAGCCGGTCAGGAGCGACGCGATGTAGGGAGCGCCGCCCTCGCGCGCCTTCACGATCAGCGACAGATCCGGCGGAAGCGCATTGTTGTTGGCGGCCCGGGCCGCGACCTCGTTCGCATAGGGGCTCGGGAAGCGGTCCGCGGGCAGCGCCTTGCGGGTCGCGACCTCGCCGGTGTCCGGATTGATCGACGGAACCTGGATCTGCCACTGATCGGCGATCGCGCGAACCTCGGCCTCCGAATAGCCGAGCTGCTCGAGATCGCGGAACGCGACGAGGCCCAGGCCGTGGCAGGCGGCGCAGACTTCCTTGTAGACCTGGAAGCCGCGCTGAAGCTGCTGGCGGTCGAAGCGGCCGAGCGGGCCGTCGAAGCTGAACGCGACGTCGTGGGCATGCTCGTGGAAGCGATGCTCGACCGTCTCCTGCGGCGGCTCGCCGACATAGGCGATGACCCCCCAGAGCAGCGACCAGGCGGCGACGCCGACGAAGCCGAGCCCGACCAGAAAGCCCAGAATGCGAACCATGATCGTGTCGTCCCCTTAAGCCACAGTCGTCGTGGGCGCGGTTCCGCCCGTTTGGCCCAGCGGGGCCGCTTCCGCCTTCTCGCCGTGAAGCACGCTCTCCGAGATGGAGTTGGGCAGCGGCAAGGTCCGCTCGACCAGCGACAGGACCGGCAGGATGATCAGGAAGTGTGCGAAATAGTACATCGTCGCCACCTGGCTGATCATCACATAGGGCTCTTCCGCGGGCAGGCCGCCGCACCAGCCGAGCACCAGAACGTCGATGATGAGGATGACGAAGAAGATCTTGAAGGTCGGCCGGTAGCTGCCCGAACGCACCGGCGACTTGTCGAGCCAGGGCAGGAAGAAGAGCAGCAGGATCGAGGCGAACATCGCCAGCACGCCCCACAGCTTCGCCGGCAGGATGAAATCGACCGTGAAGGCGCGAAGGATCGCGTAGAACGGCCAGAAATACCATTCGGGCGTGATGTGGGCCGGAGTCGAGAGCGGGTTGGCCGGGATGTAATTGTCCGGATGCCCGAGATAATTGGGCAGGAAGAACAGCATGATCGCGAAGGCGATGAAGAAGACGCCGGCGCCGACCCCGTCCTTGGCCGTGTAATAGGGATGGAAGGGCAGAGTGTCCTGCGGGGTCTTCACGTCGACTCCGGTCGGATTGCCCGAGCCCGGGATGTGGAGCGCCCAGATGTGCAGGATGATGACGCCCGCGATCACGAACGGCAGCAGATAATGGAGCGAGAAGAAGCGGGTCAGGGTCGGCTGGTCCGGAGCGAAGCCGCCGAGCAGCCAGGTCTGGATCGGCTCGCCGACGACCGGGATCGCGCCGAACAGGCCGGTGATCACCTTCGCTCCCCAGAAGCTCATCTGGCCCCAGGGCAGGACGTAACCCATGAACGCCGTCGCCATCATCAGCAGGAAGATGACGAGGCCGAGCATCCACACCATCTCGCGCGGCGCCTTGTAGGAGCCGTAATAGAGGCCGCGGAAGATGTGGATGTAGGTGACGATGAAGAAGAAGCTCGCGCCGTTGGCGTGGGCGTAGCGGAGGAACCAGCCCTGGTTCACGTCGCGCATGATATGCTCGACCGAGTTGAACGCGCCCGCGCCCGAAGCCTCGTAATGCATCGCCAGGACGATGCCGGTGACGATCTGGATCACCAAAGCGAGGCCGGCGAGGACTCCGAAATTCCAGAAATGATTGAGGTTGCGTGGCACCGGATAGCCGCCGCCGACGGATCCGTAGACGAGACGCGGCAAAGGCAGGCGCTCGTCGAGCCAGCGCATGAACGGGTGTTTCGGCTTATATTCTTCAGCCCAGGGAAAGCTCATCTTTTTCTACCTCAGCCGATTCGAACGACCGTGTCGGACGTGAAAACATATTCCGGCACTTCGAGATTGAGCGGCGCCGGGCCTTTGCGGATTCGGCCGGCAGTGTCGTAGTGAGAGCCGTGGCAGGGGCAGAAATAGCCGCCATATTCGCCGCGATTCTCGCCTTCGGCGGCGCCCAGAGGGACGCAGCCGAGATGGGTGCAGACGCCGAGGGTGATCAGCCAGTTGGGCTTCCCTTCGGCGGTCCGGTCGGCGAGCGTCTGCGGATCGCGAAGCTCGCCGGTCGGGACGGAATTGGCGGCCGCCATTTCCTGCGGGGTCAGGTTGCGGATGAAGATCGGCTGCTTGCGCCAGATCGTCTTGATCGCCTGGCCGGGCTGGATCCGCGAGATGTCGACGTCGATCGAGGCCAGAGCGAGGACGTCGGCCGACGGATTCATCTGGTTGACCAGCGGATAGAGAAGCGCCGCGGCGCCGACCCCGGCCGCGCTCACCGCGGCGATATTGATGAAGTCGCGGCGGCGGACGCCGTCGCTGGCCTGTGCGGCCGATCCTTCGGTATGTTCAACCGTCGCCATAATGCCCTTCAGCGATCTTGAAACGGACTAGCAAGACACCGCCAAGGGGACCCCGGCCCGAAGGCCGGCGGCGGCTCGCGGCGCCTGATAGCCGGGCACGCGCCGATTTGCCAACAGCCATTTTGCCGAACCTGCGCCGCCCCGTCGCGAAGCGGGCCTGCGGGCGTCGCCGAAGCCCCCGCCGTCAGGGGGCGCCGGCAACGAGAGCCTCGCGGAAAGCCGGATTGCGTCGGCGCCGCTCTGCCCGCAATGACGGAGCGATGCGGCTCGCACTCTATCAGCCGGACCAGGCCGGCAATGTCGGAACGATCCTTCGTCTCGGCGCTTGCCTGAATGTGCCGGTCGACATCATCGAGCCCTGCGGCTTTCCGTGGGGAGACAAGGCGCTGAGGCGCGCCGGGATGGACTATGCCGAGATCGCCAACGTGACTCGCCATTCCGACTGGGACAGCTTCGTCGCGAGCCTCTCCGGCCGGCTCGTCCTTCTGACGACGAAGGGAGGCACCCGGCTCGACGAAGCGATTTTCGACCGCGGCGACACCCTCCTCCTCGGCTCGGAAAGCTCGGGCGTGCCGCAACCGGCCCACGAACTGGCCGAACTTCGGGTCAGGATAGCCCAGGTCGAGGGCACCCGATCCTTGAATATCGCCGTCGCCGCAGGCATCGGCCTCGCTGAAGCGCTGAGGCAGACGAAAAGGTGGCCCCGATGAGCGAGCTCGACCCTGAGCAGCAGGCCGAAGACAGGATGACGGAGATCGCGCTCGACCCGGAGCAAAGCTCGGCTCGGACCTGGTTCGAACAGCTGCGCGACCGGATCTGCGCCGAGTTCGAGCGGATCGAGACCGAGGCCGGGAGCGACGCCCGCTTCGAATATATGCCCTGGGACCGAACGGATCCCGACGGCGCTCCCGGCGGCGGCGGAGTCCGCGGCCTGATGAAGGGCAAGGTGTTCGAGAAGGTCGGAGTGAACGTCTCGACCGTCGCCGGGCGGTTCAGCCCGGAATTCGCGGCGACGATCCATGGCGCGGCGGAGGATCCGCGTTTCTTCGCGACGGGAATCAGCCTGGTCGCGCACATGGCCAATCCGCACGTCCCGGCAGTCCACATGAACACCCGGTTCCTGACGACGACCAAGCGCTGGTTCGGCGGCGGCGCCGATCTCAACCCGCCCCTCCCCTACGAGCAGGAC
>CBIGXQ010000112.1:0-7506 GCA_966193865.1 uncultured Sphingosinicella sp. | reverse complement strand
GCCTTCGACAGAGCGTGGAACAAGGGGAAATAGCTGATCGCGGCGAGCAGGCATCCGGCGAGGATGATCGGCTTTCTTCCGATCCGGTCCGACAGCCAGCCGAAGACGATGAAGAAGGGCGTCCCGATCGCCAGCGCGATCGCAATGAGGATATTGGCGGTGGCGCCGTCGACCCCCATCATCCGTTCGAGGAAGAAGAGCGCGTAGAACTGCCCCGCATACCAGACCACCGCCTGGCCGGCGACGGCGCCGAACAAGGCGATCAGCACCAGCTTGAGGTTCGGCCATCGTCCGAACGCTTCGGTGAGCGGCGCCTTGGAGGTCGTGCCCTCAGCCTTCATCTTCTTGAAGACCGGGCTCTCCTCCAGCTGGAGCCGGATCCACAGCGACACCGCCAGAAGCCCGAGCGAGATGAGGAACGGAATCCGCCAGCCCCAGGCGGCGAAGGCCTCCTCCCCCATCATCGTCCTCGTCCCGATCACGACCAGCAAGGCCGCGAACAGCCCGAGCGTCGCGGTCGTCTGGATGAAGCTGGTGTGAAGCCCGCGCTTATGGTTCGGCGCATGTTCGGCGACATAGGTCGCCGCCCCGCCATATTCGCCGCCCAAAGCGAGGCCCTGGACCAGTCGCAACAGGACGAGCAGCACCGGCGCCGCGACTCCGATCGACGCGTAGCTCGGAAGCAGCCCGACCGCGAAGGTCGACAGGCCCATCAGCGCCATCGTCACCAGGAAGGTGTTCTTGCGGCCGACGAGATCGCCGATCCTTCCGAACAGGATCGCCCCGAACGGCCTGACCGCGAATCCGGCCGCGAACGCGGCGAGCGCGAAGATGAAGCCGGTCGTCTCGTTGACGCCGGAGAAGAACTGGGCGGAGATGATCGTCGCCAGCAGTCCGTAGAGGTAGAAATCATACCATTCGAAGACGGTGCCGAGCGAGGAAGCGGTGATCACCAGTCGCTCGCTCTGCCTCGCCGAGCCGCGGGCCGGCGCCTGCCTGTCCACGCTTGCCGCCAATGGTCATCCCCCCGCTTACCCTTGTCCGGCCGGAGCCTAACAGAGGAGCGAACGGATGAAAGCCGCAGATTCCGTGCGAGAACATTCGCTCGCATGGTTCTTGGGGGCGGTCTCCCAGTCGCCGGCCGAGGCAACCATATCCGGCCGGCTCCGTTGTCGCGCGGAAGGAGAAAGAGGTGAGATCCGTCGCTTTTTATGCCGCCATCCCTTTGCTCTTCGCCACCGCCGCGTGCGAAGTGACCGTCAAGCAGGGCAATGAAACCGGAGCGCCGGCCAACAACATGACGGCCGCCCCGCAGCCGCAGAGTCCCGAGGAAATCGCGCGCGCCCGGATCCGCAGCGAGGCCCGCCAGCCGCTTCAGGATCTCCAGTTCGTCGTCGACATCAGCGATCGCAAGCTTCGGCTCATGCAGGGCGACCGGGTGACGACGGAACATGACGTCGCAGTGGGAACCGAGGAGTGGCCGACTCCGACCGGCAACTGGCAGATCCACCGGGTCGACATGAATCCGGAATGGATTCCGCCGACGAACGAGGAATGGGCGGAGGAAGAGGAGCCCAAGGCGCCTGGTGATCCAGAAAACCCGATGGGCAAGGCTCGGCTCGTCTATCGAATGCCGAACACGATCCACGGCACCGATGATCTGAACTCGCTCGGCAAGTCGAGCTCCCACGGCTCCATCCGGGTCGCCAACGACGTCGTGCTCCAGCTGGCCGAGATGTTGTTGAAAGCCGGCGGCGCCTGGGAAGGACCGGAATGGTTCCAGCAGATGACGGAGAACCGGACCCGGGAATATCAGATCGAGCTCGAGAACCCCGTCCCGATCCGGGTCCAGGAATAGACGAGCGTCAGTCGCGCCTCGTCCCCTGGACTATGCGACACCCTCTTCGCTCGACACCTGTCTGAGGAGGTCGCGGGCGGCGGCGAAGTTCATCTCCACCTCCTGCCAGAAGACGTCGAGGAGGGCGGTGATGTGCGGCACGTCGTGCCGTCGGATATCAATCCACTCATCCTTGAGAAGATCGCAGAGCTGCTGCCGGGGCAGCTCGATGCCGTGAATTTATGGCGCGCTTCGAGACGATTCGACGGTCCTTGAACACGGGGTGTCAGGGTAATCGCTTGCACAAGCGAGTACATCAAAGACAAGACATGTTGAGTGTACCGATACTCTCTGCTCTTCGGGCTAGCCGTCTGTTTTGCCCCTGCGGCAGTTAGTAGTCAGCCGGCCAGGACACTGGAGCCTGTGGAAGACGATTACGGCGTTCGTGTGGAAGAGGACGGCACGATCATTATCACGGCGCCCAGCCCGCGTGGTTCGGTGATAGGCAATGTCGATCCCGAGTTTCAGCTCGATACCGAGGACATCAGGGCGCTGGGTGCAAGCGACATAGGCGAGCTCATCGAGGCGCTCACGCCCCAGATCGGAGTCCCGCCCGGCGAAAGTCCGGTCGTGTTGGTCAATGGTCGCCGAATCTCGGGACCAGCCGAGATCGAGCGCTATCCGCGAGAAGCGCTCGAACGAGTCGATATCCTCCCGCCGCAAGTGGCTGGCGCCTACGGCTATCCAGTCGCAAACCGAGTCATCAATTTCGTCCTGCGCGAGAGCTTTGTCGGCGGCAGTGCCCAAATAAGCCAGGGCTTCGCGACCGCTGGAGGCCGTGGGAGTCAGGAAGCCAAGCTCAGCCTGCTCCACGTGGCCGGCGAAACCCGTTCGAGCTTCAGCCTGGATTATCGCCACGACTCCGCATTGTTCGAAAGCGAGCGCGGAATCATTCAAGCCGCTCCGGCATTGCCGTTCGATCTCGACGGAAACGTCGCGGCGACGATTTTCGGAGAGGAGATCGATCCGGAGCTGAGCGCGCTGGCAGGGCGGACTTTGACCGTTGCCGGCGTTCCCGGTTCAGCCTTTGCGGACAGGCCTTCGCTCGCCGATTTTGCGGCAGGAGGTGGCGCCATCAATCACACCGATGTCGGCCGGTTCCGAACCTTGCTTCCCGAGATTCACAGGCTGACCTTCAATGCCAGCCTCAGGCGAACGGTCTTCGGTGATGTCGCCGCCAGCGTGACGGCACGCGCCGTCGCTTCGGATAGTCTCAGCCGGCTTGGACTGCCGACGGCGCGGCTGCTGCTTCAATCGACCAATCCCTTTTCGCCCTTCGACGGCGACGTCTTCCTCTACCGCTATTTCGATACCGGCAGGCCGCTGTCGAGGGAGGCAGCCACGCGTTCGGCGCAACTGGCGGTCTCGCTCAGCGGATCGCTTTCGGGATGGCGCTGGAGCTATAGCGGGTCGCTCGATCACAGCCGGAGCACGACTCTGACCGATGCGGGCGCGGATACCGGCTTGCTGCAGGGCATGCTCGCCGACGGAAATCCGTCGCTCAACCCCTTCGCGCCTTTCGATCCTGCCACGATCTCGTCCATCGCTCGCGTCCGCTCCCGGTCGGTCGCGACATCCGTCACATCTCGGCTCCTGGCGGGAGGAAGCCTGTTTTCGCTTCCCGCCGGTGAAGCGCATGCGAATCTGACGGCCCACTATCGGATGCAAAAGGTTCGAAGCGAAACTGTCTCGGACGCAATCGAGCAGTTTCGCAACAGGACGCGTCACCGAGGCGGTGGGGTCGGAATCCTGAGGCTCCCGATCGCTTCGCGTAGCAGCGAAGTCCTCGCGCCCGTCGGGGATCTCACCGCCTCTCTCAGAGCCGGAGTCGACCTTCAGACGCGATCGGATGCGCTCCTGACGCTCGGCTACGATGTCCGATGGACGCCGCACCGAATTTTGACTCTCTCGGCCTCGATGACAGAATCGGAACAGGCACTGAGCGACGAACAGGTCAGCGGTCCGGTGGTCGAGACTCCCAATGTTCCGGTTTTCGATTTTCGAACCGGCGAGACGGTCGACATCGTCCGGATCGAAGGCGGCAATCCGGCATTGCTCAGCCCCAGCCGGCGCGAACTCAGGCTTGCGGCACTCCTGTCCCTCAGCCGCCAGCCAGCTTTGATCCTTTTTGCTGGCTATGATTCGTCACGCATCAGCGATCCGGTACGCAGCCTCCCCAATCCCTCGCCCGAAGTAGAGGCCGCTTTTCCCGATCGCTATTTGCGAAATGCCGAAGGACGTCTGCTGCGCATCGACAGCCGACCGGTCAATTTCCTGCGATCCGATTCAGCGCAGCTTAGCTGGGGTTTCCGACTGATGATGGCGCTTGGCGCGGCATCGTCCCGAGCCGCTCCGCCACCCCGCTCCCCCGCTCCGGTGCCGGAGCGCAATGCTCAGGCAAGACCGCCCGGGCGGTTATTGGGGCCGCCAGGCAGTGCAGCGGCCGGCAGGCTGATCGTAACCTTCCGGCATGAATACCAGCTCCGGAACGAGGTTCTCATCCGGGAAGGCCTCTCCAGGCTCGATCTTCTCGCTGGATCCTCCGCCGGTGGAACAGGCGAGCCGCGGCATGCTGTGACCTTCACCACCGCGATTTCCGGCAAAGCCTGGAACGTCTCGCTCAACGGGAACTGGAGGAGCTCAACCTCGGTGGGCTCCGGCGCAACCGAGCTGACCTTTTCGGATCTCGCGACAATCAATGTCGAAGCTTCAGTCGAGATCGGTGAGCAGCCGGGAGCAATGGACCGATTTGGCTGGTTACGAGGCACCAGCCTCGGCATCGACATCACCAATCTCTTCAACAGCCGTCAGGACGTGCGAGACGCCCGTGGCGAGACGCCGTTGAATTACCAGCCGGCCTACCGCGACCCGCTGGGTCAGTCGTTCCAGGTCTGGCTGCGCAAGGCGTTCTGAGCAGATGATCCAGAACCGGACGAGGGAATATCAAACCAGCTAGAGAACCCCGTCCCGATCCAGGGCTGAACTAAGCGACGCCCTCCTCGCTCGACATCTGGATGAGCGGATCGCGGGCCGCCGCGAAGTCCATCTCCACCTCCTGCCAGAAGACGTCGAGAAGGCCGGCAAGCTCGCTGATGTGGGGCACGTCGTGCCGCCGCACGAGCCGATATTTCTCGGTCAGGAGCGAGACCTCGGCGAGGATGAGCCGGGTCAGTTCGCCATGCGTGTCGAGCGAAGGGATGGCTTCATAGGCCTCGATCGCCTGGGCTCGGAGAAGCGCTTCATTATCCCCTATCATCTCACCCTCCCAAGGGTTGAAGGAAAAGGCCGGTCGGCTCCTTCGGGTCCGCCGTGAACAGCCAGGCGGCGCCGCCAATGGCAGCGATCAGGAAAAGCACGATCATCATCGCGACGAGATGGGTTCTCCAGTCGCGACGGCTCTCCTGCGGCGACTCCAGCATCCAGGAGTCGGACCTGGGATGGCCGGATCCAGGGCCGCTGCTTTCGATCGAAATATGGGGATCCGGCGGCAGTTCGGCTTGAGTCGGCGCCGGAGTCTCGACACTGGGCTCCGCCCGCAAGCGGCGAAACTCTCGCCGGCTGATGCCGCCGACCAGGGCGAGCTTTTCGCGGGCAAGCGCCGCGCGCTGCGCCTCCAGCTCGCTTTGGAGAAGATCGATCTCGCTGTCCGAACGGGGAATCTGATCGACGAGGTCGCGAATCTCATCGTCGAGAGAGACGAGATCGTCCATGGTCTCGAGGACGAGCCGTCGGTCTCGGCGCTCCATCGCCACGTGAAGCCTGGCCATCTTGAGCGCGCTCGCCCGGACGAGGGTCAGGCCGCGCGCCAGCTCGTCGCCGCCGATCGGGCGGTCCGGGCGAAGCGGCCAGGCCGTCGTCCCGCCATTTGCCATTGTTCCTGCTCCCTCCGCAGCCGTTCGGCCTTTTGCGTGCAGTGCAAGAATGACGGTCGAGGCGCTGCGCGCAATCGCCGCTGCCCCGGAACTGGCCAGTCCGTTCCGCCCCCGCGACGAGCGACGTCATGATGCCGAAGACGTCTCCGCTCGATCGTCACTTTCATCCCGATCATGCGCAAGGAGCGCCGCAACGAAGGCGACCGTGAACATCAGGTGGATGACGAGGAAGACCGCGGCGATCTCCCGCGCTTCGCCGCTCACCACGCCCCAGATGTCATTGGCGGCGACGGAAGCGAAGCCGATGATGTTGGCGATCAGGACCGCTCTCAATGTCGTCGAAGGCTCGGCGTTGCGCGACAGCCAGTTGAGCGCCGCGATACCGAGAAAAGGTCCGCCCAGAAGGCGAAGCAAGGCGAGCAGCTCGGGCGGAGAGTCGTTCGGGACTGCGCCGACGCCGAACTGGAGCGGGAAGGCCATCAGCGCTAGCCCCAAAGCGGCGAGGTAAACGGCCGAGACGGTGAGCGTTGCTTTGCGCATTGATCGGACCTCCAGACGGAACTCGCGGAGCATCTGCCGTCCATTCATGCCTATCGATCGGCGGGGCGTGAAGCTGGAAACATTCAGATTGCGGGCAATGTCGTGCATTCCCCGCCGGAAAGCGGCAAAGGCGTCGCGACGAGGAGTCGAAGCGCTGCTCGCGCCGCCATTGTCATGAACCACGCCGCTCCGAGCTATTTTGATGAATGGGCGGAGAGGGGCTGAACGGCAACGGAGATTCAGATGGACGCGTCCTGGCCGGAAATCCCTTATCCCGAATGGGCGGAGACCTGCGCCGCGCTCCATCTTTATTCCCAGATCGTCGGCAAGTATCGGCTGGCCCTAACGCCTTGGGTCAATCATTCCTGGCATGCGACGCTCTACGTCGACGCGACGGGGCTCACCACCGGGCCGGTCACGGACGGCGACCAGGCGATCGAGGTGCGCTTCGATCTGAAGGCGCACAGGCTCGTCGCGCTCAACTCACGAGGAGAAATGGACGGGTTCGCGCTGAGGCCGGGCACGGTCGCCGACTTCCACGACCGTTTCCGGCGCCTGATCGCCGGCCTCGGCGGAACCGCGCGGTTCAACGACCGGCCGAACGAGGTGAGCGATCCCGTCCCCTTCCCGGACGACCACAGTCCCCGGCCTTATGATCGGGACCGTGTCGAGCGCTTCCATCGGTCGCTCGTCACCGTGGATTCGGTCTTCAGGAGGTTCAGGACGGGCTTCCTCGGCAAGGTCAGCCCCGTCCACCTCTTCTGGGGCAGCTTCGACCTGGCCGTCACCCGCTTCTCCGGACGCAAGGCGCCGCCGCATCCGGGCGGCATCCCCAACCTTCCCGACGAGGTCACCCGAGAGGCTTACAGCCACGAAGTGTCGTCCGCCGGATTCTGGCCGGGAGGCGGCGGCCCGATCGACTATCCCGCCTTCTATTCCTATGCCTATCCGCCTCCGCCCGGCTTCGCGGACGCAGGGATCGAACCGGGCGCCAGCTTCTTCAGCAAGGATCTCGGCGAGTTCATCCTGCCTTATGAGGCGGTGCGCTCTTCCCCGGCCCCGGAAGAAGTGCTGATGCGGTTTCTTCAAAGCAGTTATGAGGCGGCAGCGACCTTCGGAAACTGGGATCGATCGAAGCTGGAATGCCCGATTGGGGTGGCGGGCAAGCCTCGCATCGTGCCGGCGCCGGCTGCGGCG
>CBIGXQ010000111.1:0-7521 GCA_966193865.1 uncultured Sphingosinicella sp. | reverse complement strand
AAATCCGCTGCTGAAGTTGTCGTCACCGAAACCGTCGCGCTTGTCTCTGCCGCGACCGCCGCGCTCGCCACGGCGCCCTCTGTCAAAACCCATCTAGTCAGTTACTTTCCAGCGCCCGAATCCCCTTTTGAAACCACCGCGCTGGGCTGAACGCGCAAGGGCTTTTGCACCGGAAAGTCGGCGCAGGGGCGACTCCATAGCGGAAAACACGGTAATGAGCGAGGCACTTTCGACTCTGCCCTGATCAGTGGTTCGAAGCGCTTCCGCCGCGGTGGGCAAGGAGGTGGTGGACGGCGACGATGACGGCCCCGATCGCGAGGCCGACGAGGCCTGCGGCAAGGGCTCCGACCAGCCACGAAACGGTCCCTTCGAGAGCGGGAACCTTGTGGCCGGCGGCCTCGGCCAGATCGTGAATGAAATGAGCGAGGCCATCCAGTCCGAACACCTCCAGGCCATGGACGATGATCCCGCCGCCGACCCAGATCATCGCTGCGATCCCGACGACCGAGAGCATCTTCATCACGATCGGCATGGCGTGAACCAGGCCGCGGCCAAGGGCGCGTGGGCCGCTGGCGCGGCGCTCGGCGAGATGAAGGCCGACATCGTCCATCTTCACGATCAGTCCGACCACGCCGTAGACGCCCAGGGTGATCGCGATGGCGACGACCGCGAGGATCGCCGCCCTCGCCACGAAGGCCTCGCTGGCGACTTCGGCGAGGGCGATCGCCATGATCTCGGCGGAGAGGATGAAATCGGTGCGAATCGCGCCGGCGACCATCTTTCGCTCATGCTCGACGCTGTTGAGCTCGGCCGCGACCTCGGCGAGGCTTTCCTCTCTCTCGGCGACCGCTTCCCAGACCTTCTCGGCGCCTTCGTAGCAGAGATAGGCGCCGCCGATCATCAACAAGGGGGTGATCGCCCAGGGCAGGACGGCGCTGAGCGCGAGCGCCACCGGAAGGATGACGAGCAGCTTGTTGCGGAGCGAACCCTTCGCGATTCGCCAGATGATCGGAAGCTCGCGGTCCGGAGTGAAGCCGGTGACGTAGCGCGGGGTGACGGCGGTATCGTCGACGACCACGCCGGCCGCCTTCGCTCCCGCCCTGCCGGCGGCGGCGCCGATATCGTCGATCGAGGCGGCGGTCAGCTTGGCGATGGCGGCGACGTCGTCGAGGAGGGCGGCGAGACCACCGGGCATGAGGGCGCTTTCCTGTTTTTCGACCGGCCTTGTGAGGATGTCGGCGGCGCGGATCAAGTGCGGTTGCGCTTCCTTCATTGAGCAGAAAGGGGCTTTCGCCTATCTCCGCAGCGCATGAGCGTATTTTTCCATGAAGAGGACCTTCCGCAAGGCGTGCTTGGTCCGGGCCCGGTCGCCGTCGATACCGAGACGATGGGCCTTCAGCTCGCTCGGGACCGGCTTTGCGTCGTCCAGATTTCCGACGGAAGCGGCGACGAGCATCTCGTCAGGTTCCGTGCCGGAAGCCCTTACGACGCGCCGAATCTGAAATCGGTGCTCGCCGATCCGCAGCGGCTGAAGCTCTACCATTTCGCCCGCTTCGATCTGGCGTCGATCCACGCCTATCTCGGGGTGATCGCTGCGCCCGTCTATTGCACGAAGACGGCGTCGCGGCTGATCCGCACCTATACCGACCGGCACGGGCTCAAGGACCTGGTGAAGGAGCTTCTGAGCCTGGAAATCTCCAAACAGCAGCAGCAGACCGACTGGGGAGCCCCCGAGCTGTCCGATCCGCAGAAGGATTATGCTGCCTCCGACGTCCGCTATCTCCACGCCCTGAAGGAGAAGCTGGACGAAAGGCTGGTGCGCGAGAACCGAATGGGCCTTGCCCAAGCCTGTTTCGACTTCCTTCCGCATCGGGCCCTGCTCGATCTGGCCGGATGGGCGGAACAGGACATTTTCGCGCATGTCTGAGCTCGCCGAGCGCGAACGGATTGTAAAGCGCGGCTGGGCCGCCCCCGGCGGTTTCCACGACCATTTCATCCGCGCCCTGAAGATCGCGATGCCGGCGCTGATCGGCGTCGTCCTGGCCTTTCTCGCTTTCGCGCCACTCGAGGAGAAGCAGGAGGTCAGCTTCGTCCTCGACAAGAACAAGGTCGAGCAGGCGGAGGAAAGAATGAGGGTCCAGTCCGCCCAGTATCGCGGCCAGGACAGTCTCGGCCGGCCGTTCATCCTCAATGCGCGATCGGCGCTTCAGATGAGCTCGGCCGATCCGGTCGTGCAGATCCGCGACATGAGCGCGCAGATCCAGCTCGACAGCGGGCCGGCGCGTCTGCGGGCGCTCAATGCCCGCTACAATCTGCAAAGCGACAAGGTCGACGTGATCGGGCCGATCCTCCTCACTGCGGCGGACGGTTATCGGCTCGCGACCCGCGACGTCCGGGTCGACCTTCGAAGCCAGACGCTGAAGAGCCGGGGCGCCGTCGAAGGGCGGATGCCGCTCGGCCGGTTCACCGCCTCGAGCCTCGAGGCGGATCTCCGCCAGCGGCGTGTCGTCCTCAGCGGCCGCGCCCGCTTGCATATCGAGCAGAACGCCCTCAGATGAGCCGGATGAGGCCTTTCCTTGCAGCGCTCGCGATCCCCGCCGTGGCGGCGGCGATTCTGGCGGTGTCCCCGGTTTCGGGACAGGAAGCGGGATCGGCGCTCAAGGGCCATGACACCGATGCGCCGGTCGACGTCGCCGCCGACCGGATCGAGGTCCAGGATCGCGCCGACCGGGCGATCTTCTCCGGCAATGTCGACGTCCGACAGGGCGATCTGAGGCTCGAATCGGAGCGGCTCACCGTCGCTTATTCAAGCACCGGCGGGATCGAGATCCGGCGGCTCGAGGCCTCGGGGGGCGTGACCCTGCGGAGCCCGTCCGAAACGGCGCAGAGCCAGTTCGCCATCTACGATCTGGACGAGCGGCTGGTGACGATGATCGGCGGAGTGACGCTGACCCGCGGCGCCTCCCATGTCGAAGGCGGCCGGCTCGTCCTCGATCTCGATACCGGCCGGGCGGTGATGGACGGCGGCGCCGCCGGCGCTCCAGGCACCCAGGAGACCGGCGGCAGGGTGACCGGCCGTTTCACCGTGCCGCGGCGCCCGAACGGCTGATCTCGCGCGCGTTCCTTTCCCACCCCATTTTCGGCATGCAAGAGTCTTGCCGGTTGAGCGATCCAACCCAATCGCCTAGTTAGGGCAAGGGGATAGCAGGCATGAACGAGACGCTTTCCATCGAACGGCCAACTGCCGACGCGGCGCTCGGCGATATTTCGCGCGGCCTTTCCATCGTTTCGATCGCCAAGTCCTATGACAAGAAGGCGGTGCTGACGGATGTCTCGCTCGGAGTAGACCGCGGCGAAGTGGTCGGCCTGCTCGGGCCGAACGGGGCCGGCAAGACGACCTGCTTCTATTCGGTCATGGGGCTGGTGAAGCCGGACAGCGGCCGGATCCTGCTCGACGGCGAGGACATTACCGGCCTGCCGATGTACCGCCGCGCCATCCTGGGTCTCGGCTATCTTCCGCAGGAAACCTCGATCTTCCGCGGCCTTTCGGTTTCCCAGAACATCATGGCGGTTCTCGAAGTCGCCGAGCCGGACAAGGTGGCGCGGCGCGAACGGCTCGAGCAGCTGCTCGGCGAGTTTCATCTCGGCCATTTGCGCGATGCCCCGGCCATGGCGCTTTCGGGCGGCGAGCGACGGCGCTGCGAGATTGCCAGGGCGCTTGCCGCCAATCCCTCGATCATGCTCCTCGACGAGCCGTTCGCCGGGATCGACCCGATTTCCATCCAGGACATTCGCGACCTGATCGGCGAATTGAAGAAGCGCGACATCGGCGTGCTCATCACCGATCACAATGTTCGCGAGACGCTCGACATCGTCGATCGCGCCTGCATCATCTATGGCGGCCAGGTGCTGTTCGCCGGAAGTCCGGAAGATCTGGTCCGCGACCCGAACGTCCGCCGCCTCTATCTGGGCGAGAGCTTCGAGCTGTAGGGATGGCCGGCCGCCGTGACCATGGCTGGCTTCGTTTCCGTGGAGCGGCAGGCTGATGGCGCTCGGTCCGCGTCTCGATCTTCGCCAGTCGCAATCGCTGGTGATGACGCCTCAGCTTCAGCAGGCGATCCGGCTGCTCGCTCTGTCGAACCTCGAGGTGGAAGGATTCATCGCCGAGGAGCTCGAGAAGAACCCGCTCCTCGAAGCCGATCGCGGCGGCGGCGACGACGAGGTGCCGCCGGCGCCCGCCGAGGACGTGGACCCGGACACGCCCGATTCGCCACCCGAGGTGGATTCGAGCGACGGCGAATCGGCCCTCGATCTCGATCTCGACAGCGACGACTTCCACCAGGACGGCCCCGCCGATTCGCTCCGTGGCCTTGACGGAAGCCTCGGCCTCGCAGCGACCGGCTCGGGCGGCTCCGGTTCCGCCGAGGGACCCGATTTCGACAGCTTCGAGGCCGGCCAGGTCTCGCTCCACGATCATCTTCTCCACCAGGCCGGCGAGATCCTGTCGGGAGCCGAGCTGGTGATCGCCGGCCAGATCATCGAGCAGGTCGACGAGACCGGCTATTTCAGCGGCGACCTGATCGGGATCGCTCAGCGGCTGAACGTCGCGGCCGGCGACGTCGAAGCGGTGCTCGCGATCGTCCAGACTTTCGACCCAGCCGGAGTGGCCGCTCGAAGCCTGAAGGAATGCCTGGCGCTCCAGGCGAAGGACGCCAATCGCTACGATCCGGCGATGGCCCGGATGATCGACAATCTCGACTATCTGGCGAAGGGCAATCTCGCCGCCCTGAAAAGGATCTGCGGAGTCGACGACGAGGACCTGGCCGACATGATCCGCGAGATCCGGGCTTTTGATCCCAAGCCGGGCTGCCGATTCATGAGCGGCGACCGGGTCGATTCGATCGTTCCCGACATCTTCATCGCCCGCCGTGGCAGCGGCTGGGCGGTCGAGCTCAACAGCGCCACTTTGCCTCGCCTGCTCGTCAACCGCTCTTATTATCACGAGCTTTCGAGCGGTCCGCAGGACAAGAAGTCGCGCGCCTGGCTTTCGGAATGCCTGCAAAGCGCCAATTGGCTGATGAAGGCGCTGGACCAGCGCGCCCGAACCATCGTCAAGGTTGCCAGCGAGATCGTCAAGCAGCAGGAGGGCTTCTTCCGCCACGGCGTGTCGGCGCTGAAGCCGCTCACGCTCCGGACCGTCGCCGAGGCGATCGGAATGCACGAATCCACGGTAAGCCGGGTCACCTCGAACAAATATCTGTCCTGCGACCGCGGCCTCTACGAGCTGAAATATTTCTTCACGAGCGGGATCCGATCGATGGGCGCCGCCGAAGGCGTGGATTCCGTCTCCGCCGAGGCGGTGAAGAGCCGGATCAAGGCCCTGATCGGCGCCGAGGAACCGAATCGGATCCTTTCCGACGACCAGCTGGTCGACCTGCTCAAGTCGGAAGGCTTCGACATCGCCCGCAGGACGGTGGCGAAATATCGCGAGGCACTGGGCATCGGCTCGTCGGTCCAGCGCCGCCGCCAGAAGGCGATCGGCCGAGCCGCCTGATCGCCGCAAAGGCAACCGGAAGCGCGTCCGTCCGTTCACCGCGGCAAGGAGACGGACATGAGCAGCGACAAGAAGAAGGGCGATTTCGACCAGTGGAAGCGCGAGGACGTCGGCGGCGACAAGAAGAGCCACGCCAAGGGCGAGTCCGACAGCCGAACCGCGCACAAGGAGAATGCGGGCCACGGCGGCCACAAGTAGGACTCGGTGCCGACTCATCGGGACCGACGAGCGACCCTGGTCCTGGGCTGAAAGCGGCCCGCGGCGAAGCGATCACGGGCTTCCAATTGAGCGGGACAGGCTCTAGTCGCGGCCCATGAACATCCACGAATATCAGGCCAAGGAATTGCTGGCCAAATTCGGCGTGCCGGTGCCGGCAGGCCATGCCGCAATGAGCGTCGAGGAAGCCGCAGCCGCGGCTGCGAAGCTTCCGGGACCGCTCTATGTCGTCAAGGCGCAGATCCATGCCGGCGGTCGCGGCAAGGGCAGGTTCAAGGAATTGGGGCCGGACTCGAAGGGTGGCGTCAGGCTCGCCCGCTCCGTCGAGGAGGTGTGCGCCAATGCCGAGGAGATGCTCGGCAAGACGCTCGTGACGATCCAGACCGGAGCCTCGGGCAAGCAGGTCAACCGCCTCTACGTCACCGACGGGGTCGACATCGCCCGCGAATTCTACCTCGCCTATCTCGTCGATCGCCAGTCCGGACGGATCGCCATCGTCGCCTCGACCGAGGGCGGAATGGACATCGAGGCGGTCGCCCACGACACGCCCGAGAAGATCCACACCATCACCATCGATCCGGCGACCGGCTTCATGCCCCATCACGGCCGATCGGTCGCCCACGCGCTCGGGCTCGACGGCGATCTGAGCAAGCAGGCGCAGAAGCTCGCCAGGCAGCTTTATGACGCCTTCCTCGGCACCGACGCCTCGCAGATCGAGGTCAATCCGCTCGCCGTCACCGACGATGGCCGGCTGCTCGTGCTCGATGCCAAGGTCGGCTTCGATTCCAACGCCATGTTCCGTCACAAGGACCTGGAAGCGCTTCGCGACGAGACCGAGGAAGATCCGATGGAGCTCGAGGCGTCGCGCCACGACCTCGCCTACATCAAGCTCGACGGCAATATCGGCTGCATGGTGAACGGCGCCGGCCTCGCCATGGCGACGATGGACATCATCAAGCTGAACGGCGCCTTCCCGGCCAACTTCCTCGACGTCGGTGGCGGCGCCTCGAAGGAGAAGGTCACAGCCGCGTTCAAGATCATCCTTTCCGATCCGGCGGTGAAGGGAATCCTCGTCAACATCTTCGGCGGAATCATGCGCTGCGACATCATCGCCGAGGGGATCATCGCCGCCGCCCGCGAGGTCGAGCTCGACGTCCCGCTCGTCGTCCGTCTGGAAGGGACCAATGTCGAGGAAGGCAAGGCCATCCTGGCCGACAGCGGCCTGCCCATCGTGCCCGCCGACGATCTCGGCGACGCCGCCCGCAAGATCGTCGCTCAGGTGAAGGAAGCGGCCTGAGCCGGCGAGCGCCCGATTGGGCTGCGCTTGTCGAAGCCTGTTCCATCCCTTAGGCGCGCAAGTCAGGAAAAGGCCCATCGACAGGCGGGCTTGGATTTAGCGGAGGAGACGAGATGAAGTTGCTGGTCGCCGTGAAGCGGGTGATCGATTTCAACGTGAAGCCGCGGGTCAAGTCGGACGGCAGCGGAGTCGATCTCGCCAACGTCAAGATGAGCATGAACCCGTTCGACGAGATTGCCGTCGAGGAGGCGATCCGGCTCAAGGAGAAGGGCGTCGCCACCGAGATCGTCGTCGTCTCGATCGGCCCGGCCAAGGCCCAGGAGACGCTCCGAACGGCGCTGGCGATGGGCGCCGACCGGGCGATCCTCATCCAGTCCGACGACGAGGTCGAGCCGCTCGCCGTCGCCAAGCTTCTCGCCAAGGTCGCCGAAGAGGAGCAGCCGGGCCTGTTCAT
>CBIGXQ010000110.1:0-7550 GCA_966193865.1 uncultured Sphingosinicella sp. | reverse complement strand
GGATGGCGATGTACCAGGACCGGATCTTCGCCTTCACGCCGAAGGGCGAGCTGATCCAGCTGCCCAAGGGCGCGACCCCGGTCGATTTCGCTTATGCCGTCCACACCGACCTTGGCGACCAGACCGTCGGCGCCAAGATCAATGGCCGGGTGATGCCGCTTCGGACCCCGCTCGACAATGGCGACCAGGTCGAGATCCTCGTCTCCAAGGCCCAGCACCCGCAGCCGGCCTGGCTCAGCTACGTCGTCACCGGCAAGGCGCGGGCGAAGATCCGGCGCTGGGTGAAATCGAAGGAGCGCGAGGAGACGATCGCCTTGGGCCGCAAGATCTTCAACGAGATCGTCGAGCGGCTTCCGGCGCCCTTGGGATGGGAAGCGATGGCCGAGGCGCTCCGGCGCCTGAACCTCCATGACGACGACGCTTTGATGGAGGCGATCGCCCTCAAGCGGATCGACGACGTCGCGGTGATGGAAGCCCTGATCCCTGGATCGACGACCAAATCCGGGGTGAAGCCGCCGCCGCAGCGCACCGCCATCTCGATCAAGGGGCTGACCCCCGGGGTCGCCTTCCAGCTCGCCGAATGCTGCCACCCGATCCCCGGCGATCGGATCGTCGGGCTGAGGCGCGAGGGCGAGGGCATCGAGGTCCACATGATCGGCTGCGAGACCCTTGCCAGCGGGATCGACGCCGACTGGGTCGACCTTGCCTGGGGCGACGAAACCGAAGGCGGAGCGGCCCGGCTGGCGATCGTCATCAAGAACCAGCCGGGATCGCTTGCGGTGATCGCCGGTATCCTGGGAAGCCACGGCGCCAATATCGTCAGCATGGACCAGACCGCCCGCGACGGCTCCTTCCATACCTTCCACCTCGATATCGAGGTCCACGACGTCCAGCATCTGATGCGGATCATCGCCGCGCTTCGCGCCACCGACGTCGTCTCGACGGCGGAGCGGCTCTAGCAAGAGCCTTTCCTGCTCCAGGGCCGAAGGCCGATTTTCCAGGATCAAGCGGGCGTGTTAGGGGCTCTTCATGACCGATCCCGCCGACATGACCTATGGCCAGTATCTGGCCCTCGAGCCGCTCCTTTCGGCCCAGCATCCGATCTCCGACCATCATGACGAGATGCTGTTCATCGTCATCCACCAGACCAAGGAATTGTGGCTCAAGCAGACCATCCTCGAGCTGAGGGAGGCGCGCGAGATGATCCGCTCCGACCGGCTCGTCGAGGTCCACAAGATATTGTCGAGGGTGTCGCGCATCCAGGCCGTCCTGACCCTGAGCTGGGACGTTCTGGCGACCCTGACCCCCACCGACTATGTCCAGTTCCGCGACGTGCTCGGTAGCTCGAGCGGCTTCCAGTCGGGCCAGTTCCGGCTGATCGAGTTCATGCTCGGGCTCAAGGGGCCGGGCCATCTTCGCTTCCACGCCGAAGGATCGGAACGGTACCGAGCGCTCGAGGAAGCGCTCAACCAGCCGAGCCTCTGGGACGAGGCCAATGCCGCCTTGGCGCGCGCCGGGTTCGACCTGCCCAAGGTCGCGCTCGATCGCGACTGGAGCCAGCCTTACGAGCCGAACGAGGCGGTCGAGGCGGCCTGGACCCAGGTCTATCGCGACACGGCCCGCTACTGGCCGCTCTACCAGCTCGCCGAGAAGCTCGTCGACCTCGACGATTCGATGGCGACCTGGCGCCACAAGCATGTCGTCACCGTCGAGCGGATCATCGGCCTCAAGCGCGGCACCGGCGGGACTCCCGGCGTTCCCTATCTCCAGTCGACCTTGAGCAAGCGGGCCTTTCCCGAGCTCTGGTCGCTTCGAACCCGGCTCTGAACAGGGCTAACGGTTTCGGCCGAGGGCCTGGCGGATGAATCGGCCGGCCGACACGCCCCTGAGCAAGGCCAGCCGGTAATAAGACTGGGTTCCCCTCTCCTCCCACGAATCCCCTTTGGGCCAGTCCCTGACGAGCCGGCCCAGCATGGCGGTATCGAGTGTCTCGGCCGCTTCCGGGCAATCGGCGATCGCCTCGGCCTCCTCGCCGATCTCGGCCCGTGCCTTGTCGAGAGCGATCGGCCAGTCGATTCCCTGATAGCCCTTGCGCCGCTCGTACAGGAGCGCGCCGGGGAGCCGGTCGACGAAGGCGCGGCGGGCCAGTGACCGGGTCCAGCCGTCGGCGAGGAACTGCTCGGGCGGAACGGCGAGACAATATTCGACGAGCCGTCGGTCGGCCGCGGGATCGCGAAGGTCTATTCCCCAGCGGCCAAGAATGCCCTTCCGGTAATTGCCCTGGTCGATCCGGCGAAGCGACCAGAGCCGCGCTTCGACCGGATCGGCGCGCGGCCGGTAATCCAGGTCGAGCCCGCGTTCGGCCGCGATCGACTCGAGGTCGATCGCACCGGTCTGCGCCGGATTGATCGCGCTATAGGCGGTCAGTGAGCGATCGGCGCCGCGAAGCCGATTGACGAACCGCCAGAGCTTCACCGGCAGCAGCGGCCCGACCGCCTGGGCGGCGATTGTGCCGGCACGGGTGCCGTGCCGCCGGAGCAGCGCCGCCTCCCGTGCGAGCCGCAACAGCCGTCCGGAGCGGAGGAGCTGGGCCAGGTGGCCCATGCCGTCATGGCTGAAGCTCATGTTTCCCGACGCGCCGCTGAGAAGGATCGGCAGGTTGCGGCTTCGGGCTTCGGCGAAGATGGCGTTGATCCAGGTCCAGTTGCACAGGTTCAGGATCGGCCGTTCATAATAAAAATAGTCCTCGCCGAGGCCGGCGAGCGGCGATTCCGATTTCGACCTGACCAGCACATGCTCGATATTGGCATGTAGGCCGGCGACCTGGGCGGCGAGCGGCCCCTCGTCGCCGAACGTCTCGCGCGGTTCCCGCCCTTCGAAGCCCTCGGGCGGGACCGCGGTGAAGGCGGTGACCGTTCCGCCCTCCGGCGCCAGCAGGCGCGCGGCCGTGGCCGCGATTGCGCTGCTGTCGAGTCCGCCGCTGAGGTGGCTGGCGATGCGTCCGCCGCTTCCCCGAAGCTGCGCCGCCACCGCTTGGTCGAGCCGCTCGCGAAGCGCCTCCTCATAGGCCTCGCGGCTCTTCAGCCGGAGCATTTCCGGCCGCGGATCCCAGTAGCGTCGCGACGACTGGCCGGTGGCGGTAACCGTCACGACATGGCCGGCCGGAACCTTGGAGACGCCTTCGAAGAAGCTTTCGGGCCCGTCCTCCGGAAGAAGAGCGAGGAACATAGCCATCGTGCGACGGTCGGGCGAGCGCGGTACCTCGGGCAGAGCGTGAAGGCCCTTGGGCATCGAGGCGAAAGCGAAGAAATTGGCGCCGCGATGATAATGAAGCGGCCTGTGGCCGAGGAAATCGCGCGCCATCACCAGCCGCGCTTTTTCCGGATCCCACCAGGCGAAGGCGAAATCGCCGACGAGTCGATCGACCGCTTCCTCGCCCCAGCGCTCGAGCGCCCGCGCGAGCAGACCCGAATCCGCCATCTGGCCGAGCGCCGCCGGGTCGATTCCGAGCGCGGCCGCAAGCTCGGCGCGATTGTCGAGCCGAAGGTCGGCGACGAGCAGGTCGCGGTCGCCGCGAAAGGCGATCGGGCCCCGGTCGAACCGGTCTTCCGGCAGCGTCGGGAACAGGCGGCTGCCGAGCGCGGCCGGTCCGGAGCTTTGGCTGCGCGCCGTTTCGGAGCCATAGGCCTGCTGAGCCTGAAGCATCCTGCCGCAGGCGGCGGCTGGCTCCGTCCGGCCGCCCCGATCCCAATAGCCCGCCAATGCCGTCATCCGCTTCTTGCCCGAGCTCCGATCGCCGCGCGGCCAGCTCCGCGTCCAGGCCGGTTGATTGACAGCTCCAGCCGCGTCAAGCTAGAGACCAGGGATCAATCGAGAGGGAAGTGGCTGATGATCCGGGACGAGATTCTGCGCGCGACCGACGAAGCTCCTGTCGAAGCCGACCGCCGGCCCTGGACGACCCCCTCGGTTCAGAAGCTGCGCGCCGGCAGCGCCGAAGACGGCGGCGGGTTGAACCCGGACGCGGGCATCAATCCCTCCTGATCCGACGACAGCGGCGCCTGGCTCGCCGATTCGGTTCACCGGCAGACACAAGTGCCCTCTGCAGCGAGCGAGGGGTGAAAGCACTTAGCCTGCACGCCTTCCAGAATTTTATGGGTTTCATGGGCGGCCGTCGACGCCGACCGCCCATCGATGATTCCTACAGGATGAAGTCCGTGGTCGTGATCGGATCAAAGTCGGGGACGACCAGGACGATCTCGAGGTCCGAGACGCCATCGCCGTCGACGTCCCCCTGAACCAGCCAGACCGATCCCCCCAAGGAGATGTTCTCGAACCTGAGCTGACCTGCCGAAGACGCGCCGGTACCGGCGAAAGCGGCATTGCCGATGAAGGTGAAGGCATCGTTTGCGGCGGTGCCCTCCTTCGCGTCGATCCGGCTAAGATCGATCTTGTCGCCGAGGATGAAGTCCTGAATGCCGTCGCGGCCTGCCGAAATGCTGTGGAAGACGTCGTCGTAACGGAACACGTCGTTGCCGCCGCCGCCAGTCATCGTGTCCGCACCCAGCCCGCCGACGATGAGGTCGTTGCCCGTACCGCCGCGAAGGACGTCGTTTCCGGCACCTGAGAAGATGCGGAAGTGACCACCCAGTTCGCTGGTGCCATCAAACACAAGGGTCTCGGTTGCCAGCAGCCGGCTGCCGTTGATCGTGATCGTCTGGCCGGAAGCGAGCATGGCATCGTTCCAGGTGATCGAATAATCGAACTCGGTGCCGCCCCCGGAGAAGAACTGGCCGTCCATCGCCGAAGCCAGAGTGATGCTCTCGATCTCGGAAAAGGTGTTGGTCAGGCCCGGCGCGTTGAAGTCGAGGGTATAATTGCCGCGCAGGTAGAAGGAATCGTAACCGGCGCCGCCGACGATCGTGTCACCCGCAGCGAAGCGCCCGTCCTGGCCGAACAGGAAGAAGTCGTTCTTCGCCCCGCCGATCAGGGTGTCGGTCCCCTTGCCGGCGAACAAGGTGAAGGTGCCGTCGGTCTCGGCCGAACCGTCGAAGGTGAAATCCTCGCCCGCCCGAAGCAGGAAGCCGTTGATCTTGAGGAAGCTGCCGGCCGCAACATTGGCGTCGGTGGTGGTCAGATCATAATCGTAGAAGTTGGTGCCCGGATCTCCGAAGGAGGTGATGTTGCCCGGTGCCAGGGAGATCGACTCCAGCCCGGTGATCGTGCCGACCGTCACCCCGCCGCTATAATCGCCCTGGAGGATGATCGAATCATTGCCGTCGCCGGCATTGACCTCGTCCGCCGAGGTGTAGGCGGCGCCGAAATAGAAGGTGTCGTTGCCAGCGAGGCCGTTCGCAGTGTCGTTGCCGCCTTGCTGAAGGTGGAAGACGTCGCGCAGAATCGTGCCGGTGATCGTGTCGTCGCCGGCGTCGCCCTCGAGCCGGTCCTGCGCCGATGCGACGCCGTTGACCGTGATCGTCACCGTCGCGGTGTCGCCGTTGACCAGCTTGTAGGTGAAGCTGTCGGTCGCCGACGTGTTCTTCGCTCCGGTCTGACCGGTCGAGGTCGAGGTCAGAGTGTTGAAATTGCCATTCGGATTGTAGGTGTAGGTGCCGTTCGAGTTGAGCGTCAGCTTGGCGCCCGAAGCGAGCGTGACCTCGTTGCCGACAGCGGCGGACGAACCGTTCACTTCCTCGATAACGAAGGCGGGCCCGTCCACGTCGACGTCGTTGCCGGTGACGCTGGCGTTGAGGACCGCATTCTCGTTGACGTTGTTGGCGTCGTCGACCGCGTCGGCCGGATCGTCGACCGCCGAGACCGAGATGGTCCTCGTGTCGACATCCTCCTCGCTGCCGCCGTCGCCGGTCAGGCCCGGATCGGAGCCGTTGGCGCCGCCGTCGTTGGTGGTGACGGTCAGCGTGTCGTCGCCGTTGAAGTTGAAGTCGGGCGAGTAAGTGAGGCCGTTGGACGCGGAGAGAGTCGCGTTGATCTCGTCGAGCGTCGCCTCGATGGTGATCGTGTCGCTGTCGTCGGCACCGCCGACGATGTCGGCGCCAGTGATGCCGCCGACGACGTCGGTGCGGATGTCGAGAATGCCGTTATCGACGTGGAACGTGACCGTGACCTCGTCGGTGGCGGAGTCGGCGTCCGGATCGGAGAAGGACATGCCACTCAGCCAGGCGTCGATCGCGTCCTCGCCGGTGCCGATCGTGCCGCCGAGCGCGTTGACCGGGGCGTCGTTGACCGCGCCGATGTTCACGGTGACCAGATTGACGTCGAGGTCGGTCGCGCCGGCGCCCTGGCCGCCGCCCGGCGAACCGTCGTCAAAGCCGACGGCGAGATCGACCGAGGCCGGCGGGGTGTCGCTGCTGTTGGTGTAGCGAACCGCCTGCATGACCTCGTCGACCAGAGCGCTGGTCGCGGCGGTCTCGAGGCTGGTGAAGTTGATCACGATCAGGCCGGCGCTGCCGTCGACGCTGATCGTTCCGAAGATCAGGCCGCCGGCTTTGAGGTCGGCGCCGTCGATCGTGAAGCTCGGCCCCGCGACGAGGGTGAAGACGTCCTCCGGGTTGGTCGCCGGGTTGCGGTTCACGCTGAACGAGGCGCCGGCATAATCGCCGTTGCCGCCATTGCGGGCGTCGAGATCGACGTCGGCGACGCTGCCGGCGGGAAGGATCGCGACCGCGGTCTGCTCGGTCGCGGCGATCGGGCCGCCGGTGGTCAGCACTGGAGAATCGTTGACTGCGGTGACGTCGACCGTGAGCGTGTTCGAAGTCGGATCGGTGTTGCCGTCGTCGTCGGTGACAGCGAAGGTGATCGTGCCGAGGCCGGAGCCGTTGTCGTTGTTGCCGGCCCTGAAGCTGACCTTTCCGTCGATGAGATCCTGCGCCGTATAGGTCTTGGGCAGAGTCTCGAGCACCGGCACTCCGACGCCGGCGGTGCCGTCTGCGTCGAAATAGATGCCGCCGCCGGTGACCGCGCTGACGGTGACGCTGGCGAAGGTGCCGTCGACGTCGCTGAAGCCGAGATCGGCGGGCTCGATCAGACGGAACGTGTCTTCGATCGCGGTGATGGTCGAGCTGGTGCCGGACGGCGCGTCCGCATTGTCGTCGGTGATGGCAATGGTCGCGGTTGCGACGTTGCTGTCGGCATCGCCGTCATTGACGACCACGGTGATCGACCGGGACGTATTGGAGCCGCCATCGGTCGGGTTGTCGCTGGTGCTCGAGAAGGTGATCTGCTCGATCGCGGCCTCGAAATCGGCGGCGCTGGTGCCCGCAGTGGCGAGAAGCACGATCATCGTATTCGAGCTGGCCGGATCGACGGTAATCGTTGGCGGCAGAGCGCCGACCACGGTGAGGACATCACCGGCCTCAGGGTTGGTGATGGTGATCGTCGCCGTGGTGATGTCGTCGCCGACATCGGCGTCGGTGATCGACACGTCCGTGTCGCTGATCGCAGCTGCCGCGCCGCCCTCGGTATAGCTGGCTGTGAAGCCCGTGCCGACGCTGTTGCTGTCATCGGCGTCGAGATCGACGACCGGAGCGACATTG
>CBIGXQ010000109.1:0-7591 GCA_966193865.1 uncultured Sphingosinicella sp. | reverse complement strand
GGATCGGGCCAGGCTGCATGAAATTGGGAAGGTTGCGCGTGAGAAAGGCACGAAGCTCCTCCTCCCGAGCCCGCCGGTCCGGCCGGACCACGAGGGCGATCGCTTCGCCTATTCGAGGGTCCGGAAAGCCGAGAGCCACGGCCTCCTGGACGATCCCGGACGCGATCGCCGCTTCCTCCACCTCGGTCGGGCTGACCCTGTTGCCGGAAGTCTTGATCATGCCGTCCTCGCGGCCGACGAAATAGAGCAGATCATCGCCGTCCCGCCTGACCCGGTCGCCCGACCAGACGGCGACGCCGCCATGAACCGAACCGCTCGGCGCCGGCCTGAACCGTTCCGAGCTTCGTTCCGGATCGTTCCAATAGCCATGCGCGACGAGCGGACCTGCATGGACGAGCTCGCCCTCGCCTTCGCCCTCGATCACCTCGCCTTCCTCGTCGACGATCAGGATCTCGGCGAACGGGATCGCCGTTCCGATCGAGTCGGGATGATCGTCGAGCAGGGCCGGCTCGAGACAGGTGGATCGGAACGCCTCGGTCAGCCCATACATCGAGTAGATGTCCGCGGCCGGAAACATCTCCCGCATCCGCCGGATCACCGAAGGCGCAAGCTTGCCGCCGCTGTTCGTCAGGCGCCTCAGCGACAGCGCCGCCTGGGGCGGCCACGGCGCCTCGACAAGCTGAATCCACAACGGAGGAACCCCAGCCAAAGTACTGATCCGATGGGTGTCGATCGCCCGGATGACGTCACGCGCCGTGAGAAATTCGATCGGCACGACCGATCCCCCGGCCGCCCAGGTGGAGAAAAGTTGATTCTGGCCATAGTCGAAGCTGAACGGAAGGACGGCGAGCACTCGATCCTGCTCGGTCATGTGAAGATAGGCGGCCACGCTGATCGCGCCGAGCCACAGATTCGCGTGGCTGAGCATCACGCCCTTCGGCCGGCCGGTGGATCCCGACGTGTAGAGCAAGGCGGCGAGATCGTCCGGCGAAGCGCCGGAAGGCTCCAACCTTTCTTCATTCTCGAAAAGCGCTCGTCCCGCTTCCTCCTCGATCGAGGCGCAGTCCGACGGGAGATCGCCATCCTCGAGCGTCGCCAGCCGGGCTCGGCCGGTGACGATGAGCCGGGCGCCGCTGTCGGCGAGGATATGGGCCACCTGCATCCGCTTGAGCAGCGGGTTGATCGGGACGTGGACCAGGCCGGCGCGGGCGCAGGCGAGCGGGAGGAGGGCTGTCATCAGCCCCTTCGGCAACCAGCTCGCGACCCGGTCCCCTTTGACCAGGCCCCGGCCGCGCAAGGCGGCGGCGGCGCGACCGACCATCTCTTCGAAGCGGGCATAGTCGATCGTGCCGTCCCGCATGATGAGGGCCGGCGCGGTCTGCCGGCCGCGAAGCGTCAGATGATCGAGGGGGCTGGGATTCGGGTCGAGCCTTTGCACCTTCGCTCCTGTGAAACGTGTCCTTCTTAGGCCGGAGGCCCTGGGCCATAAAGCGTGCCGGTCGAGACCGGCCCATGCCTGCCGCTTGTCCGCCGGAGGTGAAGCCGTTAGGGGCGCTCACGCCCGAGGGGGACGAGGAATCGATGACGGCCGCGACGAACGATGGGATGGAAGTCGAGATCACGCTTCGAGCGGTTCTCGCCGACGTGCTCGGCCTCGATCCTCAACGGGTCGCCGCCTTCGACGAATCCACGCCCTTGTTCGGAGCGCTTCCGGAATTCGATTCGATGGCCGTGGCCGGGCTCCTGACCGAGCTGGAGGAAAGGCTCGGGATCCTCATTGAGGACCATGAGGTGGACGCCGACCTGCTCGAGACGTTCGGCACTCTCCACACCTTCGCCAGAGCCAAGACCCTGCGCTGACGACGAGCGGTCAGGCGGTTTCCAGCGATTTCGTCGGAGTCGCTTCGAAATCGGCCTCGGCCAGGAACTTCTCGGCATCCAGAGCGGCCATGCAGCCGGTGCCGGCTGCGGTCACCGCCTGCCGATAGACCTTGTCCATCACGTCGCCGCAGGCGAACACGCCCGGGATGCTCGTCCGGCTGGTCCCCGGCTCGACCGGGATATAGCCGTCCGAGTCGAGCGTGAGCTGACCCGCGAACAGGTCGGTTGCTGGAAAGTGACCGATCGCGACGAACGCGCCCTCGGTGTCCATGCGCTCGATCGCGCCGGTCTGCGTATCGCGCAGGTCGACCGCGACCAGGCCCTCCGGAGTCCCGCCACCGACAAATTCGGCGATCTCGCGGTTCCACAACACCTTGATGCTCGGATGAGCGAACAGCCGCTCCTGCAGGATCTTCTCCGCGCGAAGGCTGTCGCGGCGGTGGATCAGGGTCACGTCGTGACTGTGATTGGTCATGTAGAGGGCTTCCTCGACGGCCGTGTTGCCGCCGCCGATCACGATCACCTTCTTGCCGCGGTAGAAGAAGCCGTCGCAGGTGGCGCAGGCGGAGACGCCCTTCCCTTTCAACCTTTCCTCCGACGGGAGGTTCAGCCACTTGGCCTGGGCGCCGGTGGCGATGACGAGCGTGTCTCCCAGATAGACGGTGCCGCTGTCGCCCAGCATCCGGAACGGCCGCCGGCTCAGGTCCACCTCGACGATATGGTCCCATTCCATCTTCGCGCCGACATGTTCGGCCTGCTTCTGCATCTGCTCCATCAGCCACGGGCCCTGGATGACGTCGGCGAAGCCGGGATAATTCTCGACATCGGTGGTGATGGTGAGCTGGCCGCCCGGCTGGATCCCCTGGACGACGATCGGTGCCAGTCCCGCCCGGGCGGCATAGATGGCGGCGGTCAGCCCGGCCGGGCCGGATCCGAGGATCAGCATGCGTGTCGAATGAGTCGCGGCCATCAATATGTCCTGTGGGTTGGAAAAACGCTCCTTGGTCCGAGGTAGGGGGCTCATTGTCACCGCGCAATGGCCGATTTGCCGCGTCGCCGCGCCACTGTTATGAGCCCGCCGCATCCAGCTTGAAGCGGTTCGCAAAGGGTTTCGCCATGACGTCTCACCCCAATCCGATCGGTCTCGACGGCTTCGAATTCGTCGAATTCACCAGCCCCGATCCGGAAGCGCTGGGCGGGCTGTTCCTGAAGCTCGGCTTCACCCATGTCGGCAATCACAAGAGCAAGGCGATCCGCCACTATTGCCAGGGCGACATCCACTTCCTGCTCAACATGGAAGCGAGCGGCCATGCCAGGGAATTCCGCCAGGCCCATGGTCCTTCGGCGAGCGCGATGGCATTCCGGGTCGAGGACGGCGCCCAGGCCCAGGCACTGGCGGTGGAGCGCGGCGCGACGGCGACCGTCGGCGACCTCGATCTGCCGGTGCTCGAGGGCATCGGAGGATCCTATCTCTACCTGGTCGACAGGGAGGCCGCGAAAGCGCGGTACGAGCGCGATTTCGAGGCGATCGCGGAATGCGGTCCGGGCGCCGGTCTCCATACCCTCGACCACCTCACCCATAATGTGAACCGGGGCCGGATGGACCATTGGGCCGGCTTCTACGAACGGGTCTTCAACTTCAGGCAGATCCGCTACTTCGACATCGAGGGGCAGCAGACCGGGCTTCTTTCGCGGGCGATGACCGCGCCCGACGACAAGATCCGGATCCCGCTCAACGAGAGCCAGGACGATTACAGCCAGATCGCCGAATATCTGAAGGAATATAAGGGCGAAGGCATTCAGCATCTGGCCTTCGCAACCGACGACATCTTCAAGACCGTCGACATCTTGAGGTCGAACGGGGTGAGGTTCCAGGACAGCCCTGACACCTATTACGACATGATCGACCAGCGCATTCCCGGCCATGCCCACAATGTCCAGGCGATGCGCGATCGTCGGATCCTCATCGACGGCTCGCCGGAGACGGGCGAAGGTCTGCTGCTCCAGATCTTCACCGAGAACATGGTCGGTCCGATCTTCTTCGAGATCATCCAGCGCAAGGGCAATGAGGGGTTCGGCGAAGGCAATTTCAAGGCGCTGTTCGAGTCGATCGAGCTCGACCAGATGCGCCGCGGGGTCATTCCCGCAATGCCCGAAGGGAGCGACGAGGGCGGCGTGAAGGGTCCGGCTGCCGCGGATAGCGGCGCCTGACCCTCCGATGAACCTGGCGGATTCGGCCACTCCCGCGCTGGTGCTGGACCGCTCGAGGTTCGAGCGCAATTGCAGCCGGATGCGCGATCGCTGCCGCGCTCTCGGGGTCAGGCTTCGGCCGCACATGAAGACCCTGAAATCGATCGACGCCGCTCGGATCGCGATCGATCCGAGCTTCGACGCCATCGCCGTCTCCACCCTTCTCGAGGCGGAATATTTCGCGGCCGGGGGAATCGGGGACATCCAGCTTGCCGTCTGCCTGACTCCGGAAAAGCTACCGCGCGCGGCGGCCGTGGCGCGAACCATCCCCCGTTTCAGCTTCTTCCTGGACAGCGTCGCCATGGCGCGCTCGGCCGCGGATCATGCGCGCTCGACGGGAGCGCCCTTGCGGGCGTGGATCGAGATCGACAGCGGCGAGCATCGCACCGGAATCCGGCCCGATGACGAGCGGCTGATCGAGGTCGCGGCGACGTTGAGCGATTCGCCGGTCGTCCTGGAGGGCGTCGCCACCCATGGCGGGCATTCCTACCGGGAGCGGGACCCACAGGCGATTGCCGCCGTCGCCGAGCAGGAACGCGAGGAAGTGACGAAGGCCGCCGAGACGCTCCGCTCCGCCGGCTTCATCGTTCCGGGCGTAAGCGCCGGCTCGACTCCGACGGCGGTCCATGCGCGATCGGGCACTGGCCTGTCTGAATTGCGGGCCGGGGTCTATATGGCCGGCGACCTGTTTCAGGCCGCGATCGGATCGCTCGACCAGGACGATATTGCCGTGTCGGTGCTGGCGACGGTGATCAGCCACAGGCCGGATCACAACCAGATCGTCGTCGATGCCGGCGGGCTGGCCCTTTCCAAGGACCGGTCGACAGCGGCGATCGACGGTGGTGATCTCGGCTTCGGCCTGGTGCTCGACATCGAGGGAAAGCCGACCTTGGGGCGGCTGATCGTCGGCGGAGTCCATCAGGAACATGGCGAAATCAGCGGCCCGGACATCCCGCCGTTCGACCGGCTGCCGATCGGCGCCCGGGTGCGGATCCTGCCCAACCATGTCTGCATGACGGCGGCGGCTTATGACAAGCTGCTGGTGGTCGAAAAGGGCACTGAGATTAAATCGTTCTGGGACAAGGCGTTAGGCTGGTAGGATCAGCACTCTTGCATGCGAGTGGCTGAAATGGTTAATTTCGGGATCGCAGACACTCCGGGAGATATGATGCTTTTTCGTCGAATGCTGAGCACGTCCGCCATTGCCGCGGGCCTTTTCCTCGCCACCGCCGCCGCGGCGCAAAGCCTCGCGGTCGGAACCACCGTCACCGATCCCCAGGGCGGCGAAGTGGGGACGATCACCGCCATCGACGGCGACAACGTCCTGCTTCGTACCGATCGCCACGAGGTGCGCCTGCCGGCTTCCTCCTTCACCGCGACCGCGACCGGCGCCTTGTTCGCGGTCAGCCGCGACCAGCTCAATGCCGATCTCGATCGAATGAAGGCTCAGGCCCGGGCGGCGTTCGTGGTCGGCGCCAATGTCCATGATCGCGGCGGCGCCCTTGTCGGCCCGATCACCGTGCTCGACGCGGAATCGGTCACGGTGAGGATCGGGGACGGAATCGTCCGCCTGCCCCGAGCCGCGGTCGTCGCAGGGCAGCAGGGCCTGGTCGTCGGCGCCACGCTCGCCGAGCTTCAGGCGGCGGCCGTGCCCGCCCCGCCTTCGGCTCCTGCCGCGGCGGAAGAAGCCTCCGGCAACTGATCAGCCACAAGCTGACGACGAGAAGGCCGCGCCTCTGGCGCGGCCTTTTTGGTATCGGCGCTGGCGAGCGATGAAATCGGCCGATATCAAGTGGTCGAGGGGAGAATCGCCGTGGCCGACGCAGACAATTTTGGAGCCGTGGACGCCGCGGCGTCGAAACCCCTCTCGCCGACCTGGGAGCAGGACGCGCTCGGTTTCCTGATCGACCCGGTCGACCGCGAGACCTTCCTTGCCAGTCATTACGAACAGGCCGCGCTGACCAATATCCGGGACGAGCCCGATCGTTATGCCGACCTGCTGACGATCGACGCACTCGATCATTTCATCGCCAGCGCCGATCTGCAGGAAGGGATGATCGACCTTACCAATCACCGCAACCGGATCTCCCGCGACTCCTTCATCGACGACCGCGGCCAGGTGAGCCGGGCGGCGGTCGCCGAAGCCTATCATGACGGCGCGACGATCATCCTGCCCCACCTCCACGCCTCCTTGTTCAATCTCGGCGAATTCTGCCGGTCGCTCGAGGAAGTGTTTTCCTGCCACGTGCAGACCAACATCTATCTGACGCCGCAAAGCCAGGACGAGGAAGGCAATCAGGGCTTCCCGCCCCATTATGACAATCACGACGTGTTCGTCATGCAGGTCGCCGGGGCGAAATCGTGGAGCCTCTACGGGACGCCGGTCGAGACCCCTTATCGGGGCGAGGGATTCGAGCTCGGCCGCCACGAGGCGGGCGAAGTCACCCGGCAATTCACTCTGAAGGCCGGCGACTGCGTCTATATGCCGCGCGGACTGATGCACGACGCCCGGAACGTCGGCTCCGAACCCAGCCTCCACATCACCGTCGGTCTCATCACCAAGACCTGGGCGGATCTCCTCCTCGAGGCGATTTCCGAGCTGGCGCTGACCGAGCCCGGCTTCCGCCGGTCGCTTCCGCCGGGCTTCGCCGCCCGCGATTTCGACCGCGAGGTCGCCCGCCGCCATTTCGACTCGCTCACTCGCCTCATCGCCGACAAGGCCGGGATGGACGGCGCCTTCGATCTGCTCGCGGACAATTTCATCCGGGCGCGCCGACCCAATGTCGCCGGGGTGATTGCGGCGACTCCGCCCGCTCCGGGCGATCCGGCGCTGTACCGGCGCCGGCGATTCGTGCCGTGGAACGTGGCCGACGACGAGGGCAAGCTGGTGCTCATCGCGCCGGGCGGCGATCTCGTCTTCGCTTCGGAAGATGGCGACGCGCTCGACATCGCCTTGTCCGGCAAGCCGTTCCGGCTGTCGGACCTGGAATGCGCCGATCCGCCGGGCTTGCTTCGGCGGTTATGGTCCGCGGGCTTCCTGGAGCGACTGTCCGCCTGAGCTGGAAATGAAAACGGCGGGCAAGCGCCCGCCGTCTCGCAATATCGATGGAGTCGAAGCCTAACGGCGGCCGCAGCGCGCCGGGTCGGAATTGGTCCCTCGATCATTGTCGGTGACCCCGTTGCCGCGGCCGTTGCCGGCAGGATCGGAATTGTTGCCGCGGTCATTGTCGGTGCAGCCGCGGATTCGGTTGCCGCCACGCCGAGGCGCGTTGCCGGCCGGATCAGACGGATCCTGATCAGTCAGGCCGGTGCGGTTCGCCGGATCGCCCGGATCGCTGTCGGTCACCTGCGCCTTGGCCGAGCTGGTCAGGGCCACGATCGCGCCGCCGCCGACGACGGCTCCTCCAACCACACGTCCCAGGAATGAACGGCGGCTCAGCTTACCCCTGCTCTTCATGAT
>CBIGXQ010000108.1:0-7617 GCA_966193865.1 uncultured Sphingosinicella sp. | reverse complement strand
CGATCCGCATCGTCCTGAACTTGATCAGCTCGAAGGGCCTGCCGCCGAGGCCCGGCCGCACTTGCCTGAAGAAGATCGGCCGACCCAGGTGGATCCCGATCAGCAAAGCGACGACCGCCATCACGGGCGACAGGAGGAGGAGGCCGAAGGCACTGCCGACCAGATCGAGGATTCGCTTAGAGCTCACAGCCCCGACGCCTCGATGATGGAGCGGCTGACGGACGTCACCTCATATTTCCGATCGGCCAGGTCCCGCGATGCCGCGCCCATCCTCGCCGCGAGACCCGGATCGACGATGAAGCGCTCCATCGCGTCTGCGAGGGGCGAGACCTCGCGGGGTGGAACCAGGAATCCGTTGCGGCCGGGCTCCACCGTCTCCCGGCAGCCCGGGGCATCGGTGGTGACGATCGGCCTTCCCATCGCCATCGCCTCCAGGACGGAACGTGGCGTTCCCTCGCGATAGGAGGGAAGAACGTAGATGCTGCAGGCGGCGATCGCCGGTCGGACATCGTCCAGCCTGCCGAGGAACTCGACTCCGCCCGCAATCATCCGGTCCAGCTCAGACTCGAGGATCGCGTCCGGCGATTGATCGAAATAGCCGACCAGTTGGAAGGAGGCGGCGGGATATTGGCGCTTGAGCCGGATTGCGGCCTCGCCATATTCCCTCACGCCCTTGTCCCCCAGAAGCCTCGAAATCATCAGGAAGACGGGCCGATCCGGAAGAGGCGCCGGAGCGAAATGATCGAGATCGATCCCGGACCCGTTGACGATCGTGACCGGCCGATCGGCGGGCAACAGGCCGAGCGCACGAAAATGGTCGCGATCGTCCGGATTCTGGAAAAGGATCGCCGTGCATCGCCGAAAGGCTCGACGGTAAAGCGTTTCGGCAAAGAAGCGACTGAGGCGCCGCTTCACTCCGCCACCTTCGGTGAACGCGAAGCCGAGCCCGGTGACGAGCGCGACGATCTTCGGCACCGAAGCCCGCGCTGCCGCGATCGAGCCCAGGGTAACCGGCTTCACGGTGTACGAGATCACTGCTTCGGGCTGGAGATCCCGGAACAGCCTGGTCAGCACGCGCAGCGATCGCGCTGCCGACAGCGGGCTCATGCTCTGATTGGAAAGAGGGACTTCCACCGGCTCGGCCCCGATCGCCTCGATTCCGGCCCTCACCGCCGGTTCGATGGACGGAGCGGCAGCCAACACCCGGTAGCCGCGCCGAACCAGCTCCGCCATCAGATTGGCCCGGAACACCAGCAGCGAAGGCGCATAGGAACCGAGGACGACGACGGTTCGGCCGGTGCTCCCGCTCACTAGGCGTAGCTCAACGCGGTCCGAGCGGCTTTGGCGTGCTTCACCGCCAGAACCGCGACGAAAAGCGTCAGCAGGCCAGGCATGAACATGACCTTCTGCCTCAGTCCCAGGCCGACATTATAATAGACGAAGCCGAGCAGCAGGATCAGCACGACCGCGAAGATCGATCCGAATCGGACGAAGAAGACGCTCCTCACCAGCTTTTTGACGCTTCCGAAATTTCTGAGCATCTGGAACAGGATGAACATCAGGAACAGGTTCTCGAGAGACGCGATCAAGCCGAACGCGCCATTGGCATCGACGAACAGGGGTCTGAACAGAAGGCTGAAGATCCGCACCGGATAGGAGGCGCCGACGACGGCGCTTCCGCCTTCGTCCTGGGCCGAGATCTCCGACTGATACTGGAAGAAGTCGCTCACCGACTCCGCGCTCGTGACGTCCACCCGGAACGTGTTCTCGACCGTTCCAAGAACAGGCACGACGGCCGCGAACGCCGCGAGCAGAAGAACGAGCTTGGTGCCGACGCTGTTCCTCGGGTCGATGAAGGCGGAGAGGGCGAGCGCCATCAACGCCGCCAGGGCGATATATGGCCTGAACAGCACCATGATGAGGATGGACAGACCGAAAGCGATGAAGCGGCGGCGCAGCTGCATCGCCGACCAAACCGCGAGGCTGGCGGCCAGGAAGAGCGGCGCGTCCTTGCCAATGGCGCTGGTCCAGAAGTGGATGCTGGGAAGGAAGAACAGCAAATAGGTAAAAGGCGATTGCTTCGTTCCAAGCTCGATGTGGATCTCTTCGAAGATCCGCATCATGAGCACGACGCCCCAGAAGCCGAACGCCTGGAAGAGGAGGAAGTAATCCAGATAGGTGCCGCCGAGGATATCCTTCAGATACTGGACCATGTAGATGACGAAGCGGGTGCCCATGCCGAAGCCGGTCCCATAGAAACTATACGGATCGTCATAATAGAGGATCGTGTCGGCGACGGTCGTCTGCACCCAGAAGTAATAGAGAATCGTGGTGCCGATGTGCGTGAGAAACGCCAGAAAGAAGATGGCAGCCCGGGTCCGGGTCCGTTCGACGAACGCCATCTGCCACGCCAGCAGCGCGATGATCGGGCCGAGCAATCCCACCAAGGTCATCGGCGGATTCCGCAGGCGGAGGGGATCGGACGGGACATTCGCTAATCGGCCTTGAGGTGAAGGAGCGATCCCTGCGCATCAGTCGCGCTCTTGGATCGAACCGCACCCGCGTACGGCACCAGCAGAGCGCAGGCAAATGCGAACAAGGTCGCGATCGCCGAAGTCCGAAGGGGATAATCGACGATGCTGTGAAGAAGGACGATGAAGACGATCACGGAGCCCGCTCTGGCCAGTCCGGACCCGTCGAAGGTTGAGCGCCAGGCGGCGACCGAACGCGACAGCCACCAGGCCAGGAAGGCCAGGATAAGGATCGCGCCGACGGCGCCAAGCTCGAGCACGATCTCCAGATAATCGTTGTGCGCGTGGTTCGTATATTCGTGGCTGACCCGGTTCGGATCGTCATGCGTCCGGTAAACCTCCTGGAACGTCCCTAGACCGGACCCGACCGGAAAAGTCTCGACGATGCCCTCAAGCGTGGTCTTCGCGAAATAGGCGCGGCTGGCGGGGTCGCCTGAATATTCCTCGGACAGCTTCTCATTGCTGAGCGGTCCGGCGACAGCGAGGCCGAGGAAGATCAGGAACAGGATTCCGGCGGCGCCGCTCCAGGCTCGGCCGACCGTTCCATAAGCGGCCTTGCGATAGATCAGGAAGGCGGCGAACGCCGCCGGCAAGGCGAGGCCATATCCCGCGATCGAACCAATCGTCGCGATTCCGGCGAGCAGGAACAATGCCACGGCGCCAGCGAGAATGAGCGCACTTCCTCGCTCCGCTTTGCTGCCCCGGCGCGAGACCGAGCGGCCTGCAACATAGCCGGTCAACGGCAAGGCGGCCACGAGCATGATCGCGAAATGATTGGCGTTCGAGAAGAAGCCCACCGGCTGGTTGCGGTTGGTGATCTGGTAGAAACGCAACGGCGAATTCTCACCGCCGAGCAATTGGGCAACGCCGAGCACGATCGAGATGGCGCAGAAGGCAAGGACGAGCCAGACGAGACGGCCGCGCTGCCTCGGCGAGGATCTGGCGACCATCAGGAACACGGCTGCCGGCGGAAGAAGCCAGAGGATCGAGGCGAGGCTGTGTTGCCAGGAAAGCGTGATCGGCAAGGCCGGCGCCTGAATCCCGAGCAGTTCGTAGCCGTGAGCGATCGGATCGCGGCCTGGAAGGGCCTGCCAGACGGCGGCCGGGAGCGGGATGAGGCTGAGGAGAACGAAGAGCAGGAAAGCGCCGAAGATCAGCAGCAGCGGCCGCGACGCCCGCGGCAGCTCCACGCCTCGGCCCCAGAAGCTGGCGGCGATGACGATCGCGGCGAGGATCTGAAGCAGGCCGTTCCCGACCACTCCGGCGCCACGCGCGCTTGCGCCCCCGAGCAGGAGGCAAAGGACGAGAAACGCCGCTTTTCCCCAGGTTCGGCTCAACTCAATCCGCACGGGCAAGCTCCAGGCGGGTCATCTGGACCCTGATCTCGGCGGCGATGTCGCCGGGTTCGCCGATCAGTGCGAGCTGCTGGCCGGCGCAGCTCGCGGGGATCGCGAACTCGGTCGACGTGCGGCTATATTGGGGCTGGAGCCCGGTCGCTCGGAGTCGGCCGATTTCGTTGCCCGCCGGAAGGCAGGTCAGCCGCCAATAGACCTGCCCCGATGCCGGCTGCTGATCGCTCTTCGCGAGTTGGGAGAGCCTGTAGCGTCCGGGGGGCAGCGCGAGCTGCTGCTCCGCCAGGATCACCCGGCTTCCTCCAAAATAGACCACGTCCAGATAGGGCGTCGGCGCGCCCGCGGTGACGATCTCCGCTCGGCCCTGGGCCTCGTGTCGGACCGTCCAGCCGAAGGGCGCCGGAGCGGCAACCCGACGGAAATCCCCGTTGAACAGGAATTGGTTCTTCGCTCGCTCGGCCGGCGGCAGCGACTCGAGCCAGATCGCGCGTGCCCGGCGATGATCGCCGGCCTGAACCAGGCGGTGAAGATAGAATCCGCGTTCGGGCCCGACACCGCCTCGAGGGCGCCGCGCCTGGACGAGGTTGAGCAGGGTGAGCGCCTCCGCCTGATCGCCGGGCTGAGCGGCTGCGACCTCGTAGAAGCGCGCGCGCCAGGCGGGGTTGCGGGCGAGGATCGAGGCGAGGGCCACCCGCCCCTGGGGATCGGTGATCAGCTTTCCCAGCTCGGGCAGGATGATCTGGGCCGCTTCTTCGCTTCGGCGAAGGACGAAATCGATCTCGGTGATCAGCTCCGGAAAGCGCCGGGCCTGCTGGTAATAGCCGATCAGGTGAATCCGAGTCAGGTCGAAGGCCGGCCGCCGCCGCCGCGCCTCCTCCATCAGCCGAATGGCGTTGTCCAGCCGGCCCGCCTGCTCCTCGGCCTTGGCCTCGACGAAAAAGGGCTCGAAGGCGAGCGGCGCGGAAACGGCCGCCCGGCGGCTCAGCGTATGGACGTCCGGGCTGACCCGCTCGCGCGGATCGGCGGCCGAATAAGGCAGTGCTCTCGCCAGCAGCGAGGGATCCTCCGGCGGCAGGACGCTCGCCAGGGCCGGGTCGAGATAGGGGACGCTGCTCCGAACGACGAGATAAGCGATCAGGACCGCCGCCAGGCTGACGGCGATGGCGGCAGTCCTGCTGGTTTTCTTCGCGGGCAGGCCGCTTGGCTGTGGCTCGATCACGCGTTCTTCAGAAGCTCGATCTGTCTCTTCGGCTCGTCGTCCTGGCCATAGGCATATTCGGCGCCATAGCCATAGCCATATCCGTAACCATAGCCCGACTTCGCCGCGCTGAACTTGGTCAGGATTCCGCCCATCAGGAAAGCGCCGGCGGCGTTCAGGCGATTGACCGAGTTGAGCGCCGCGGCGCGCCGGATCGCTCCGGCCTGGATGACCATCACCGTGCCTTCACAGATTGAAGCGAGGAGCGGCGCGTCGGCGAGGCCGAGGACTGGTGGCGCGTCGACGACGATGTGGTCGAACATCGTCCCCATCTGCTCGAGCAGGTCGCGGAGCCGGGCCGAGGCGAGAAGCTCCGCCGGGTTGGGCGGGATGGGCCCGCTCGGAAGCAGGAACAATCCTTCGAGCTCGGTCGGATGGATGCAGGCCTCGATTTCGGATGCGCCGGAGAGAAGGCTCGAGAAACCCGGGCCGCCCGACGTCGGGGCACGGAAAGTCGGCTTGCGAAGATCGCCGTCGATCAGAAGGACGGAGGATCCGAGGCCGGCCATGATCCGGGCTATGGCCAGGGCCGAGCTCGACTTGCCCTCCGAAGCCCGGGTGCTGGTGATGAGCAGCGACTTGGGCACTCCATGGTCGGTCGAGAACTGGAGCGCCGTCCGGACCGAATGATAGGCCTCCGATACTTGCGATCGGGAATCCTCCAGCTGTTCCTGGACGGAGCCGTCCTTGCCGAGCAGCGGGATGATCCCGAGCGGGGCGATTCCGAGCTTGGAGGTCAGATCGTCAGGAGTCTTGATGGTGTCGTCCATCCATTCGAGCCCGAAGGCGCCGCCGAATCCGAGCACCAGCCCGGCAAGCAGGCCGAGCGCCATGTTGAGCGGCAGATTGGGCTTGAACGGCGCTCCGGGAACCCGTGCCTGGTCGACGACCGAGACAGCGTTGGTCCCGACCCCGCCGGCAACCCCGACTTCCTTGTAGCGCTGGAGCAGAGCGTCGTAGAGTGAACGGTTGGTGTCCACCTCGCGCTGCAGGATCGTGTACTGGATGCTTCGTTCGCGAAGGTTCAACAGCGCGTTGCGAAGCGAATCCACTCGCGATTCCAGCGCGGATTCGCGGCCGACCGCGGCCTGATATTCAGACCTCAGCGCGCTGGAGACGTTGCCGGTTTCGCGGCCGATGGCGGATTGAAGCGATTCGATCCGGGTCCGGAGCTGAACCATCGCCGGATATTCGGGACGGAAAATGCCGAGCTTCTCCTGATATTCGGCCTGAAGCTGGGCCAGCTGCCCGCGAAGCGCCTGGATCGTCGGATTATTCTGGCCTTCGGTCGTGGCTCCGCCGCCCTGTGCCTGGCGGTAGCGTTGCTCGGCGGCGATCCGGTCGCTGCGCGCGGCCGAAAGCGCCTCGTTCAGCGAGACCAGTGAGGCGGCATCGATGGTCTGCTCGGTACGCTCGCCGGAGCCGCTGTCGATGTTGAGCGTGATGATCCCCTGCTGCTGGGCGTAGGCGACCAGCTGCCGCTCGCTATTCTCAAGCCGCTGCCGAACGGCATTGATCCGCTGTTCAAGGAAATTCCGGGCATAGGACGTGGCTTCGAAGCGGCGCTCGAGATTGGCCTGGATGAAGCTCGTGCCATAGGCATTGGCCATCGCCGCCGCGAGGGCCGGGTCGGGCGAGACGGCGGTGATCTCGATCAGGCGGCTGTCCCGGACCGGTTCGACGGTGACGCTGCTCTGGACCATTCCCACCGCCTGCGCCTCGCGGGCAGCGCGATCGGTGTTGAGATCGAACAAGGCGGCGTTGTTGGCGACGTTGAGACCCCGGGCAACGCGTTCCGCGATCGCCCGGCTGCGGAGAAGTTCGGCCTGGGTGTTGAGGAACTCGCGCTCGTTGCGCTGGCCGCCGTCGATGTCGCCCATCTTGTCGACGACCTGGACGCCCTCGAGATTGACCTCCAGAGTGGATTTCGCGGCATATTGCGGCTGGATCATCAGCGAGGCGATGACTGCGGCGACTTCGCAGGCAATGATGACCGCGGCGATCAGCCACCACCATTTGGCGATGACCCTCCAGATCTCGGAAGGGTGGAAATGGTTCGGCTTGTCGGCGGTGGGGACGGCGACGACGACGTCACGCAGGCCCGTCGAAGGAAGGTTCGACGCACCCTGGAAGGCCGGCACTCCGCGATTGTGCGGGAAGGCCCCGCTCTGGTCATTCATAACGAGATCCTAAGCTTCGGCCATAACTCAGAAGGGCCGGAACATGCCTAAAACGGGCAGTGACGAGATGATGTCGCGCCACAGCCTGCGGGTGTTGGAACCATCGACCACGACGATGTCGTTGCCATAGATGGGCGGATCCTCGGATTCGGCGCGCCGGATCGACTGGAGATCGTACGCAGCCGCCATCCGTTCCCCATTGATGGTGCGGAAGACGAGCACTCGCGACGGATTGGCATCCTCGGTCGTGCCGCGGGCGAGCGCGACGGCGCGCATCAAGGTGGTGGCACCGCGGA
>CBIGXQ010000107.1:0-7705 GCA_966193865.1 uncultured Sphingosinicella sp. | reverse complement strand
ACCTGGCCGGTCAGGTTCGCGGCCATCAGGTTGACGTTGTCGGTGAGGTCCTTCCAGGTGCCGGCGACGCCCTTCACCGTCGCCTGACCGCCCAATTTGCCCTCGGTACCGACTTCGCGAGCGACTCGAGTCACTTCCGAGGCGAAGGAAGCGAGCTGCTCGACCATGGTGTTCACGACCTTGCCGATTCGCAGGAACTCGCCGCGAAGCGGCCGGCCGTCGATCTCGACGGTCATCGACTGCGACAGGTCGCCCTTGGCGACGGCGCCGATGACCCGGGCGACTTCCGCCGTCGGCTGGACCATGTCCTCGATCAGGTCGTTGACCGATCGGATCGCCGATTCCCAGCTGCCGGTGGCGGTCTTGATCCGCCCGCGCTGGCTGATCTTGCCTTCCTTGCCGACGACCTGCGAAAGCCGTTCGAGCTCGTCGGTCATGCCTTCGTTGAGGCTGACGATTTCGTTGAAGAGGCGCGCGATCTCGCTGTCATGGCCGGTCAGGTCCTCGGGCAGCCTGACCGTGAAATCGCCTCGCCTGAAGCTGCGCAGGGCGCTCAAGAGCTGACGGCGATCGAGAAATTCGCGGGGATTTTCGACGTTCACTCCAACACTCCTCCGGCGCGGCTGCCCGCCCCGAATCCGTCCCGATGGGCCCCCGCCCTGCGCCTTCATAGCAAAATCGCGCGAGATTCCACCGCAGTAAAAAGGTCATCGCCATTTTTACCATCCTTCGGGTTGCACAGGCGTCCCAGCGGGTTAGAAGGCGCAGGGGGAGCGGGGAAAGAACGATAATGGCGCGCCAGCGATGCGCGCATTTTGGGGACCCGTCGAAGAGAATGCCGTCCAGCCAGGAAGTCTCAAGCTTCATCGGGGCCACGTTCCGCTCGGTCTGGGCGCTCGAACTGCTCGGCTATCTCCGCCAGCAGCGGGAACGGCAGCTGAGCCACGCCGAAATGGTCAGCGGACTTCGGGGCAGCGACCTCGTCGTGATCCAGAGCCTCGAATCGCTCGCCGCGGCGGGGCTCATCCTCGTCGACGAGAATGGCGCGGCCCGCTACGCGCCGGCGACCGAGCAGCTCGACAAGCTCGTGGACAAGACTCTGGCGCTCTACGCGCGAAGCCCGGATAAGGTGCGGCGGATGATCATTTCCGGCGCGAGCCCCGGCCTCTCAGCGTTCGCCGACGCCTTCAAGCTGAGGAAGGACTGACGTGGCCGAATATTTCCCCTCAGCAGTCTATCTGCTCTGCTTCCTGACGAGCAGCGCCTGCGCCTGGCTGCTTGCGCGAAGCTATTGGCGCACCGGCGCCCGAATGCTTCTGTGGAGCGCCTTCTGCTTCGCCCTGCTCGGGGTCAACAATCTCGTCGTCGTCGTCGATCTCGTCCTGCTCCCGGAGGCGGTGACCCTGCAGGTGGTTCGCCTGCTCCTGTCGCTCGCGGCGGTGGTGGTTCTGCTGTTCGGCTTCATCTGGGACCTGGAGGAGTAAGTTCATGCTGATCGACTTCCTCTCAGGCGCGATCACCCTGGGCTTCATGGCCGCGGGCCTGTTCTTCCTTCGCTTCTGGAAGCGAACCCATGACAGCCTGTTCATCGCCTTCGCTCTGGCCTTCTGGCTGCTCGGCCTCGGCCAGGCCCTGCTCTCCTTCACCGACATACCGGTCGAGGAAAGAAGCTGGCTCTATTTGCTCCGGCTCGCGGCGTTCCTGCTCATCCTCGTGTCGATCTGGCGCAAGAATCGGGAAGCCTGAGGCGCCTCACCTCCACCGCTTGCGGATAAGGCTTCATCGAGGAGCGGTCCGGAGCGTAAGAGCCGCTGGTCCCAGTGATGAATGGATCAGATGAAAGCCACGCTTCGCAGTCTCGTCGCCGCCGAACTCGCTCAGCCGGTCGACCCGCGAGTCGCGGCGATGGCGGCGGCGATCGCGGCCGAATTCGCCGGTTCGGCGAGGAGCGTCCTCTTCTACGGATCCTGCCTCCGCGAGAGCGCGCTCGACGGGCTGATGCTGGATTTCTACCTCATCGTCTCCGATTACCGGACCGCCTATCGCCGGCGCTGGCTGGCGCTCGCCAACCGGCTGATCCCGCCCAATGTCTTCCCCTTCGCTCATGGCGGCCTCGCCGCCAAATATGCGGTTCTGAGCGAGGCCGATTTCGCCCGTTCCTGCTCGCTCGAGGCCGACAATACTTCGGTCTGGGCACGCTTCGCCCAGCCTTCCCGGCTCGTCTGGACGAAGGACGAGGCTTCGGCCGAGGCCGCCGTCAAAGCCATTGCCGAGGCTGTGCCGACCCTGTTCACGCTGACCATCCCGACGATGACCGAGGGCCAGGACGATCCGCTGGCCGTCTTCCGCGCCGGCTTTGCGCTCACTTACGGCGCCGAGCTTCGCGCCGAGCGGGCGCAGCGATCGGATTCGATCGTCGATTCCGATCCCGGACGCTATCGCCGCTTCGGCGATATGGTGCTTGCGCTCGGAGTGGCTTCGCCGAGCGACCGCAAGGGGGCGCTTCGGCGCTGGAGGTCGCGTCAGCGCAAGGGCAAGGCGCTGACCCTGGTCCGGCTCGTCAAGGCTTCGGCGACGTTCGCGGGCGGCGCCGACTATCTCGTCTGGAAGATCAACCGCCATGCCGGAACCGACATCGCGCTCAAGCCGTGGCAGCGGCGCTGGCCGCTCCTTGCCGCCGTCACTCTGCTGCCTCGTCTGTTGAAGCGAGGCGCAATTCGCTGACCTTGTGCACGAGCGCCTGCTCGACCGCATTGGCCAGCGCATTGACGGTAAACGGCTTGCGAAGCAGCTGGTGGCCGACGAGGTCGTGCGCCTCCTCCGCCTCGCCGACATAGCCTGAAACGAACAGGAGATGCTTGTCGGGAAAGCGCCGGGCGATGATCTGAGCCAGCTCGATCCCGGTCATCTCCGGCATCATCACGTCGGTCACGATCAGCTCGATGCCGGGCTCGCGATCGAGCAGATCGAGCGCGTCGCGGCCGCTCGCGCAGGCAATCGGGCGGTATCCCAGCTCCTCCAGGGCGGCGACCGTCGAGCGGCTGACCCGCGGATCGTCCTCGACGACGAGGATGTAGGTGCCTTCGTGCCGTTCCGCTGGAGCGAGATCGCCGCTCGGCCGGGCCGGCAGCTCCGCCGCGCGCTCGGCGGCGCTGGCTGATCGCGGCAGATAGATCCGGACCTGGGTTCCGCTCCCGACCTGTGAAGCGATCGTCACCGTCCCGCCCGATTCCTGGGCGAAGCTGAAAATCTGGCTCAGGCCGAGGCCGGTGCCCTTGCCGACTTCCTTGGTGGTGAAGAAGGGTTCGAACACGCGCTGAAGATGTTCGGGCGCAATTCCGGCGCCGGTATCGGTCACGGCGATCCGGACATAATCGCCCGGCTCGAGCTGCTCCACCTCGCCTTCGGCCAAGGCGACATTGTCGACCTCGATCCGAAGCTCGCCGCTTCCGTCCATCGCGTCGCGCGCGTTGACGGCGAGGTTGAGGACAGCATTTTCCAGCTGCGTCCGATCGGCCCAGACGTGCCACGATTTTTCGGGGAAGCGGGTGCGGACGCTGATCCTTTCGCCGATCGAGCGATCGATCAGCTCGAGCATGTTCTGGAGCAACTCCGCCGGAGCGACGGCCTCCGGCATGAAAGGCTCGGCGCGGGCGAATGTCAGCAACCGTCGGGTCAGCGCGGCCGCCCTCGTCGCGCCTTCCATCGCGCTGTCGAGGTGGAACTCCACCTCGCGCTTCGAGCTGTGCAGCTTGCGCCGGGCGAGATCGAGGCCGCCGACGACAACCGCCAGCATGTTGTTGAAATCGTGAGCGATGCCGCCGGTCAGACGGCCGACGGCCTCCATCTTCTGGACCTGGCGGAGCTGGGCCTCGGCGGCGGCGCGCTCGGCGGCCTCCGCCTTGAGCGCCTCGTTCGCGCGCGAAAGCTCGCGGGTGCGGTCGCGGACCGCCTGGTCGAGCTGCATCGCGCGCCAGCCTTCGCTGTCCGCTTCCCGCCGCGCCTTCACGCCCTCGGTGAAGGAGCGCCAGGCGAGGAAGGCCAGGCCCACGGCGCCGAGGCCGACCAGGATAGCGAGCAGTCCGAGCCAGTCGGTATAGGCGTCGGCGCGGGCGACGAAACCTCGGGTCTCCGCCATTCGGCGGTTGAGATTGACCCGCTCGGCCCGAGCGATCTCCTCAAGCACCGAGCGTAGAGCCGGCAGCGTGTCCCGCCGAGCGGCCGCGTTGAGGATGCCAAGGCCTCCCAGGCCTTCGCGGCGCTGCGCCGCCGTCGCCGCCGGCGCCAGCTCCGTTCCACGCTGGCGAAAGAGCTCAAGCAGGCGGTCGGCCCGACGGCGCTGCTCCGGATCATTGCGAACGAGCCGCTGCAACTGGGCGATCTGGACTCCGGCGAAACGCCATTCATTGTAATAGGCTGTGCCGGTGACATCATTCTCGTCGAGCACGTAACGCCCGAGCGCGGCTTCGGACCGGGCGATGGTCGCGTCGATCGTCCGGGTCAGAACCATCACCTCATAGGTGCGACGCTCCCAGCCGAGCGCCTCGTCGCGGGCGCGGTTCGACCAGGTGATCATGAAGATGAGGCCGATCAGGGCGAGAGTCGACAGCAGGGCCGCGGCGCTGATCCACAGGGCCCGCCAGGATGCGCGGCCGACATCTTCGCCACCCGCTCCGTTCACCTCCTCCGCCATGACGCCAGATTAGGCGATGGCGATTGCGATGGAAAGGCAGGGAAGTCCGGCGGGCGCGGGCATTGCCTCGACCGTCCGGCTATTGGTCGCGTCTATGCGGCGGCCTGCCCGATTACGCCGGTCGCAAGGCCGGCGCGCCTGAACATCTCGAGGATCTCGCCGACCTGCTCCTCGCTATGCTCGGCACAGAGCGAGCAACGCAGAAGCGTCATGTTGGCGGGGGTGGCCGGCGGACGGGCGAGATTGACGTAAAGCCCCTCGGCAAGGAGGGCTTCCCACATCGCCGCCCCCTTTTCGAGATCGGGCATGATGACGGCGATGATCGCCGATTGCGGCTCGTCGGTCCCGAGCCGGAAGCCGAGCTGGCGAAGCCCGGCATGAAGACGCTTGCTGTTCTCCCAGAGATGGGCGCGCTTGTTATGGCCATGGCTGAGCTTGGCGATCGAGGTAGCGGCGGTCGCGACGACGCTGGGCGGAAGCGAGGCGGTGAAGACATAGGGGCGGCAGACCAGCCTCAAGATCTCGAACTTGGGATGGTTGGAGACGCAGAAGCCGCCGACGGTACCGACGCTCTTGGAAAAGGTGCCGATGACGAAATCGACGTCGTCGAGGACGCCCTGCTCCTCGGCCACGCCGCGGCCGTTCGGCCCGATGAAACCCATCGAATGGGCTTCGTCGACGAGGACCATGGCCCCGGCTGCCCTGGAGACGGCGACCATCTCCCTCAACGGGGCGATGTCGCCGAGCATAGAATAGACGCCTTCGAGAACGACCAGCTTGCCGGCTTCGGCGGGAATCCGGGCCAGCCTCTTCTCGAGCGCGCCGACATCGTTGTGGCGGAACGGGACGATCTCGGCGTCGCCCATCTTGCAGCCGTCATAGATGGACGCATGGCTGTCGATGTCGAGGACGACATAATCGCCCTTGCCGGCGATGGTCGAGATGATGCCGAGATTGGCCTGATAGCCGGTCGAGAAGACCATCGCATGGTCCATCCCGTAAAAGTCCTTGAGCGCCTGCTCGACCGCCTTGTGGCCGACATAGGTGCCGTTGAGCACCCGGCTGCCGGTGGTCCCGGAACCATATTCGTCGAGCGCCTTCTTGCCGGCCTCGATGACGTCCTCGTCGAACGTCATCCCCATGTAATTATAGGTTCCGAGGAGGATCGTCTCGCGGCCGTTGCAGATCGCCCGGGTCGGCGAAAGCACCTTCTCCATGACCAGCCCGAACGGATCCTTGACGCCGGTGTCGAGCAGGGCCTGGCGCTGGGCGATCAGCGGATCGAATTTCGAGAAGAGATCCGGTCCTGAAGGGGCCAGCGCCTTCTCGTCGGCGGGATTCATCGCGGTGTCGACGCCTTCGGTCATCACTCGGGCTTCTTCAGCCTGGCGACGGCGTCGACGAGCTGCCCGACCGTCTCGATCTCTGCCTGCATGTTCATCGTGATCAGGATGTCGAACTCGTCCTCGACATTGGCGACGAAGTCCATGACGACGAGGCTGTCCCATTCCAGATCGCCGGCGAAGGTGGTGCTTTCCTGAAGCTCCACGCCCTTCTTGTTGAAAGGTTCGATGAGCGCGGCGACGCGCGCGAAAGTCTGGTCCCGATCGGTCATTCTGCGCCCTTTAGATTTGGTAGTTGGACCTGCCAAGGAAATAGGGCCGAATGGGGGCGGGCGCTTGGCAAGTCCGGTCTCCTCATGCCAAGAAGCGTGGCAGGGAGAGCGGCATGGCGGAAATCGATCGCGACGGAGAGCCCAGCTACCCGCCCAATGCCATCCACATGATGCGCACGACCCAGCTCGCCCACATCCAGCTGTCGGCCATGGCCGATCACAAGGCGAGCATCCTGATGGGCGCCACCTTCGTCATCTTCACCATCACCATCGGCCAGGCGCGGGGCAGCGCCGCTCCACTGCCGCTTCTGATCCTCGGCGGCGCCGCCTTCTTCTCGGCGATCTGCGCGGTTCTCGCGATCGTTCCCGTCACCCGGCAACGGCGCCCGACCGGCCCGCTCAACGTCCTCTTCTTCGGCTCCTTCACCCAGCTCAGCGAGGAGGAGTTCACCAACCGGATCGTGTCGCAGCTTCGAAGCGACGACAGGATCTACCGGACCATGGCTCACGACATCTACCAGAACGGCATGGTGCTTCAGAACAAGAAGTACCGCCTGCTCGGCTTCGCCTACCGGATCTTCCTGGTCGGGCTGGTGGCGAGCTGCGTCGCCTTCGTCGTCCAATATTTCATTTGAGCCACCCCTGCTCGACATACCATGAGGCGGTCTGCTTGAGCCCGGTCGGCGTTCGGATCTGCGGTTGCCAGAGCGACGGCGGCGGCCGACGGCGGGCGGTGACGACCCAGTCGGGATGGCAGAAATAGCGGACCCGGTCAGGGGTCAGCTTCGCTTTCCCTCGCCTGACCAGCTTCTCGATCCGGGAAGCGCCGTGCATGACGATCCTCGGCATCGCCAGAGTCGCCGCGCGCCTTCCGAAGATGCGGCCGAGGGTCCGGGCGAAATGGCGATGGTCCCAGCCGCTCTCGACGCCGTCGTCCGGCTCGTAGGTCTCCGAGACGCTCTCCGGATCGTCGACCAGCGCCAGGATCAGTCGGCACAGATCCTCGACATGGATGATCGAGAAACGGCCTTTGGGCGGAAGGGCGACGAAGCCCCGACGCGCCATCTTGAACAGCTCGAACGTCTCGCGGTCGCCGGGGCCGTAAACCGCTGGCGGGCGGACGATCGTCCATTCGAGGCCGGAAGCGGCGACGACCTTCTCGGAGCGCGACTTGGACCAGCCATAATCCGACAATCCGGGCTCCCGGGCGGCAAGCGACGAGATGTGGATGAATCTCTTCACGCCGGCCCGCCGGGCCGCATCGATCATCGCCGCCGTTCCGCCGACATTGACCGCCTCGAAACCAGCCCTGTCGGGAGCGTTGATGAGACCGGCAATGTGGACGATGGCGTCGGCGCCGGTGCAGAGCTTGACGAGGCTGTCCTTGCGGTCGAGCG
>CBIGXQ010000106.1:0-7741 GCA_966193865.1 uncultured Sphingosinicella sp. | reverse complement strand
TGCTTGTCCATGTTCGCCTTGATCTTGTGCATCGGCACGTGGCCGGGGCCCTCGATCATCACCTGGACGTCGTGCTTCCACGCGATCTGGGTGAGCTCGCCCAGGGTGGCGAGCTCGGCGAACTGGGCTTCGTCATTGGCGTCGGCGATGCTTCCGGGGCGAAGGCCGTCGCCCAGGCTGAAGGCGATGTCATACGCCTTCATGATCTCGCAGATCTCGTCGAAGCGCGTGTAGAGGAAGCTCTCCTTGTGGTGGCTGAGGCACCATTTCGCCATGATCGAGCCGCCCCGGCTGACGATCCCGGTGACCCGGTTGGCGGTCATCGGGATGAAGGGCAGCCGGACTCCGGCATGGATGGTGAAATAGTCGACGCCCTGCTCGGCCTGCTCGATCAGGGTGTCGCGGTAGATCTCCCAGGTCAGCTCCTCAGCGACCCCGCCGACCTTCTCGAGCGCCTGGTAGATAGGCACCGTGCCGATCGGCACCGGCGAGTTGCGGAGGATCCATTCTCGGGTGTCGTGGATGTTCCGGCCGGTCGACAGGTCCATGACCGTGTCGGCGCCCCAGCGAATCGCCCAGACCATCTTTTCGACCTCGGCCGCGACGTCGGAAGCAACCGCGCTGTTGCCGATATTGGCGTTGATCTTGACGAGGAAGTTGCGGCCGATCGCCATCGGCTCGCTTTCGGGGTGGTTGATGTTGGAAGGGATGATCGCCCGGCCCCGGCCGACCTCGTCGCGGACGAATTCGGGAGTGACGTAGTCGGGGATCGAAGCGCCGAAATCCTGGCCGTCCCGAGCCGCCGCCTCGGCGGCCCGCTCGCGCCCGAGATTCTCGCGGATCGCGACATATTCCATTTCCGGCGTCACGATCCCGCGCCGGGCATAATGCATCTGGCTGACGTTCGCGCCGGGACGGGCCCGAAGCACCTTTCGGCGCACGCTGGGGAAAGGCTGGACTCCGCCGGACCGGTCGGGCCCGAGCTGGCCATTATCCTCAGGCCGGATCTCGCGCTGGACGACTTCCTCGACGTCGCCCCGGCCGCGGATCCAGTCTCGGCGAAGCTCGGCAAGACCGGCCATGATGTCGATCCGCGCCTCGGGGTCGGTATAGGGTCCGGAACAGTCATAGACCCGAAGCGGCGGCTCGCCCGAGCTCGGCTCGAGATCGATTTCGCGCATCGCGACTCCGAGCGCGCCGACCCGGATCTTGCGGCTTCCGCGGATCGGCCCGGTGGTGACCTTGAGCTCGGTTCTTGCAGGTGAATCAGCCATGTCTGTCTCTCCATGTCGGACGGAGAGCGGGCGGCCCGCGCTCCCTCCCTACGCCGGTGTCAGCCGGATCAGGTTCGGCGGGTCAGGGCTTCAGCCCAATCTCAACCGCTCAGGCGCGGTCCCCCGGGGAAGCAGCGACCCTAGGCCCACGGCGCCGCCATGAAAAGCCGGGATGGAAGAATTCGGCGCCGTGGCGCCCGAGTCCGTCGCCGGTGGGCAGATGGCGCCGCCCGGCTTCTCCGCGTCAGCCCAGCGGCAGCTCCAGAAGTGCCGGCTGCGGGTCGAGGTCGCCGCCTTCCTTCAGATTCGACAGGGTCAGGCCGAGCAGCCTGATCCCCCTGGGCGGCGGAAGCAGGGTTCGGAGCAGGCTGCAGCCGATATCGAGAAACTCCTCGCGGCCGCTCACCGGCCGGTCGAGGCTTCGGGAGCGGGTCACGATCCGGAAATCCTGATACTTGACCTTCAGGGTGACGGTCCGGCCGCTGATCGCCTTCTCGCTGATCCGCCGCCAGACGGTCTGGCTGATCCGCTCGAGCTCGGCGGCGAGCGGGGCCTCCTCGGTCAGATCGTCGAAGAAGGTGTCCTCGGCGCCGATCGACTTCCAGGGCCGATTCGGCTTGACTTCGCGGTGACAGATGCCGCGGGCGAGATCGTGATAATATTGGCCGCTGCTTCCGAAATTGTGCTGGAGGAAGGCGAGGCTCTGGGCGCGCAGATCGGCGCCGGTCTCGATTCCCAGCCTGGCCATCTTCTCAGCGGTGCGCGGCCCGACGCCGTGGAAACGGCGCACGGGGAGCCCGGCGACGAAGGCCTCGCCCCGGGCCGGGGTGATCACGCACAGGCCGTCGGGCTTGTTCTGGTCGCTCGCCAGCTTGGCGAGGAACTTGTTGTAGGAGACTCCGGCGCTCGCGGTGAGGCCGGTCTCGGCGCGGATCCGGGCCCTGATCTCCTCGGCGATCCGAGTCGCGATCCCGATCCCCTTCAGATCCTCGCTGACGTCGAGATAGGCCTCGTCGAGGCTGAGCGGCTCGACCAGCTCGGTATAGTCGCGGAAGATCGCTCGGATCTGGCGCGAGACCTCCCGATAGGCGTCGAAGCGCGGCTTGACGAAGATCAGGTCCGGGCAGCGGCGCTTCGCCGTCACCGACGGCATCGCCGATTTGACCCCGAACTTGCGCGCCTCGTAGCTGGCGGCGGCGACGACCCCGCGTGCGGTCGATCCGCCGACGGCGACCGGCTTGCCGCGAAGCGCCGGATCGTCGCGCTGCTCGACGCTCGCGAAGAAGGCGTCCATGTCGACATGGATGATCTTGCGGACGGTCGCGGCGGCGGTATCGTTCACCCTTTGTGCTTAACCGCTCGACACGTTGCCGGGCAACTCTATTCCACACGCGCCCGGGCGAAAGGCCGAAGGAGGTGCCGGCGTCCCAAAATGAGGCTGGCGCAAAGCAGTCGTGGCGCCGGGACCGGCCGGCGAGCTAGGGACGAGGGTCATGTTCGGAGCGAAGCGCAAGGGAGTCCTGATCGCCGGCGGCGGCCTTGCCGGGTCGCTTGCCGCGCTCGCGCTTGCGCGCCGCCGCCCCGACGTCCCGATCCTCATCGTCGAGGAGAAAGACAGGTTTGGCGGCGACGGCTTCCGCTCGGTGTTCGGCCGATCGCTCGACGAGGACTCAAAGGCACTGATCGAGCCGCTTCTCGACTATCGCTGGCCCGGTTTTTTCGTCGCCTTCCCGGGACTGAGCCGCAATCTCAAATCGGACTTCGGCGGTTTCGAGGGCGAAGCGATCCACCGCTCTATGGTCGCCGCCCTGAGGCCCGACCAATATCGGCTCGGCACCCGAGTGGTGGCCGTCCGCGAGGACGCGCTCGTGCTCGACGGCGGCGAGACGGTGAAGGCGGACGGCGCGATCGACGCTCGCGGCGCGTCCAATCTGTCGATGCTCGACCTGCTGTTCGAGACCCGGGTCGAACGGGTTCTCCGGCTGGAGTCGCCGCACGGCCTCGACCGGCCGGTGCTGATCGACTCCACGCACGACGACCAGAGCGCCGGGTTCAGCTTCGTTCGCTGCTTCCCGCTCGGCGAGAAGCGGCTGCTTGTGACCCAGTCGCTCGTCTCCGAGCGCTCCCAGCCGGCGGACTGGGCCGGTGCCCGGCTCGACCAGTATCTGCGGCTGCGAGGCTGGACGGAGTCATCGGTGGAGTCGGAAGTCCCTGCGGTTCGCCCGCTCCCCTTCGGCGGCGATTTCGACGCCTTCTGGCGGATCGGCGGCGCCAGGGTGGCAAGGCTCGGCCTTCGCGGCGGCTTCCTTCAGCCGGCGACCGGAAGCGGGGTCGCCGATTCGGCGCGAAACGCTTTGCTTCTCGCCGGCCGGAGCGACTTTTCCGGCCCCGCCCTCCACGAGCTGTTCGAACAGGAGGCGAGGCAGCTCTGGAAGGCCCGGCAGCCGCTTCGCGACTATGTCGCGGCGCTTCAATCCACCGCTCCGGCCGATCGGCGGGCGCTTGCGAGGCGGCTCTACGAATCCGATCCCGGGCTGATCGCCCGCTTCCACTCGGCGCGGGTCGGGCTCATGGACCGGCTCAAGCTTCGGCGCCTGTTCGGCCAGGCCTGACCATCCGTCGGCACGCGCCCGGCAAGAGAGAGGCTGAAACGAAGCGGCTCCGGCGGGGGCGCGCCGGAGCCGCTGTCTCCCTGGGGGGGCGTAGGGAGACGAAGAGTGAAAATCAGGCCAGCCGGCCGCACATCTGGATCGGCTGGGCCATGTTGAAATAAGCGGGCGAGGTCGCCATCACCGCCTGGTGGATCTCCTGATATTGATCGGGCGTCCCGTCGCCATCGAGGTAGACGAGATAGTTGATCCGCCGGTGGCCGGCAGGAACATCGTCGTCCAGCCCAAGGAAGCCACGCAGGTCGAGCTCGCCTTCGGTCTCGATCCGGCAATCCCGGAGAGTCACTCCGCGAATGGCCGCCTGAGCGACGTAACCGACCATCATGCAGGCATTGACCGCCGCCAGCAGCAGCTCCTGCGGACTTGGAGCCGTGTCGGAGCCGAGCAATTCCCTGGGCTCGTCGGCCTGGATCGTGAAACGGCGCTCGACCTTGTCGCCGGCGCAGCTGAAGGATTCGACGGTCGATTCCGATCGTGCCTGTCCTTGCCAGCGGGTGGTCACCCGAAAGCAGGCGCCCCGGCTGCAGCCGTCGCCGCCGACCTTTCCGCTGACCTTGTCGAGCAGCTCGAGGTCGATACCATTGAGCTGAGCGCGGGGGGAACCGGCCATCGGCGTCGCTCCTTTGCCGGCCACTCAGGCGAGGGTCGAGTGAGCGGGCGGAGTCTGGATCGCGAAGGTGGCGAGAACGCCGCTCAACGTCGCCGAGCTGCAGCCGATCGCCACGGCGAGGGCCAGGACCAGTCGAAGTCCGGCCTTCTTGCGGGTCGCGGTGGTGGTCATCTTTCAATCTCCCAATCATTGTCGCCTGCCGGGCGACGTCTCCCCTTTCGAGGAAGGGGGTGACAGGGCGATGCCGAGCCGCCGGGAAAAGGGTTTCAATTGTTACAGGCGCCGAATCGATTCTTGCTGCGCGGCAATGCCGGTTGCGGTAGATAATCGCCGGGATTCTTTGCGTTTAGCCGATACCAGGGGGAACGGTGCTCGCATCCGCCGATCTGGAGCCGATCAAGGCCGCCGCGATCAACTCGTCGCTCGACGGCCTCGTCGTCATCGACGAGCAGGGCCGGCTGATCGGGCTCAATCCGGCCGCGGAAGCGCTGTTCGGCTATTCACGCGACGAGGCGATCGGCCGGCCCATCGTCGAGCTCATCATTCCCCGCCATCTTCGGTCCGCGCACAAGCGAGGCTTCGAGACCTATCTGGCGGGAGGGCCGGCGAAGCTGATCGGCAAGCGCATCGAGACCGAGGCGCTCCATAAGGATGGCCGACTGATCCCTGTCGAGCTGACCATCCTCGAGATCGAGGTCGACGATCGAAGGGTCTTCACCGCCAATATCCGCGACCGGTCCGAGGACGCGGCCACCGAGGAGCAGCTCGAGCAGGCTCGGCGGCAGCTCGAGCTCGCGGTCGCGGGTGCCGGCCTCGGAGCCTGGTCGTTCAACCCGAAGACCGGCATTTCCTGGTATTCCGACCGGGCCCGGGAGATGGTCGGGATCGAGGAGAATTTCCTCGCCGACGGCGAGGCCTTTCGAGAGCGGGTCCATCCCGACGATCGCTCGCAGCTGGTGTTCGACCGATTCGACGATTTTCCGGAAGGCCCGGTTGCCCGCGAATACCGGATCATCCGGCCCGACGGCGAGACTCGATGGATATCGAGCCTCGGCGCCGCCGAGCGGGACGAACGCGGCAATGTCGAGGCGGTCCACGGAATCCTCGTCGACATCACCGAGCGGCGGCGGGCGGACGAGGAACTCGCTCTCGTCCGCCGCGATCTCGAGCTTGCCGTCCAGGGCGCTCAGCTTGGTGTCTGGTCCTATGATCCGCAGACCGGATCGGGCTGGTTCTCCGATCGCGCCAAGGCGCTGCTGGAGCTCGACGACAATGTCCTGGGCGACGCGCGCGACCTCAGGAAGAGGGTTCATCCGGACGATTGGGACCGCCTCGCCGAACCCTATATCAATCCCTATCCGAACGAGCCGCTGCCGATCGAATATCGGGTGATCCGGCCCGATGGCTCGGTCCGCTGGGTCTATGGCCTCGGCGCCGCGATCCGCGACGAGGAGGGCGTCACCCGGACCGTCCACGGGATCCTCGCCGACATCACCAGCCGAAAGCAGGCGGACGAGGCGCTCGAGGATTCGCGCCGGCGCCTCGAGCTCGCGGTCGAGGGCGCCAAGCTGGGCACCTGGACCTATTGCATGAAGACCGGGACCACCTGGTATTCGGCACGGTCCAAGGAAATGTACGGCCTTCCCGCCGATACGGAAATGACCGCCGAGGTCATCCAGGCCTCGCTCCATCCCGACCATTGGGAGGAAGTGTCGAGGCCGTATCTGACCGGCTATGTCGAGGACAAGGTCGAGGTCGAATATCGGGTCATCTGTCCCGACGGCTCGATCCGCTGGATCTACTCGCTGGGCGCGGCCGAGCGCGATTCGGAAGGCCGAGCCACCAACGTCAATGGCATCCATCTCGACATCACCGAGCGAAAGCAGGCAGAGGCGGAGCTCGCCGAAACCCGCCGGCAGCTCGAGCTCGCCATCGAAGGCGCCAAGCTCGGCAGCTGGACGGTCGATCCGGAAACCGGCGCGACCTGGTATTCCGACCGATCGAGGGCGCTTCACGGGCTGGACAAGGAACTCCGGCTCGATGCCCGGACCCTCAAATCCTACATCCACCCTGACGATTGGGACCTGGTGCTGGATTCCTATCGCAACGGGTTTCCCGGCGATTCGATCACGCTCGAGCATCGGGTCGTGTGGCCGAACGGCGACGTCCGCTGGGTCCAGTCGATCGGCACCGCGCTCCGCGACGAAAGCGGCAAGGTCCACACCGTCAGCGGGATCCATCTCGACATCACCGATCGCAAACTGGCCGAGGCCGAGCTCGAGCGCTCCCGCCATGCCCTGGTTCAGTCCGAGAAGCTCGCCGCTTTGGGCGCCCTGCTCGCGGGCGTCAGCCACGAGCTGAACAACCCGCTCGCGGCGATCGTCGGCCAGGCCGAGATGCTCGCCGAAGACGCGCAGGGAACCCAGTTCGAAACCCGGGCGCGGCGAATCGGAGCAGCGGCCGAACGTTGCGCGCTGATCGTCCAGACCTTCCTCGCCATGGCCCGGCAGCGGGAGCGCCAGCCGGTCCTCGTCAGTCTCAACGACATCATCGCCTCGGCGCTGGAGCTGACCGATTACACGCTGAGGACGGCCGGAGTCGCGGTCCGGATCAATTTCGGCAGCCACCTGCCGCCTGTCGAGGGCGATCGCGACCAGCTTCACCAGGTGATTGTGAACCTCATCGTCAACGCCCAGCAGGCGATGGAGAAAGGCGAGGCGTTCGAAAAGGTGCTGACGATCCGGACGTCGCTCAGCCCGGCAGGGAGGGTCGTCGTGGACGTTACCGACACCGGCCCGGGAATCGCGGAGGCGGTCCGCCACAGGATCTTCGAGCCCTTCTTCACCACCAAGCGCCAGAGCAGCGGCGGCGGAACCGGGATCGGCCTGTCCTTCTCACAGGGGATCATCGAGGCCCATGGCGGCACGATCAAGGTCGAGCCGAGCCGCCGCGGCGCCCATTTCCGGGTCGATCTTCCGGCCGCCGCCGGCGAGGCCCTGATCGTCGCCCCTCGCGAGCCGGTCGCGATCATCCCGGATTCCGTCCCGGTCAGGCGCCGCTGCCTGATCGTCGAGGACGAGCCCGACGTCGCCGAGACCCTTCGCGAGCTGGTCGAGCGGGAGGGCTTCGACGTCACCGTCGCCGGCGACGGTGCCGAAGCCCTGTTCATCCTCGACCGCGGCGAGTTC
>CBIGXQ010000105.1:0-8047 GCA_966193865.1 uncultured Sphingosinicella sp. | reverse complement strand
CGACCGGAGTCCGGACCCGCCTGGCGAGGATCCGCCAGCCCTTCAGCCGAAGCCAAAAGGCGGCGATCGATTCGGCGCGCCGGCCGCCCTTCTCCGCCTGCCGGCGCTTCACTTGAGCTTCTGGGCCCGCTCGTAGACGAGCCGCCGAGGCAGTCCGAGCGCCTTGGCGACGTCGGCCGCGGCGCGTGAGGGGGATCCGCTCGCCATGGCTTCGCGAAGCGCGGCATCGATCTCGGCCTCGCCCGCCGCCTCCGCCTCGGGGGCGGGGCCGACGACGATGACGATCTCCCCCTTCGGCGGCAGGGATTCGTAGCGCTCGGCAAGCTCGCTCAACCGGCCGCTCACCGTCTCCTCGAATTTCTTGCTGATCTCGCGCACCACCGCCGCTTCGCGGTCGCCCAGCCCTTCGCTCTGAGCAGCGAGGGCGGCGCCGAGGCGCGGCCCGCTTTCGTAGAAGATCAGGGTCCCGTCGAACGCGGCGGCGCCGGCGATGGCGGTGGCCCGGGCTCCGGCCTTGCTCGGCAGGAAGCCGAAGAAGGCGAAGCGGTCGGTCGGAAGGCCGGCCAGCGTCAAGGCGGAGATGGCGGCGCTCGGGCCGGGAATGGTGGTCACCCTGATTCCGGCGGCACGGGCGTCGCGGACGAGCTTGTAGCCGGGATCGGAAATGAGCGGCGTTCCGGCATCGGAGACCAGGGCGACGGCCTTGTCGCGCATCTGCTCGATCAGCCCGGGCCGGACCCTGTCGGCATTATGGTCGTGATAGGGGACCATCGGCCGCTTCGCCCCGATGTGGCGGAGAAGCTTGGCGGTGACCCGGCTGTCCTCGACGGCGACGAGGTCGGCGCCGGCGAGCGTGGCCGCGGCGCGCGGGCTCAGATCGGAGAGATTGCCGATCGGGGTCGCAACGATATAGAGGCCGGGCTCGAGTTTTTGGTCCATGGAGGAGCCGTCATGGCATCGCTGTCGCTCCCGCCGCAAGCTGGTCGAGTCCCCGGCGGCCTTGCGAGGCTGTTCAGGATTGCCGGGCTCGCGCTCCTCAGCGTCGCGGTCGCCGGCTGCATTCCACGCGAGCGTGTGGTCCAGCCGCCGCCGGTCGAGCCGGAGCAGGTCGAGCCGGAGCGGCCGGCGCCGCCTTCCCGGCTTCCGCCCGACGAGACTCGCAACCGGGTCGCGGTCCTCGTGCCGCTGAGCGGCGAAAATGCCGCGCTCGGCCGCTCGATCCTCAACGCCGCCAACCTTGCCTTGCTCGATACCGGCGGCGAGCGGATCCGGATCACCGCCTATGACACCGCGGCGGGTGTCGCCGCGGCGGCGAACGAGGCGCTCGCCGACGGCAACGGCCTCTTCCTCGGGCCGCTGCTCGCCGAGCATGTGCGCTCGGCGGCGCCGATCGCCCGCCGAGCGGACATTCCGATCATCGCTTTCTCGAACGACGTCAGCGTGGCGGGCGACGGGGTCTATATCATGGGCTTCATCCCCGGCCAGGCGATCGCCCGGGTGGTCGACTATGCCCGCTCGCGCGGATCGCAGCGCTTTGGCGCCCTCGTCCCCGCCGGGACCTACGGCCAGCGCTCAGGGCAGGCGATGATCGCCGCGGTCGAGGGTGCGGGCGGGCGATTGGTCGGGATGCAGACCTTCGAACGCAGCACCGAGGGCGTCCGGGCCGCAGCCACCCGGCTCAACGGCCAGGGACAATATGATTCGGTGCTCGTCGCCGACAGCTCGCGCATGGCGCTCCTGGCGATCCCCATCATCCGCCAGTCCTCGCCCCAGCCGAAGATCCTCGGCACCGAATTGTGGGCGACCGAATCGAACCTCGGCGCCAATGTCGGACTTCGCGGCGCCTGGTTCGCGGCGCCGTCCGACACGCTCTTCAACCAGTTCCGGACCCGCTACCGAAGCCGCTACGGCACCAATCCCTATCGGCTCGCCAGCTTGGGCTATGATTCGGTGCTGCTCGCCATTCGGGTCGCCGCCGACTGGCCGATCGGCCAGCCGTTCCCGGCCCGCGCGCTTCGCGATCCGACCGGCTTCGTCGGCGTCGACGGGGCGTTCCGGTTCGACCGGGACGGCATTGCCGAACGGTCGCTGGAGGTGAGGGAAGTGACCCCCACCGGGACGGAGGTCGTCTCGCCGGCGCCGCGCGGCTTCAACTGACCCGGACGATCTCGGCCAGGATCCCGTCGAGCAGAAGCATTCCGCGCGGAGTGATCCGAAGCCGCATGCCGTCGAGCTCGATCAGCCCCTGATCCACAAGCCGTTCGACCGAGCGCCATTCGAGCAGCTGCTCGGGGTTCCGATCGGCGATCGCGGCGATCCGCGGCAGATCGACGCCCTCGCCTAGCCGAAGCCCCATGAGCAGCGCCTCGACCCCCCGGTCCCGGGCCGGGATCTCGCTCTCCTCGACGATTCCATGGCCGTTGCGGGCCAGCGCCGACAGCCAGTTCTCCGGCTTTCGATGGCGCTGGGTCGAGTGGCAGCCGCGGCGGCCATGCGCCCCGGGCCCGATCCCGGCATAGGGACGATAGCGCCAGTAAGCGAGATTGTGGCGGCTTTCCTCGCCCGGCCGGGCATGGTTCGAGATCTCGTAAGCCGGGAGCCCCGCAGCCTCGGTCATCTCCTGGGTCAGCTCGTAGAGCGTCGCGCTTTCGTCCGGGTCGGCGGGAGCGAGCTCGCCGCGAGCGGCCATGGCGGCGAAGCGAGTCCCCGGCTCGATCGTCAGCTGGTAGAGCGAGAGGTGGCCGGTGCCGAACGACAGGGCTTCGGCCAGGCTCTTCTCCCACGCCTCGGCGCCCTGGCCGGGCAAGGCGTAGATGAGGTCGAAGCTGACCCGGCCGAAGGCGGACTGGGCGGTGCCCAGCGCCATCAAACCCTCGTCCACGTCATGGGCTCGGCCGAGAAAGTGGAGTTGTTCATCGTCGAGCGACTGGAGGCCGAGCGACACCCGGTTCACGCCGGCCGAGGCGAGGTCGGCGAAGCAAGCGGACTCGACCGAGGAGGGATTGGCCTCGAGCGTGATCTCGATCCCTGGAGCGAATCCCCAATGCATTTCCGCCGCCTCGATCAGGGCAGCGACCGTCGCCGGCGGCATGAGCGACGGCGTTCCGCCGCCGAAGAAGATCGAATTCAGCCTTCGGCCGCTCGTCGCTGCCGCTTCATGAGCGAGATCGCGAAGCAGCGAGTCGCGCCACAGATCCTGGTCGACCGACTCCCGGACATGGCTGTTGAAGTCGCAATAGGGGCATTTGGAAACGCAGAACGGCCAGTGGACGTAAAGGGCGAGCGCCCCGTCGTCGGCTTCGTCCTGCCGAATTCCGGTGGGCCTCCACTCCTCCGCCGGTCCGGCCCCTCGCTCGGTTCGGTCCTGAAGCAAGTTCAGGCCGATGTCGGGAGGAGGGCGTCGACCAGTTTGCGGAAGGCGTCGGCGCGGTGGCTGATCACATGCTTCTCGGCCGGATCCATCTCGCCGAAGGTCAGGTCGCGGCCCGCCGGCACGAACATCGGATCATAGCCGAAGCCGCGGTCGCCGCGCGGCGGCCAGACGAGCGTTCCGTCGACCCGGCCTTCGAACCATTCGCTGTGGCCGTCCGGCCAGCACAGGGCCAAAGCGCAGACGAAGTGGGCGTTCCGGCTCGCGTCGGGACCGGCGGCCTCGAGCGATTCCTGGACCCGGCGCATCGCCAGGCCGAAATCGCGCTCCCCTTCGACCTCTCCGGGCCCGCCTTCGGGCGGAACCCGCGGATCGCCGGCAAGCGCCCAGCGGGCCGAGAAGATCCCCGGACGATCGCCGAGCGCCTCGACGCACAGGCCGCTATCGTCGGCAAGCGCGGGAAGGCCGGTCAGGTCGGCGGCGGCTCGAGCCTTCAAATCGGCATTGTCGATGAAGGTGGCGCCGATCTCGTCCGGCTCGGGCAGGCCGAGCTCGGCGGCCGAGACCGGCTCGACCCCATAGGGACCGAGCAGCTCGGCAATCTCCCTCACCTTGCCCTGATTATGGCTGGCGATGACGATCCGCCCCGGTTCGAGCCTTCGCATCATGAGCCTTTCTTCATCATCCCGCCGCACGTCATCTTCCCGTCGCCCGGTCCTGGGCGGCGAAGATCTCGGCGCAGCCGATCCGCGCCAGCCGAAGCAGCCGAAGCAGGCCTTCCTCGTCGAAACATTCGCCCTCGGCGGTGATCTGCGCCTCGACGAGCTTGCCGTCTCCGGTCAGCACGAAATTGCCGTCGCAACCGGCCGAGCTGTCCTCGGCATAATCCAGGTCGAGCACCGGCGTTCCGCCGTGGAATCCGCAGCTCACCGCCGCGACCTTCTGGCGGATCGGATCGCGCTCGATGAGATTCTGCTCCATCAGCCGGTCGATCGCGATCCGGAGCGCGACCCAGGCGCCGGAAATGGCCGCGGTCCTGGTCCCGCCATCGGCCTGGATGACGTCGCAATCCAGGGTCAGCTGCCGTTCGCCGAGAGCCTCCATGTCGATCGTGGCGCGAAGCGAACGTCCGATCAGGCGCTGGATCTCCTGGGTCCGGCCCGATTGCTTGCCGCCGGCCGCTTCGCGGCGGCCTCTCGTATGGGTGGCGCGCGGAAGCATTCCATATTCGGCGGTCACCCAGCCCCGGCCCTTGCCTCTCAGCCAGGAGGGGAGGGAGCTTTCGACCGAGGCGGTGCAGAGCACCCGTGTGTCGCCGAAGCTGACCAGGCAGCTGCCTTCGGCGTGGCGGGTGAAGCCCGGCTCCATGACGATCGTCCGCATCTGATCGGGGGCGCGGCCTGAAGGGCGCATTGTTTTTCTCCTTGTGGCGAGCGCCTTAGCCAGAGCCGCCGCGCCCGTCCACCGGCGGCGATTGAGCGCGGCGGCCATGCCGACTACATCATCGACATGACGAGCCATTCGATAGGAGAGATGAGCGATCGCGCCCGGAACGTCTTCCGGCTGGTCGTCGAAGCCTATCTCGATTCCGGCACCCCGGTCGGCTCGCGGACCATCTCGCGATCCTCGCCGCTCAACCTGTCGCCGGCCTCGATCCGCAACGTCATGCAGGATCTGGAGGAAGCGGGGCTGCTCGCGGCGCCGCACACTTCGGCGGGCCGGATCCCGACCGAGAGCGGCCTTCGCCTGTTCGTCGACGGGATCATGCAGGTCGCCCAGCCGCGGCCCGAGGATCGCGCGGCGATCGAGGCCTTGCTCGATCGTGGCGGGCCGATCGAGGAAGCGATCAGCAACGCGACCGCCGCCTTGTCGGGGCTGTCGGCCTGCGCCGGCATCGTCCTCGTTCCGAAGGAGGAGCCGGTGCTCCGCCAGCTCGCCTTCGTGCCGCTGTCGCCGAGCCAGGCGGTGGCGGTGGTCGTCGGAAGCGACGGAAGCGTCGAGAACAGGGTGGTGGACATCCCGCCCGGAGTGACCCCGTCGATGCTCAACGAGGTCGGCAATTATGTCAGCGCCCGGCTCGCCGGCCTGACGATGCGCGAGGCTCAGGCCCGGCTCGACGCCGAGCTCAAGGCGGGCCGCGCGGAGCTCGACCGGGCGGCTCAGGAGCTGGTCGCCCGGGGCCTGGCGATCTGGTCGCAGGACGGAACGCGCCGACCGGTGCTGATCGTCCGTGGCCAGGCCAATCTCATCGACGAGAGCGCCGCCGCCGATCTCGACCGGGTCCGCCAGCTTCTCGACGAGCTCGAGGGCAAGGAGGAGATCGCCCGTCTGCTCGACCGCGCCCGAGCTGGAGCGGCGATGAAGATCTTCATCGGATCGGAGAATGAGCTGTTTGCGTTGTCAGGCTCGTCCGTTATCGCGGCGCCCTATCGCGGCGGCGACGGCAAGGTCGTCGGAGTCGTCGGAGTCATCGGCCCCACCCGGTTGAACTATGCGCGGGTGGTTCCCATGGTGGATTTCACTGCAAAGGCATTGTCGAGATTATTGGCATGAACGAAGAAGATCAGAACGTCGAAGACCCGATCCAGAACGAAGACGCGGGAGCCGAGGCCGGCGCCGAGGAGGAATTTGGCGGCGAGCTCAATCTCGACCGGCTCGGAGAGCTGGAGAAGGAGCTCGAGGAAGTGCGCCAGCACGTCCTCTATGCCCAGGCCGAGACCCAGAACGTCCGCCGCCGGCTCGAGCAGGAAAAGGTCAATGCGGCAAATTATGCCGCCACCGCGTTCGCCCGCGACATGCTGTCGGTGAAGGACAATCTCGAGCGCGCGCTCGCCGCGATCCCGGCCGAGCTTCGCGAGGACGAGCGTCTGAAGGGCCTCGTCGCCGGGATCGAGGTTACCGGCCGCGAGCTCGACAACGCCTTCCAGCGCCACGGCATCAGCAAGATCGAGGCGATGGGCCAGAAGCTCGATCCCAACCGCCACCAGGCGATGATCGAAATGGCCAGCGACGAGGAACCGGGAACGATCGTCCACGAAATGCAGTCGGGCTACACGATCAAGGACCGCCTGCTCCGCCCGGCTCTCGTCGGAGTCGCCAAGAAGGCCGATTAGGGTCGGAAGGTGGCGATGCCACCAGCACAAGAAAAAGCTGGATTCCTGCTTCCGCAGGAATGACGATGAAGCGGTGATCAGATTTCTCACCGCTTTCGCCGCCCTCGCCTTGGCGGGCTGCGCGACGATCTCCCCGCCGCCGGCGGACGTGCCTTATGCCTGGGCGACGTTCGATCGCGACGGCGTGACCGCCAGCGGCGCTTCCGGGCTCGCCGATCGGGCGCGGGGGCGGGCGCTGACGATCGACGATCCGGTCCGGATCGCCTCGATCTCGAAGCTGGTCGTGGCCCTGGGCGTGATGCGCCTCGTCGAGCAGGGCCGGCTCGATCTCGACCGCGACGTTTCCGAATGGCTCGGCTGGCCGCTCCGCAATCCCGCTTTCCCCGACCGGCCGGTCACCCTTCGTCTGCTGCTGTCGCACCGATCGTCGCTGAAGGACGATGTCGATTATGCGATTCCGCTCGGTCGGACGCTTCGCCAGGCCCTGGCGGACCGGGCCGCCTTCGATTCCGAACATCCGCCGGGCGCCCATTTTCGCTACGCCAATCTCAACTTCCCGGTGGTCGCCTCGGTGATGGAGCGGGCGACCGGCGAGCGCTTCGATCGTCTGATGGCCGGCCTGGTGCTCGAGCCGCTCGGGCTCGACGCCTGCTTCAACTGGACGACCTGCAGCGATTCGGCAGTGGCTCGGGCGGCGATTCTCTATGCGCCTGACGGCAGCGTCGTCCGCGACGATCTCGGCGGCCGCCGCCCGGATTGCCCGGTGCTGGCCCCCGAAGGCGTCGCCTGCGATCTCGACCTTTACCGGCCGGGCGAGAACGGCGCCCTCTTCTCGCCCCAGGGCGGACTTCGAATTTCGGTCCGCGACCTCGCGACGGTCGGCCGCCTCGTCCTCAATGGCGGCTGGCACGGCGGCCGGCGCTTCCTGTCCTATTCGAGCCTTCGCGAGATGTTCACGCCGCACTGGCGGTTCGACGGCGACAATGGCGAGACGGAAGGCGGCTTCTATTGCGCTTATGGCCTGGCGGTTCAGCAGCTCCCGGTCCGATGGCCGGGCTGCAACGACGACCTGTTCGGCACCGGACGGGAAGTCGTCGGCCATGCCGGCGACGCTTATGGGCTTCGTTCCGGGCTATGGATCGACACCGGGAGCGGCGAGGGCATCGCTTTTTTCGCGACCGGCAATGGCGACGATCCGCCGCGCGGCCGAAGCGCCTATCGTCGGATCGAGGAATGGCTGGCGAGGCGGCTCGGCCGCTGATCGCTCAGTCGGCGCTCACAAATTGTAATCCTCGTGGACCATGTCGATCTCGCGGACCTGGCGCTTCTGCCGGGCGGTGTCGACGAGGCGCCGAAGCTGCTCGCGCCGGGCCTGCGCCCTTTCCACGTGCCTCATGACGAGATCGCCTTCGTGGGTCGTCTCGTCGCTCGAGCTGACCCGCAGGGTCCCGATCCCGGCCACCTGGTTGATCAGGGTGAAATCGATCCGGACGTCCTTGATCCGATAGAGCTCGATCTCGTCGATGCTCTTGAACAGGATCCCGCGCCTGATCACCAGCCGCTC
>CBIGXQ010000104.1:0-8048 GCA_966193865.1 uncultured Sphingosinicella sp. | reverse complement strand
CGCGACGAGATCGAGCAGGTCGTCCGCCACGTCGTCCAGAAGATCGGCTACGAGCAGGACGGCTTCCACTGGCAGACCGCGACGTTCGACAATTACCTGCACGGCCAGTCCGCGCACATCGCGCAGGGCGTCGACGCCAGCGGCAACAAGGACGAAGGGGCCGGCGACCAGGGCATCATGTTCGGCTTCGCCTGCGACGAGACCCCGGACCTGATGCCGGCGACGCTCTATTACAGCCACAAGATCCTCGAGCGGATGGCCGCCGACCGCCATTCCGGCGCGGCCCCCTTCCTCGAGCCCGACGCCAAGAGCCAGGTCACGCTTCGGTTCGAGAACGGCAAGCCGGTCGCGGCGACGACTGTCGTCGTCTCGACCCAGCACGGCAAGGGCTATGACCAGGGCGAGAAGGAAGCCGAGCTTCATTCTTATGTGAAGAAGGTGATCGCCGAGGTGATCCCGGCCGAGCTTCTGTCGGACGAGACCGTCTACCACATCAACCCGACCGGCAGCTTCGAGATTGGCGGCCCCGACGGCGACGCCGGCCTCACCGGCCGCAAGATCATCGTCGACACTTATGGCGGCGCCGCGCCCCACGGCGGCGGCGCGTTCAGCGGCAAGGACCCGACCAAGGTCGACCGTTCCGCGGCCTATGTGTCGCGCTACCTTGCCAAGAACATCGTCGCTGCCGGCCTCGCCCGGCGCTGCACGATCCAGCTGTCCTACGCGATCGGAGTCGCCGAGCCGCTGTCGCTCTATGTCGATCTTCACGGCACCGAGGCGGACGGAATCAGCGCTGCCCGCCTGGAGGAAGTGCTTCCGAACCTGGTTCGGCTCACGCCGAAGGGCATAAGGACCCATCTCGGCCTCAATCGCCCGATCTATCTGCCGACCGCCGCCTACGGCCATTTCGGCCGCAAGTCGGAAGGCGATCTGTTCAGCTGGGAAAAGACCGACCTGGTCGATCAGCTCAAGCAGGCGATCTGAAGTCCGTGCGCCGCCTGGCCGGATAGGACCAGGCGGGACCCGGCATTGACGCGATAGGGGCGCCATGGGCGATCCGACGACCTTGAAGCGCCTTTACGGCCGCCGGTCCGGGCACAAGCTTCGGGCCGGGCAGGCTCAGCTGGTCGACGAGCTGCTGCCGGCGCTGAGCGTCCCGGAAGAGGGCCCGATCGACAGCCTGACCTTGTTCGGCGATCGCCGGCCGCTTCACCTGGAGATCGGCTTCGGCGCCGGCGAGCATCTCGCTTTTCGCGCCGACCTCTTGCCCGATCACGGCTTCATCGGCTGCGAGCCGTTCCTCAACGGAGTCGTCGGCGCCCTCGGCCATGTCCGCGACCGCCATCTCGCCAACGTCCGGCTCCACATGGGCGACGCCCTGAACGTGCTCGAGCGGCTGCCCGATTCCTCGCTCCGCTTCGTCTATCTGCTCCATCCCGATCCCTGGCCCAAGGCCCGGCATGCCAAGCGCCGGATGATGAATCCGGGGCCGCTTGACCTGATCGCCGCCAAGCTCGAGCCAAGCGGGGAATTCCGGTTCAGCACCGATCATCCCGTCTATTGCCGCTGGGCGATGATGGTCATGAATCGGCGGAGCGATTTCGAATGGCTTGCCGAGAGCACCCGCGATTTCCTCGAACGTCCCGGCGGCTGGCCGGAAACGCGCTACGAGGCGAAGGCGCGGCGGATCGGCCACGAAGTCTGGTATTTCCGCTATCGCCGCGCCTGACCGGGACCGGCACCGATCCGGTCGCTAGCCTGCGGGCGTCAGCCTGAGCAGTCTTCCGCCGCTTCCCTGGCGCTGGTCCTCCAGCAGGTAGATGGATCCGTCGGCGGCCTGCTCGACCCCGCGGATCCGCGCGCCCATCGGCCAGCGTTCGGCCTCGCGGGCGCTGTTGCCGTCGATCGTCACCCGCACCAGCGCCTGGCCGGACAAGGCGCCGATGAAGGCGCTTCCGCGCCACTGCGGGAACAGGGATCCGGTGTAGAAGATCAGGCTCGATGGGGAGATGACCGGGGTCCAGGTGATTTCCGGCGCGTTATATTCCGGCCTTGTGCTGTGATCGGGGATTTCGCGGCCGTCATAATGATCGCCGTTCGAGACGATCGGGTAGCCGTAATTGGAGCCGCGCTCGACGAGGTTCATCTCGTCGCCGCCGCTCGGGCCCATCTCCACTTCCCAGAGCCGCCCGTCGGGAGCGAAGGCGATCCCGAGCGGATTGCGGTGGCCGAGCGACCAGATCTGGGCAGTGACTCCGCCCCGGCTCGCGAACGGATTGTCGGCCGGCACGCTGCCGTCGGGATTGAGCCGGAGGATCTTGCCGAGATTGGCGTTCATGTCCTGAGCGGGCGTGAATTCCTGGCGGTCGCCGGAACTGATGAAGAGGTGGCGGCCGTCGGGGGAGAAAACGAGGCGATGGCCATAATGGCCCCGCCCGTCCATTTTCGGGCTCTGCCGCCAGATCACCTGAAGGTCCTCGAGCCGGCCGGCGTCGGCCTCGTCGAGCACGAGCCTGGCCCGGGCCACGGCCGCGCCGCGATTGTCGCCCTCGCCTTCGACGTAGCTGAGATAGAGGAGGTTGTTGCGGGCGAAATCGGGATGGGGAACGACGTCGCCGAAGCCGCCCTGGCCGCCATAATCGACCGCCGGAACGCCGGAGATGGAGCCGAGGCGCTGCGAGGGGCCTTCATCCATGAAGTCGATGAAGCGCAGGGCGCCGCGTTTCTCGCTGACCAGAAGCAGCCCGTTGGGAAGGAAGGTCATCGCCCAGGGTTCGGCAAATTGCGCCACTTCCTCGACCTGGAACGGGCGGTCCGACTGGGCCGATCGCGATGCCTGCGCCTGGCCGGCAGCCGCGTTGGCGGCATCGGGCGCGTCGCTTGCGACCGTGCAGCCGCCGATGAGGATCAGTGGAAGCAGGGCTTTACGAACGATACGCATGACCGGACTCCTTTTGCCGAGAGCGGACTAGAGGGTCCATTGCGGTCGCACAATGGAGCGATGATCGCCTTCCTTGTCGGTCATCGGTGCCGCCCGTAAGGTCCGTTCGATGAACCGAGCACGACATTCGATCGCCGTCTTCGCCCTCGTCGCTTTTGGCGGCTGCGCCACGATTGCCGACGCTCCGGCGCCGCAGCACGCCTTCTTCGAACGTCTCCGTTCGCTCTGCGGCAACGCCTATCGGGGACGGGTCATCTCCAGCGACTCGGCCGACCGCGATTTCGCCGCCAGCCGGCTCGTGATGCACGTGCGCAGCTGCTCGGCGGACGAGATAAGGATTCCCTTCCACGTCGGCGACGATCGGTCCCGCACCTGGGTCATCAGCCGGACAGGCGATGGGCTTCGACTGAAGCATGATCACCGCCACGAAGACGGAAGCGAGGACGTTCTGACCCAATATGGCGGCGACACCGTCGCCGCCGGCACCGCGCGGCGCCAGGAATTTCCCGCGGACAGCCACTCCCGCGATCTTTTCCTCCGCGAAGGCAACCCCCAGTCCGTGACCAATGTCTGGTCGGTCGAAGTCGCCCCGGGAGAGAACTTCGTCTACGAGCTTCGGCGGCCGAACCGCTTTTTCCGGGTCGAGTTCGATCTTACCCGGCCGGTCGCGCCGCCGCCGCCGCCCTGGGGCGCCGATTGAGCCCTGGCGGCCGCGGCAGCCGAATTCACCCGCCGGATGAGAAGCCTAGCCAGTGGCAGGCCGGTCGCGTAGCCTCGCCACGCCGAGATCGCACGGTCATGGCGGGGAGGGATCATCGATGAACGTTCCGGAGAACAAGAGCGGCCATATCCGCCTGACCTCGCATCCCGGTTCGCGCGCACCGGCGCGATTTCCTCTCCACTGGGGCGCGGCCACCGCCGAAGAGCGCGGGCCGGTCGTCGCGACGGTCAATGCACGCTCCGATCGCAACGCGATCGGCGCCCATGGCGGATCCTATTCGGTCTATCGGGCGCTCGCCATTTCGGCCGGGGCGATGGATCCGCAGGCTCGGCCCGACCTTCAGGATACGTCGCCGGTCTGCGAGATCGGACCTCAGCCGCAATGGCGCGATCTCGGCAAGATCGTCGCGCTCGACCCCTGGGGCCATCGCGTCGCCCAGGATTTTGGCGGGCTGATCGCGGAAGGCGTCGATATCCGCCCCACCATCGCCATCACCAAGGCGCGGCTGACCCTTCACGAAATCCAGGCGGCGATCGCCGCTGAGCGGCTCGAGGTCGACGGCGACATCGTCCACGAGGCCGGCGACATCTCGGTGACGAAGATCGCCGTCGATCCGGTCTGGTGGCTCCCCGGCGTGGCCGAGCGCTTCGGGGTCAAGGAGGGCAGCCTTAGGCGCTGCCTGTTCGAGCAGACCGGCGGAATGTATCCGGAGCTCGTCACCCGGCCCGATCTGTCAGTCTTCCTCCCGCCGATCGGCGGCATGACTCTTTATATTTTCGGCGACCCCGCCTTCCTTGGCGACACGAAGCGGACCCTGACCTGCCGGGTCCATGACGAATGCAACGGCTCCGACGTGTTCGGATCGGACATCTGCACCTGCCGGCCCTATCTCACCCACGGGATCGAGGAGGCGACCCGCCAGGCCCAGGCCGGCGGAGTTGGGCTGATCGTCTACAACCGCAAGGAAGGCCGTGCGCTCGGCGAAGTCACCAAGTTCCTCGTCTACAATGCCCGCAAGCGTCAGCCCGGGGGCGATCAGGCGGCGACCTATTTCGAGCGAACCGAATGCGTCGCCGGGGTCCAGGACGCCCGCTTCCAGCAGCTGATGCCCGACGTCATCCACTGGCTCGGGATCAGTCGGATCGATCGCTTCGTGTCGATGTCGAACATGAAATATGACGCGCTCGCCGCCGGCGGAGTCGAGATCGGCGAACGGGTTCCGATCCCCGACGGCCTGGTGCCGCCCGACGCAAGCGTCGAGATGGAGGCGAAGAAGGCGGCCGGCTATTACACGCCCGACGCAACGCCGACGGCCGACCAGCTCAAGTCGGTGGTGGGCCGGGACCTCGGCAAGTTCTGATCGGCGTGGCCGACTTGTCTTCACCGATCCGGCGACTGCTCAGCGCCGCCGCCGTCCGCGAACGCGCGCATGAGATGCTCGAGCGCGCTCTTGCGGGCGAGGTCGAGGGATGGGTGGTCGATCTCGGCCGGCTCGCCGACGCCGCCGATCTCACCGCCGAGGTGACCCGGGAGCGCTATCCCGATCTCGCCATCCCGTTCCACGCCCGCTGGCGTCACTTCGTCGCCGGCGAACCGCGATTGCCGGACGGCGCCGACCCGGACTCGCGGGCACGGTCCGCCTTCGACCTCGTCATCCTGTCGGTGCTTCTCGATGCCGGCTCGGGACCAGGCTGGCAGTATCGCGACCCCGCCACCTTCACTCTCCTGGGCCGCTCCGAAGGGCTGGCGGTGGCGAGCCAGCGAATGTTCGAAGCGGGCACTTTCGCGGCGGAGGGGCGGGACCGGCTCCGCGCCGACGCGGCCGTCCTCGCCGGGCTCGACGAGGCCGTACTGGCGCTCGGCTTCCAGGCAGGCGAGGACAATGTGCTGCTCGGGCTCGACGGCCGCACCGCCTTGCTTCGCCGGCTCGGGCGGCAGGCCGCCGACCGGCCCGATCTTTTCGCCCGCGCCGACGATCCCCGGCCCGGCGGCTTGTACGACGCCCTCGTGGACCGCGCCGAGAACGGCCGGCTGCCCGCGCCGGTCATCCTCGAAACCCTGCTCGAGGCGCTCGGGCCGATCTGGGCGGATCGGCTGACCGTCGACGGCCTCGCGCTCGGCGATTGCTGGCGTCATCCGGCAATCCGGCGCGACGATCCGAGCGACGGCCTCGTCCCGTTGCACAAATTGTCGCAATGGCTGGCTTATTCGCTGATCGAGCCGCTTCAGGAGGCGGGCCTCGAAATCGTCGACATGGACGGCCTGACCGGCCTCGCGGAATATCGCAACGGCGGCCTGTTCGTCGACACCGGGGTTCTTCGGCTCGCCGATGCTTCGGCCGCGGAGCGAAGCCACTTCGCGTCGGACCCGATCATCGTCGCCTGGCGGGCGATGACCGTCGCCTTGCTCGATCGGCTGGCGCCGGAAGTGCGCTGCAGGCTCGGCGTCGGCGAGGCGGAGTTCCCGCTTGCGCGAATGCTCGAAGGCGGCACCTGGATGGCGGGACGCCGGATCGCCGCCGAGCTCCGGCACGGCGGAGGCCCGCCCTTCACGATCATCAGCGACGGGACGATATTCTAGGGAGCAGGACTTCAATGCACGGATTGACGATCGTCGGGCACCCTCTGGTGCAGCACAAGCTCAGCCTGCTTCGCGACCGCAACAGCTCGATCCAGCTCTTTCGGTCGGTGGTTCGGGAAATGGCGACCCTGCTCTGCTACGAGGTCACCCGTGACCTTCCGACCGAGACGGTTCGGATCGAAACGCCGATCGCCACGACCGACGCGCCGCGGCTTTCGGGCAAGAAGCTCGTCATCGCGCCGATCCTCCGCGCCGGCCTTCAGATGGCCGAGGGCATGCTCGATCTCGTTCCGTCGGCTCGGCTCGCCCATGTCGGTCTCTATCGCGATCCTTTGTCGCTCCAGGCGGTCGAATATTATTTCAAGACGCCGGAGGATTGCGCTCAGCGCCTCGTGATCATCGTCGATCCGATGCTTGCGACCGGCCACACGGCGATTGCGGCGGTCGACCGGCTGAAGGAAGCGGGCGTCTGCGACATGCGCTTCGTCTGCCTGCTTGCTGCCCGGCCCGGCGCCGAGGCGCTCCGATCGGCCCACCCCGACGTTCCGATCTGGGCGGCGGCGATGGACGAGGAGCTGAACGATCACGGCTATATCATTCCAGGGCTCGGCGACGCCGGCGACCGGACCTACGGAACCCGCTAGGATCAAGCCAGGATCGGACCAAAAAAGAAGGCCCCGCCGAAGCGGGGCCTTCAATGTCCTGGTTGTCGCTGAAACTCAGCGCCAGCCGGAACCGAAAAGCCAATTCCACATGTGAAATCTCCCTCTGGTAGTTGGATCCAACTCGAGAAGAGGGACGCCTTCGGCTCGGCCAAAAGCTGCCGGTGGGTTCAGTAGCGACGCGCGACAGATACGCTCTGGCGTCGACTCTGGCCCGTCCGGAACGGCGTCCATGCATTCTCGTGAGGATTAGTCCGCGCGGATCCGGGAAGATGTCGCATGGTGAAGAAAAAATTTACCATGAGGCGGAACTGTTGCGCCGGCGCCACAGTTGGACCACGCCCAAATTGGCGTCTCAACCCTGTCGGGGGAAATTGTTCGGGAAGACCGGCCAGTCGGCCGATCTCGGCATATCAGGCGGCCTGATCCGACTTTCTGACGTCGATCCGTTCGACGAGCTCCGAGAGCGGCAGAGGCGCTCCGGTGAGATAGCCCTGGACGATGTCGCAGCGCATCCGCTTGAGAGTATCGAGAATTTCCTCATTCTCGACGCCCTCGGCGACCACCTTCCGGCCCAGCGAATGGGCGAGCTGGATCGTCGAATTGACCATGATCCGATCGCTCTGCGAGCTTCCCAGCATGCTGACGAAGCTGCGATCGATCTTGAGCTCGGAAGCCGGGATCCGCCGCAGATATTCGAGAGTCGAGAAGCCGGTTCCGTAATCGTCGATCGACAGCTGGACGCCCATGGCGCTGAGCTGATGAAGATTGGCGAGCTGATCGGCGAAGCTCTCGAGAGTGGAGGTCTCGGTCACTTCAAGTGTCAGCAGTTCCGGCGCGACTCCATGCTTGCGAAGCAGGGCCTTGACCGTCGGCACGAGGCTGTCGCTGCTGAGCAGAAGCACCGACAGATTGACGGCGACCGTGAAGTGACGCCGGGTCCGATTGATCGACGCAGCCGCCGCGATCGCCTCTTCGAGGACGAAATAGGTCAGCCTCTCGATCCGGCCGCCCTGCTCGGCCGCGCCGATAAACTGGTCGGGATAGACCTGGCCCTTTTCGGGATGGGTCCAGCGGACCAGTGCCTCAGCGCCGATCATCTGCCCGGTCAGGCAGTCGACCTTGGGCTGGTAGGCGACCCACA
>CBIGXQ010000103.1:0-8185 GCA_966193865.1 uncultured Sphingosinicella sp. | reverse complement strand
ACGCAGCCGGCGACGGCGATCATCGGCTGCTCCCCGTCCTCGCGGTTCAGGGCCCGCCCGATCGCCGAATAGACCTTTTCCGCCGCTCTCTCGCGGATGTGACAGGTGTTGAGAACGACGAGGTCGGCCTCCGCACCGGCGGCGGCGGTCATGCCCTCCGCCTCGAGCAGCTCGGCCATTCGCTCGCCGTCATAGGCGTTCATCTGGCAGCCGAACGACTTGACGTGGAAAGTGCGGGGATTCCGGTTCTTCATCGCCGGCCATATAGGGGATCGACCCCCGCATCGGAAGCGCCTCCACAGCCCAAAGCTTCGGCCACTTCGCCCTGCGCCCAGGCGGCGAGGCGCTTGCGGTCTCCCGCCATCTCCGGGTCGATCGGCTCCAGGAATCTCAGCGTGACCGGGATTCGTCCTCTGCGCGACAGGATCCGCCTTGCATTGGCGCCGGCCGGTTCCGCGCCCATCCAGGCGATCTCGGAGGTGAGCGGGCCATAATCGATCATTACCGGCTGAACCCTGACTCCCGGCAGCGGCGGAAACAAAGAGGCGAACAGGCTCGGGCGGAACGGCATCAGCAGATGATCGGTCGTGCCTTCCGGAAAGAGGGCGACGGCCCGCCCTGAGGCGAGAGACCGGCGAAGCTGATCGGCCTGACCGTGGACCTCGCGACGGGATTGCCGGGCGACGTAGAGCGTGTCGTTCAGCGACGCGATCCAGCCTACCAAGGGCCAGCCGGCGACGTCGTCGCGTGACACGAAGACGGCGCGGGTGGCGCCGCCGAGCGCGAGGATGTCGAGCCAGCTGACATGATTGGCGACGAACAGGACGCTTCCGGTCAAAGGCCGCCCCTCCGTCCGCACCCGGAGCCCGGCGCAGCGGCCGGCATAAGCGAGGAAGAGCTGCGGCCAGATCGAGCGGGCGCCGGCAAGCTTCCAGAGATAATGAAAAGGGATGCAGAAGATCAGCCCGGCGGCCATGGCCGCGACCCGAATCACCATGAGCAGGGACCGGGCTTGGGGCCCACTATTTCCCGCGGCCGATGGCGACGCCGTAAAGCTCCATGCGGTGGTCGACGAGCCGAAAGCCGAGCTTCTCGGCGATCCGCCGCTGGAGCTGCTCGAGCTCCTCGTCGACGAACTCGATGACGTTGCCGGTCTCGACGTCGATGAGATGATCGTGATGGGTGGCGTCCGCCGCCTCATAGCGGGCTCGGCCGTCGCCGAAATCATGGCGTTCCAGGATCCCGGCTTCCTCGAACAGCCGAACCGTCCGGTAGACGGTGGCGATCGAGATTCCAGGATCGACGGCGGAGGCGCGCGCATGGAGCGCTTCGACGTCGGGATGGTCCTCGGCTTCCGAAAGCACCCGGGCAATGATCTTGCGCTGCTCGGTGATCCGCAGCCCCTTCTCCGCGCAAAGCGCCTCGATATCGATCTGCCGCGTCATTCTGTCCCGACTTTAGGATGTGAACTCGGGAGCCGCAATGGCCGTGACGGCGCGTCCTTTGGTGCGGCCCATGCCCGGCAGGCCAAACGGGCGTGAAAAACGCCACCCCGACGCTGCCGGGATGGCGTTCAGGCGATCGTCGGACCGACCCCGGCTTATTTGCGCGCGCCGCGCTTGCGCTTGGTTCCGAGTCCGATCTTCTTGGCCAGCGTCCGGCGCTGCTCGGCATAATTGGGGGCGACCATCGGATAGTCGGCGTTGAGGCCCCACTTCTGCCGATATTCGTCGGGGGTCATGTTGTAATGGGTCGATAGATGCCGCTTGAGCATCTTGAGCTTTTTCCCGTCTTCGAGGCAGACGATATAGTCCGGCTTGATCGAAGAGCGGATCGAGACTTTCGGCTCAGGCTTGGGCGCCGGCTCTTCCTTGCGTTCACCAAGCCCGCTCAAGGCATTGTGAACATTGTTGATCAGCAGCGGCAGATCGGAGACCGCCACGCTGTTGTTGCTGACATGAGCCGAGACAATGTCGGCGGTGAGGGTGATCAACGTCTCCCCGAATTGATCTTGAGTATCCATGGGTCGGCAGGGCTTTCTTCCAGAGGGTTCTGCCAATTGGCCTTGGCAGATAGGACTGGATTGATCCGTTTCGGGGCGATTGACAAGGACTTATGTGCCGCGGGACACGTCAATTCACCTCAGTCGCCGGTAGCTCTGGCCATGGTGAGAGCATCATGGAGTTGTCCATCACGCCCCGAATAATAATGGCGGCGTCGGCCGACCAACGAAAAACCTGCTTGCTCGTATAGCGCAACCGCATGATTTCCTTCGCGGACTTCAAGATGAACGCGGGTCGCCCCGCGGATCCTTGAGGCGCTCATGAACTCTTCGAGCAGGGTCTTGCCGATTCCAAGACCCTGGTCGCCCCGCCGAACCGCGAGAAGCAGCAATTCGGCCTCTCCGGCCATCGCCCGGCTCAGAGCGAAGCCCGCCACTTCGTCCCCGATCCACGCCAAAGTGAGCCAGACGCCGGGCATCGGCAGAAGCCCGGCGCATTGCGACGTCGTCCACGCCTCGCCGAAGGACGGATCGAAACTGTCGTCCATCACCGCCATCACGGCGCCGAGATCGGCAAGGCCGCCTTCGCTGAGAATGATCGAGCGACCGCTCATGCCATCGGCTTCGCATCGGGAGCTCGGCCGTAGATCGGCCGCGCCTCCAGGCTCCGGGCGGAAAGCGGGAGCAAGCGGGCATCGGCGGCGCGCGGCATGGCCTGCGACCAGCGGCCTCTGCCACGGGCGGCGACGAGCGCCTCCGAGCCCGAGCCGATCACCAGTTCGGAAGCGATCTCGGCCGCGGCCTCGTCCGGAGACAGCGAGCGCAGATTGTCGAGTGGAGACAGGGGATCACCGCCATAGGTTTGCACGAAAAGCTCGCCATGTCCTCCCAGCAGAGCGACGGCCACCTGCGCCTCGCCACTGGCGGCGGCGATCAAGGCGAGCGACGAGAAGCCGGCGACCGGCACCCGCCAGCCGATCGCGAGCCCGTGGGCGGCGGAGAGCCCGACCCGGACCCCGGTGAAGCTTCCGGGGCCGCAATCGACCAGGATGGCCGAGGGCCGGCGCCTGGAGCCCTTGGCACCGAGCAGGTCCGCGATCATCGGCAGCAGACGCTCGGCGTGGCCCCGCCCGACCAGCTCGTGGCGTTCGTCGATCAGCGCGCCGTCCGCTCCGAGCAAGGCGGCCGAGCAGGCCGCCGTCGCGCTTTCGATCACGAGCTGCATCAGGAATATCGCCAAGCCATGATGGCCATCGTCACTTTCTCAGCCGCGGGAGTCCAGCGTCGACGACATGAAGGCGCGCGATCGGGTCGGGACGATGCCGAGAGACGGGTCAGACCGCCTCGACGGCTTCGACCTCGGGGACATAATGTTTGAGCAGGCTTTCGATGCCCTGCTTGAGGGTCATGGTCGAGGAGGGGCAGCCGGCACAGGCGCCGTGCATCGCCAGATAGACCTTGCCGTCGCGGAACCCGCGATAGACGATGTCGCCGCCGTCCTGGGCGACCGCCGGGCGGACCCGGGTCTCGATCAATTCCCTGATCTGGGCGACGATCTCGGAATCTTCGGGCCGCTCCTCGATCGCCGGATCCGGAGCGATGTGGATTTCAGCGGCGCTTCCCGCGCGGAACAAGGGTGCCCCGCTGGCGAAATGGTCGAGCAGCACCTCGAGGACCTGCGGCTTCAGCTGGCGCCATTCGACGCCCGGGGCCGCGGTCACGGAGATGAAGTCGCGGCCGAAGAAGACGCCTTCGACCTCGCCGGTCGAGAAGATCGCCTCCGCCAGAGGCGAGGCCTCGGCATCCTCGGGAGTCGCGAAGTCGCGGGTGCCATGCTCCATCACCTTCTGCCCCGGAAGGAATTTGAGGGCAGCGGGATTGGGCGTCGTTTCGGTCTGGATCAGCATGGATGCGATGTGGCGTCGAGCGGCCGACTGATCAACCCCGTCGTCAGAAATCGACCTTGTCGTAATGGGCGGGCGGCATGATCACCTCCATCCGCTCGCCGAGCAGGGGCCGGAAGCTCGGCCTCGACTTCATCACCGAATACCAGTCCAGGGTCTGCTTGTGGCCGCGCCAGTCGATTCCACCGAGATAGTCGGCGACCGAGAGATGGGCAGCGGCGGCGAGATCGGCCAGGGTCAGGGTCGGCCCGGCAAGCCAGCGGCGGTGATCGAGCAGATAATCGATATAATCGAGATGGCCGTTGGCGGCGGTCATCGCCTTTCGGAGGACGGCCGTCTCGGGCGGCGCCCGGCTGACCAGCCGCTTGCGCATCCTCTCCTCCATCAGGGGCGAGACGACGTCGCGAAACAATTTGTCGTCGAACCAGGAGACCAGGCGGCGGATTTCGGCGCGATTGATCGACGTCCCCGGGATCATCGGCGCCCGGTCCAGGGTCTCTTCGAAATATTCGCAGATGGCGCCGGAATCGATCAGCACCGTGCCTTTCTGGTCCTCGACCAGGACCGGCGTCTCACCGGCCGGGTTGAGATCGACGAACTCGTCCTCCTGCTCCCAGGGCGAGACCCGCTTGAGCTCGTGGGCGACGCCCTTCTCGGCCAGCATGAGCCGGACCTTGCGAGAAAATGGGCAAAGGGGGAATTGATAGAGCTGCCACATGGACGGGCCGTCTTACGGTGTGGGTCCAGCAGCCGCAATGGCCGTGAGGGAGGTTCAGCGACCCATAATGAGCCGAGCCGCGAAGCGGTTCGCTGCAATCCGGCTGACGGCCCCTTGATGGGCCGATCATCCGTCAGTCGGGATAATTTTCGTCTTCTTCCCAACCGCGGCGCGGTTGCGGCCGGCGGCGCTCATAATCGTCGATCGCGCCTTCGATCCCGCGCTCGAACTCGCGAAGCGACCGCCGCATCGCCGGGGCGGCCACCGCGAGCGCTTCCATCATCCGTCCCATGTCGCTGGTGACGCCGTAGATGGAGGAACGCATCCTCTCCTCGAAATAGGGATCGTCGCGACCGGCGATCCGGCCGAGGGTTCGGCCCGGCATGCCATGATCGTAGCGGCGGCGGGTGGGATCGGCGGCATCGAGCAGCGGACCGACGTCGACGTTGAGGAGGGCACCGGCCATCGCGTCCATCGCCGGCGCCATCGCCTCGACCTCCTCGGCCGGAGGAATGGCCGCGACGATATCGTCGTCGAGCGAGTCGTCGAATACCGGCGCCTGGGCCGCAACAGGGGCGGCAAGGGCGGCGGCGCCGATCAGAAACAGGAGCTTACGCATGACTGGCCTCCAGAAACGTCCGAAAACAGGCGCAGGCCATCAACGCGCCGGCGCACGAGTCGGTTTCAGTTTTCGTCTCAATGGGATGAGCGGAGGATGAACGCAGTGGACCAGGTCCCCGTTTCGCGCCGGATCCCGGGACGAAGCGCGCCTTTAACGGGCCAGCAGCCAGACGAGCGCGAGCGAGCCGACGATGATCCGGTACCAGGCGAAGGGGGCGAAGCCGATCCTCGAGACGATGGCGATGAACCATTTGATCACGACCAAGGCGACGATGAACGAGACGACGAAGCCGACGGCGATCGTTCCCCAGGCGCCCTCCCCAAGCTCGTCGCCCGAGCGGAGCAGATCATAGGCGCTCGCCGCGAGCATCGTCGGAACGGCGAGGAAGAAGCTATATTCGGCGGCGGTACGACGCTCGACCCCGAGCGAGAGGGCGCCGATGATCGTCGCCCCCGAGCGGCTCACGCCGGGGATCATCGACAGGCACTGGATGAAGCCGACTCCGAGCGCCGCTTTCCAGCTCATCGCCTCGACGCTGTCGAAGCGGGGCCGAACGACCAGCCGCTCGATCGCGAGGATCGCGAAGCCGCCGACGATCAGGGCGACCGCGACGATCATCGGCGATTCGAGCATCGCCTTCACATAATCGTAGACGATGAAGCCGATCACCATCGACGGCAGGAAGCCCAGGAAGACGTTGCGCGTGAACAGCAAGGCCTCGCCGTCGCCTCGGGTCAGGCCCATGCCGACGTCGAAGAAGCGCCGCCAGTAGAGGACGATCACCGCCAGGATCGCACCGAGCTGGATGACGATCTCGAACGTCCCGGAAGCCTCGCTCTCGAAGCCGAGGAGCTCGGCGGCGAGCACGAGGTGCCCGGTCGAGGAAACCGGGATGAATTCGGTGAGCCCCTCGACGATTCCGAGGAGAATGATGGTCAGTAGGGCTGCGTCCATGTCGGGAGGGGCGGTTTCCGGTGAGAGGGTCAATAAGGCGATGACGCCCGGGCCCAGCGGCCCTGGCGGCGATAGGAGGAAAGCCAGCCCTCGGCGACCGCGGCGAGCGGCGCCGGGCGGATCCCGAACGGTTCGAAGCCGGTGCCGCCGCCGCTGACGACATTGTCGCGCTGGAGCATCAGCCACTGGTCCCAGCTGACCGGGGCGCCGGGAAGCCAGCCGGTGAGCCGGGCGATCACCGATCCAAGCGCGTCGGGGATCTCGACGACCGGCCTCGAGCGGCCGGTGGCCTGGCAGATCCAGCGATTGATCTCCGCCATGGAAATGACCTGCGGCCCGCCCAGCTCATAGGTCTGGCCGCGATGCCGATCGGGCTGGAGCGCCGCCCCGGCGATCGCCTTGCCGAGATCGGCGCTATGGACCGGCTGGAGCTTCCACTGGCCTCGAATCACCGGGACGACCGGAAGCAGCCGAGCCATCCGGGCGAAGCGGTTGACGAAATTGTCCTCCATTCCGAACACGATCGAGGGGCGGACGATGGTCGAGTCGGGAAAGGCGGCGCGGACCGCTTCCTCCCCTTCCCCCTTGCTCCGGCCATAACGGGATTCGCTTTCCGGATCGGCGCCGATCGCCGAAACATGGACGAGCGAGGTCGCACCCGCTTTGGCGGCGCAAGCGGCGACGTTGCCGGCGCCGTCGACATGGACCGCCTGGAAATCGCCGCCGAGGATCCCGACCAGGTTGATCACCGCATCCGCGCCCTGGACGGCGGCGGCGACCTCGGCCGGATTGCGGACGTCGGCGCGAATGAACTGGATCATCCCGAGACCGGTCAGCGGCTTCAGGAAATAGGCGCTGCGCGGCTCGCGCTCGGCGATCCGGACTCGCGCGCCGGCCTTGAACAGGGCCTGGGCAACGTAGCGGCCGACGAAGCCGCCGCCGCCGAACAGGGTAACCAATCGGTCCGTCTTCACCGTCATTGTCGGCCAAACGCTTCGAGGAAAGGAGCGGCCCCATTGCCGCCTGGGCGCGGGATTGGCAAGCCGCGGACGGGCCGCTGCGGGCGTCAGCGCCCGGTCAGGCGCTCAGCCGCTGCTGGGTTCCGTGGACGAGCTCGCTGGCCCGCTCGAACGTCATCGGCCGGCCGAACAGATAGCCCTGGATCTGATGGACTCCGAGGTCGCGCATGCGGGTGAAATCGTCGGCCGTCTCGACGCCTTCGGCAGTGACCGACATCCGGAAGCTCTTGGCGAGCTGGACGATCGACTGGATGATCGCCACGGTCTCGCGATTGTCGGCGGATTCACGGACGAAGCTGCCGTCGATCTTGAGCTTGTGGAACACCGCCTTGTTCAGATAGCCGAGCGAGGAATAGCCGGTGCCGAAATCGTCGAGGGCGATCCCGACGCCGAGCGCCCTGAGCCGCTTCAAAACTTCCAGGGCGCTGGCGGAATCGCCGAGGAACACCGATTCGGTGACCTCGAGCTCGAGCCGGTTGGCCTGGATCCGGTGGTGGCGAAGCGCTTCTCCGATCGTGTTCGGAAGAGCCGGGAAGATGAGCTGCTTGGCCGAGATGTTGATCGCCACCGAGATGTTCTCTGGCCAGCAGGCGGCGGCCCGGCAGGCTTCCTCGACGACCCAATCGCCGAGCTCCATGATCAGGCCCGATTCCTCGGCGAGGCTGATGAAGTCGTTCGGCGGGACGATTCCGCGGGTCGGATGGTGCCAGCGGATCAGCGCCTCGAAGCCCTGGAGACTCTGGTCGGCGGCGTTGATGAGCGGCTGGTAGAGCAATCGGAACTGGCCGGCCTGGATTCCGGCGCGAAGGTCCTGCTCGAGCCGGAGTCGATCCTCCTGCTCGTTCTGCATGTCGGAATTGAACAGGCAGCAGGTGCCGCGGCCCTGGGCCTTGGCCTGGTACAGAGCGAGGTCGGCCTTCTGGATGAGATCGTCGACGCTCTGGCCGTCGATCGGGCCGAACGCGC
>CBIGXQ010000102.1:0-8341 GCA_966193865.1 uncultured Sphingosinicella sp. | reverse complement strand
GAGGACGTTCCCGGGCTGGGACTGCTGGCGATCACCTCGCCGGACCTGCTCCACCGCGGCTGGAGCGCGCGGCGAAGCGCCCGCTGGAAGGGCGCGGCACCGCCGCCTTCGCACGTCGAGACCTTGCTTTCGCGGCTGCCGCGGAGCGCCGGGCTGGTGACTCTGCTCGACGGGGCGCCGGCCTCGCTGTCGTGGCTGGGCGGCGTCCAGGGCCACAAGGTGAGCCCGCTGGGAGTCGACCGGTTCGGCCAGACCGGAAACCTGGCCGATCTCTACCGCGCCTACAGGCTCGATCCCGACGCCGTCGTCGAGGCCGCAGCCGAGCTCTTTCTCGACTGAACGGCACCCTGGTCAGGATTCGGCCGGCTTCGCCTGGTTGCCTTCACCCGGAAGCGGAGTCGGCGTGTTCAGCGCCTCCTGGACGTAGAGCCGCTTCACCATCACGTAGGTCACGACGGTGAAGGGGGCTGCGAGGATGACTCCGACGATGCCGAAGACCAGGCCCCCGGCGACGAGCGCGAACAGGAGCAGGGCCGGAGGCAGGTCGACGGCCCGCTGCTGGACCAAGGGTTCGAGGATATTGCCTTCGAACTGCTGGATGACGAGGAACAGCAAGGCCGTCCAGATCGCCTGCTCGGGGCTTTCGGCGAAGGCGAGCAGGATGGCCGGGATCGCCGCGATGATCGGTCCGATGAACGGGACGAATTCGAGCAGTGCCGCAAGCAGGCCGAGGGCGAGGGCCGAGGGCACGCCGATGATGAGAAGGCCGAGCCAGCTGAGCAGGCCGACGACGATCATCGAGACCATCCTTCCGAGCAGCCAAAGCCGGAGGCCGCGGGCGCTGGCTTCGAGCGCCTGCGCCGCCAGCGCCCGGCCCCGTTCGGGGACGAGCTTGATCATTCCGACCCGGTAGAGCTCCGGCTGGGCCGCGAGATAGATTCCGCCGACGATGACGAGCAGGGTATCGGCGATGCCATTGCCGACCGAGACGGCGATATTGCCGAGATTGGCGACGACTCCGCCGCCGGCGCCGATGCTCGTGCTCCATTGGCGGACCGCGTCTCCCAGGCCCCAGAGGTCGAGCCGCGCCTCGAGCGCCATCCAGGCTTGGGGGATCATCTCACGCAGGGCACCGGTCTGGCGGCTGATCTGGGCGCCGAACGTCCAGACCGCGAGGACGATGATTCCGGCGACGAGGACGACCGCCGCCAGGAGGGCCGCCCAGTCCGGCACCCGAAGGCGCTCCCGGATCGGCTCGGCGACGAGGTTGAGGATCACCGACACCAGCACCGCGCCGAAGACGAGCATGAACAGGCCGCGAAGGTTCCAGAGCAGCAGGGCGATGCCGATGACGATGATCGCGATGACGAGCCGCTCGATGAAGATCCGGTGACTGATCGGCTCGCCGTTCATCGGATATCCTCCTGTGCCGCAAGGAACATTCTCGCCGGTGCCGCGCTCTCTCGGCAAGGAACTCATGACCGGAGAATGACATGATTGGCAAGATCATCGGCGCCGCCCTTGGCCGGCGAATGGCTGGGCGATCCGAAGGCGGCAAGGGCATGCTCATCGGCGCTGCCGCGCCCTGGCTGCTGCGCCGTGCTTTCACGCCGCTCGGAGTCGCGGCCATCGGCGCCTATGGCGCGAAGAAGGTCTATGATCGCCGCCGCGCGCGCCGCGCCGGCACCATCGCGACGCCCGCGTCGAGGATCTAGCGCCCGTCCAATTGCCAGAGGGCCCAGATCAGGGCCAAGGTCGCCAGGCTGATCGACCAGCTGACGAGGCGCAGGTTGATCATCCTGAACGTCTTGATCTCGTGCGGCTTGAGCCGCTCGACGACCGCGCAGGCGCGTCGCTCGGCCGAGAGGATGACGAAAATCCCGATCAGCAGGAAAATGGTCGCGATCGCCTTCGGCACCCACTCGGGCTCCATCGTCTGGAACAGGGCATTGAAGCCGATCCCGATCGCCACGGCGGCGAGGCTCGTCCGCATCCAGCCGGCGAAGGTCCGCTCGTTCGCAAGCAAGGTCCGATTCTCGGCGAGCGCGGTGCGCTCGATGGCTCCGTTCTCATAGTCCTCGGACAGGATCGGGTCACTAGGCAGGGCCGAAATCCTCGCTCTCGGGGCCGTTTCGGGGAGGGACCGGCGGCGGCGCGATGACGTCCGGCACGTCCCGTCCATCGTCGGGTCCGGGCAGGCGGACTGGGAAGGTGGAGCCGGGCGCTGGCGCCGGCGCGGGCTCGGGCTGGGGCTCGGCCTCCTGGACATTGTCTTGAGTCGCCGGCGGCGGCGTCACCCGGTCGGTTTCGGTGAGGGGTACCGGGGCGACCGGCCGCGACGTTCCGATGCCGAGCGCCTCGGTCATGAAGTTGCGCCAGATTTGGGCGGGCACGCCGCCGCCGGTGGTGCCCGGCAAAGGGCTGTTGTCGTCATTGCCGACCCAGACTCCGACGACGAGGTCCCCGGCAAAGCCGACGAACAGGGCGTCGCGATAATCGGAGGTCGTTCCCGTCTTGCCGAACGTCGGCACCGACAGGGCCGCCGCCCGGCCGGTGCCGCGATGGGCGACGGCGTAAAGGACGTCGCGGAGCATCGGGAAGGCGCGGTCGCGGCTCAGCTCTTCGGCGGTCGGCCACCAGCGGCCGAGCCAGCCATTGGCGGAATCGGGAAGGCCGCGAGGCCGGATCGGATAGCGGCCCGCGGCCACGGCGGCATAGGCGCCGGTAAGCTCGATCAGGCTGACGCCGTTCGTCCCCAGAGCGAGACTCCGCTCGGGACGAAGCGGGGTGGTGATGCCGAGATCGCGGGCCGCCCGGATCACATTGTCGCGACCGACCCGCTCCTGGACCTGAACCGCCACCGAATTGCTCGAAAAGGCCACGGCCTCGCGGAGCGTGATCCGGCCGCGATAGGAATCGCCATAATTGCGGGGCTGCCAGTCGCCGAGCCTGATCGGGACGTCGTTGACCGGAGTGACGGGCGTGTAGCCGGCGCGAAAGGCGGCGAGATAGACGAACAGCTTGAACGCCGATCCTGGCTGCCGCCGCGCCTGGGTCGCCCGATTGAAGGCGCTTCGGGAATAATCCTTGCCGCCGACCATCGCGACGACCCGGCCGTCGAGCCGCATCGCCACCAGAGCCACCTGGGCACGGCCGAGCCGAGCCCGGCGAACCGCTCGGACGGCTATCCTCTGGAGATCACCCTCAAGGGTCGTCAGCACCTCACGCTGGCCATAATCCTCTTCTGCGAGGGCGTTCGCCTCCGGCACCACCCAGTCGGCGAAGTAGGTGCCGGTCGGAACGTCGTCCCGCTCGCCGAGGCGGAGCCGGGCCGGCTTCAGCTCCTCATGCTCTTCGGCGCTGATGTAGCCGACATCCGCCATGGCCTGCATGACGAGCCGTGAACGCTCCTGGGCGCCCTCCAGGTTGCTCGTCGGGGCAAGCCGGCTCGGGGCATTGACGAGCCCGGCCAGCATCGCCGCCTGGGCGACCGTCAGCTCTTCCGGCTCGCTGTCGAAATAGTGACGGGCGGCGGCGCGAAGGCCGTACACATTGTCGCCGAAATAGACGTTGGAGAGGTAGCGGCTGAGGATGTCGTCCTTGCTCAGCCAGACTTCGAGCCAGAGCGCGATGAAGGCTTCCTGGATCTTTCGCGCCGCCGTCCGCTCGGGGCTGAGGAAGCTCGTCTTGGCAAGCTGCTGGCTGATCGTGCTCCCGCCCTGCCGGACTCGTCCGGCGCGCAGGTTGCGCCACATCGCCCGGGCGATTCCGTAGGGATCCACGCCGATATGGCGGTAGAATCGCCGATCCTCGATGGCGAGAAAAGCCTGCGGCACGTGCGGCGGCAGCTCGTCGATCGACACCGGATCGCCGATGACCGCGCCTCGCCGGGCGATCGGCTCACCCTCGGCCGAGAGGATGGTGAGGCTGGGTGCAGCGATCGGCCCAAGCGATCGCGACAAGGGCGCCGTGACGATCAGCCAGAGGATGATCACGGCGGTCAGGATGGCGACTCCGAGGGCAATCCTCTTGACCGTCCGAACTCGGGAAAGCGGCGGCTGTGGGACCGGTTCTTCCCCGGTCGCGGCGGCGCCGTCGGGAGATTCGCTCAAATTGATGGTTTCCCCTTGAAGCATCGCTTTCCTTCGCGGCTCAACGAAGCGACTGTCATCATGTTTCGGCGGCTGACGACGAATGTTCGAGAAGACGTTCGGGCCGAAGATCGGTCGCTTCGACGCCGAATGTCGACAGGCCTGCCGGCCAGGCCGTGCCTGTGATCATCGCCTCGACGGCCTCCGCCATGGCCGGTGCCGTCTGCAATCCGAAACCGCCCTGGCCGGCAAGCCAGAAGAATCCGGGCGAACCGGGGGCGAAGCCCGCGGCCGGGACCCGATCCGCGGTGAAGGTCCGAAGGCCCGCCCAGCGGTGGGCGATCCGGCTTACCGCCAGGGTGGTATATTGCTCGACCTTGGACGCGGCGAGGGCGACGTCATATTCTTCCGGCTGGGCATCGCACGGATCGCTCTCCACCTCGTCGACCGGTGAGGCCATCAGCTTCCCGGACTCGGGGAGGATGTAGAAATCGTCGACCACCGTCTTCACGAAGGGCCAGTCGCGAACATCGGCGCCGGTGGGAGGATCGACGACGATGATCGTCCTCCTGAGCGGCCTCAGGCCGAGCGGCACGACTCCCGCGGCGCGGGCGACCGAATCGGCCCAGGCGCCCGCCGCGTTGATCAGGATCGGCGCCGACCAGGACTCTCCCGCCTCGCTTTCGATCCGCCAGCCGGAGCCGGTCGGGCGGATCGCCGAGAGCCGGACTCCGGTGCGGACAAGCCCGCCGCGGTCTCGAACCTCTCTCGCATAAGCCTGGAGAAGGGCGTCGGAATCGAGTCGAAGTCCGTCGGGGTAGAGGATGGCGGCGACGATCGCGTCGCTTCCGGTGCGGAGCGGCGGGAACAATGCGCCGAGCTCGTCAGGCGCCGGATCCCTGAGCGAATCGGTGAATTCGGCCATGTCGGTCCGCAATTTCTCGAGCGCCGGAAGCATCGCCTCGGTGGCGACGAACAAGGCGTTGCTGGTCCGGGCAAGCGGCGGATCGCGACGCTCGAGGAAATAGTCACGGCTATGGGCGGTCAGTGCGCGCACCAGCCGATTGCCGATGCCATAGTGGGAGAAGGTCGCGCTTCGGCCGGAGGAATGATAGCCGATCGCTTCCTCGGCCTCGATGACCGCGACCCGGCCATGAGCGGCGAGCCGAGCCGCCGCCGACAATCCGGCCACACCCGCTCCGATGACGAGGAAATCGGCGCCTTCCACCAGGTCCGGTTAGAGCCTGGCCGGACCGGTCGCAATGGCTGCGCCCGATCGTCGCGATTGCGGCGGCCGAAATCCTGCCGCATCAGGGCGCCGAGGCGATCCAGCGGGAAGGGGCCGATTTGACTGACGAGGAACTTGCGGCCCGGCTTGCCGAAGGGGCGGGGCGCCTGCTGATGGAATTGCGAAGCGCGACTTTCCCGGCCGACCGACGCCTGGGGATCGTCGCCGACAAGGTCGCCAACGCTTTCATCCTGACCAGCCTTCGCGAATGGCGGCCGGACGATCCGATCCTTTCCGAGGAAAGTCCTGACCGTCTCGAGCGGCTGACAAGCGATCGGCTCTGGATCATCGATCCGCTCGACGGCACTCGCGAATATTCGGAAGGCCGAAACGACTGGGCGGTCCATGTCGCGCTCGCCGTCGGCGGGGAACCGAGGCTCGGCGCAGTCGCCTTGCCGGCGAGGGGGAAGCTCTATCGCTCCGATCGAGTCCAAAGGGCGGACGTGGCGCGCGAGCGTCCCTTGATGGTCGTCAGCCGGACTCGGCCGCCGCCGGAAGCGGAGACGATCGCGGCCCTCCTCGGCGCCGAACTCGTGCCGCTCGGCTCGGCGGGAGCGAAGGCGATGGCGGTCGTCTCCGGCGAGGCCGATATCTATTATCATTCCGGCGGCCAGCACGAATGGGACAATTGTGCTCCGGCGGCAGTAGCGCTCCGTGCCGGTCTCCATGCGAGCCGGGTCGACGGGACCGCCTTGGTCTACAATAATCGCGATTCGCTCGTCCCCGATCTGGTCATCGCCCGGCCGGAACTCGCCGATCGGATCGTCGCTTTCTGCAATTCCGGCACCAGCAAAGAGGCTTCATGATCCAGGAATATTTGGCGTGGAAGGTCGCGCTCGGCGAGAGCACCGGCATGTCCGAGAATCTCGTTCACGTCCATGCGGGGCTGGCCATCTTCGTGGTCACCGCCCTGCTGCTCAGGAAGCGCATGCGATCCTGGATCCCGCTCGCCGTGGTCATCGCCCTCGCGGTGCTGAACGAGGCCGTCGATTATCTTTACGGAATCAAGTGGGATTACATGTCGTCGGGAATGGACTTGATCAACACGATATTGTGGCCGATCGTGCTGTTCCTGCTCGCCCGCCGCCCCGGCCGTTAAAATGGGGACAGTATATATTTTTTGACCGGGCGATGAGGCTCGGTTCGGCGGGAAAAATAGAGAGTGTCCCCAATTAATCGGCGGGCCGGTCAGAGGAAGGCGCGAAGCTTCAGCCAGGCCTCGAGCTTCGCCTCGAAAGGCCTTTTGAACGCCGGGCTGCTCGACGGCAGGTCGATCAGTTCGAGCCTGGTCTCGCCGATCTGCCGGCGCCCGATCCGCGCCGCGGTGCCGCCGTTGAAGGCGATCGCCCGAAGCTCCGGCAAGCTCTCGGCCAAGCGGCCGACGTCGCTCGCCTCGTGAAGCCGGATATCGGAATCGAGGCTGCCACGCCGGGTCGCGGCGGCGACCGTGTCCCAGAGCCCGACCCGCGATTCGCGCAAGGCGGCCAGCCGTTCCTCATAGGGAAAAGCGACGAGGTCGCGTCCGATCACCGCGCCGATCAGCCGCCAGAACTGGTTTTGCGGATGGGCGTAGTAACGCTGCTTCGCCAGCGACACCGCCCCCGGCAGGCTGCCGAGGACGAGCAGGCGCGTGTCGGCGTCGACGACCGGCGGAAAGCAATGCTCCATGGCGTCGCGATGGAAGATGGCGGGGAGCATGGCAAGCCGCCGTCCGATCCGCTTGCCTGCAGCACTTTGCGCCGCCTACACAGTCGCTTCGGGCAGGGAGGGGCGTGTGATGGCCGAAGCCGTTGCGGATCTGGATCAGGAGCCGCCGGTTTCGGGCGATCGCGCCGATCAGGCGCGGCGGACCCGCCTGGTCATCGGCGCCTCCTCGGCCGGCACCATCTTCGAATGGTATGACTTCTTCATCTACGGCACGCTTGCGGCGTCGGGCATCATCGGCAGCACCTTCTTTCCGTCGGGCAACGAGACTCTTCAGACGCTTCTCGCCTGGGCCGGCTTCGCTGTCGGCTTCGGCTTCCGGCCGCTCGGCGCGATCCTGTTCGGCTATATGGGTGACCGGCTTGGCCGGAAGACGACCTTCCTCGTCACCATCACCCTGATGGGCCTCGCCACGGCCGGGGTCGGTCTGGTGCCGTCGGCCGCAGCGATCGGGATCGCGGCGCCGATCCTCATCATCCTGCTCAGGATCTGCCAGGGGCTGGCGCTGGGCGGCGAATATGGCGGCGCCGCCATCTATGTCGCCGAACATTCGCCGCCGGGAAAATCCGGTTTCTACACCAGCTTCATCCAGGCTTCGGTGGTCGGCGGCTTCGTCCTCAGCCTCGCCGTCGTTCTCGGCACCAAGAGCCTGGTCAGCACCGAGGCCTGGGACACATGGTGGTGGCGTTTCCCCTTCCTCTTCTCGATCCTGCTGCTCGCCGTGTCGCTGTGGATGCGCCTCAAGCTTTCCGAAAGCCCGGTGTTCAAGGCGCTGAAGGAACAGGGTGGCTGCGCCGCCAATCCGTTCAAGGCCAGCTTCACCTATCCCGGCAATCTGAAGCGGCTGTTCGTCGCCTTGTTCGGAATCGCCGCCGGCCTGACCGTCATCTGGTACACGGCGATGTTCTCGACCCTTTCGCTTCTCCAGAACATCATGAGGGTCGATTCGACCACGGCCCAGATCATCGTCGCTCTCGGCGCTTTGCTCGGATGCGGCTGGTACATCCTGTTCGGATGGATGTCCGACCGGGTCGGCCGGAAGCGCCCGATCGTCATCGGCTATGCGCTGACCCTGCTTCTGATCTTCCCGATCTACTGGACGATGGGAAGCGCGGCCAATCCCGACCGAGCCGCCGCTCATCAGCGGGCGCCGGTCACGATCCACCGTTCCGGCTGCGACTTCGATCCTTTCGCGGCCCGCCAGGCGGACCTGTGCGGGCAGATCATCGGCGAATTGGGCCGGCTCGGGGTCCAGTAC